>NZ_JBJHAI010000010.1:0-149249 GCF_054050955.1 Modestobacter sp. SYSU DS0290
CGCCGCCCCGCCCGCCCCCCCGCCCCCCCCCCCCCCCCCCCCCCCCCCCCCCCCCCCGCCCCGTCGTGCGCCCGCGGGCTGCGGCAGGTCAGCCGGCGGGGGTCTGGTCCAGCGGGATGAGCGGGACCGGGCCGGCGAGCTCCTCGGGGTCGGCCGGGAAGTAGGCGAAGTTCTTCGCCCGCGCGCCCCCGTCGACGACCAGGTCGGTGCCGGTGATCAGCCGCGCGTAGTCCGAGCACAGCCAGGCGACGGCGTGGCCGATGTCGGTCGGCGTGCCGGTGCTGCCCATCGGCACCAGCGGCGGCCGCTCCCCGGTCCACCGCGCCGGACGACGCCACGGCTCCTCCCCCGCGCCGCCGCCGAGGCCACCACCGCCGCCGCCCTTGCGGCCGGCGTTGAGCATGTCGGCGGGGATGCCCCGCGCGGCCAGCTCGGCGAGCAGCTCCGGGTTGTCGATGGTCGGCGCGGTCGGCGTGTAGCTGTTGACCCGGATGCCGTAGGGCGCGAGGTCCATCGCGGCGGCGCGGACGAAGTTGTTCACCCCGCCCTTGTTGAACGCGTAGGCGATCACCCCGGCCGAGCCGTTCCAGCCGTTGGAGGAGGAGATGCACACGATCGACCCGCGGATGCCGCGCTCGGCCATCGCCCGGCCGACGATCTTGGTGTTCAGGAAGTAGCCGAGCCCGGAGACCTTGATCGACCGCTCGAAGGTGCCGGCGTCCTCGTCGAGCACGCCCTTGCCGCCGAGCATCGCGGCGTTGTTGACCAGGATGTCGATCCGGCCCCACCGCGCCAGGACGGCGTCGACGTACCCCTGCACCGCGGCCTCGTCGGTGACGTCGCCGGGAGCGGCCATCGCCTCCCCGCCGTTGCGCTCGATCCGGGCCATCGCGGTCTTGATGACGTCGTCGTTGACGTCGTTGCACGCCACCTTCGCGCCGTACCGGGACAACGCCAGCGCGATGCCGCTGCCGATGTTCGGCCCGACGCCGGTGACCAGCGCGACCTTGCCCTCGAGGCTGACCTCCACGCTCAGTGCCCGTCGACCGGGTAGGTGAGCTCGATGCTGGCCGGGTCGACACCGAGCACGGGGGCCAGCATCTGCTGCATGAGCGGCTTGGGTACCAGGCACTCCTCGCAGGCGTCCGGCCCGGCGACGATCCGGACGTCGGCCCGGTCGCCGGCCACGTCGACGTCGAGCCGGTAGTCGTCGGCCTGCAGCGTCTGCCGCAGCTGGTCCAGTTGCTTCTCGTCGACGGTCACGGGGCGCTCTCCTCGGTACGGCTGGGGCTCGGGCAGGACACGGGGACGGGGACGGGGACGGACCGGCCGGACCAGGTGGCCCAGCCGAAGGGGCGGAAGACCGCGGAGATGGCCGCGTTGGCCGCGCCGGCGACGATGATCGGGATCTCCGCCGGCGAGGGCAGCATCGGCATCGGGTCCGGGCCGGGGTCGACGTCGTGCGACTCCTTGCCGGCGGCGACCAGGTCGGCCTGCGGGCGGACGGCGCGCTCGAAGAGCCACTGCTGGACGTCGGCCCGCGAGTACCCGGCGGCGGCGAGCACCTGCGCGTGCTCGGGCCCCAGCAGCAGCCCGCCGGTGGAGTGCTTCATGCCCAGGTAGGCGCCGGTGCGGGCGAGGGTGTCGGCGAAGTCGCGCAGCAGCGCCTCGACGTCCTCGGTGTGCCGGTTGTCGACGTACTCGACGTCCCGGATGAGCATCGCCGACACCGCGGAGGTGCCGGCCGGCACGCCGCCGGCGACGCTGAACGGCTCCCACGGGGAGAGCTCCTCGTTCTCCCCGACGCACAGCGTCCAGCGGCCGGGCACCCCCTGGGTGGCCTGCTCCAGCTCCTGCGGCTTGATCCCGTACCCGTTGCGCACCAGCAGCCCGAGCGCCCGGGCGACGGTGGCGTTGGCCCGGAAGCCCGGGCCCAGCACGCCGCCGGCGCAGTTGACGCCCAGCTCGGTGCGGATCGGCCCGTTGACCACCAGCAGCGGCGCCGGTCCGCTGGTCGACTGCCAGGCGCCACCGCGGGACGACGGCTCCTCGCGGACCGCCTCCCAGGCGGCGAGCACCAGCGGGAAGTACGCGGGCAGGCAGCCGGCCATCACCGCGTTGACCGCGGCCTGGGCGACGGTGACCCGGCGGTCCAGGTGCTCCTGGGCGCCGATCACCTCATCGGGGTCCCGGTCGACGGTGGCGAGGAACTCCGCGACGTCGGCGGAGGTGGCCGGCACGACGGGCAGGCCGTCGCTCCAGCCCTGGGCGTAGCAGTGCTCGATCGCCTGCCGCACGACCTGCAGGCCGGCGGGGGCCTCCGGGGCGGCGGTCACGACGCGGCCGCCACGACCGGGCGGGTGAGCAGGGTGACGATCTCCGGGACGGCGCGCTCGGCGCGGGCGCGCACGCCCTCGCGGGACAGGCTGGCCACCGGGTGCGGAGTGGTCACGTACTCGTAGCCGGCGGTGCCCTGCAGCGCGGCCATCGCGTCGGCGCTGACCCGGAAGGCGTCGCTGACCAGCACGACGGCGGGGATGCCGGCGGCCTCCAGCTGCAGCCCGTCGGCGACGGCGGAGGCGCTGCACGAGCCGCAGTCGCCCACCCCCACGACGACGACGTCGGCCTCGGCCCGCAGCTCGGCGAGCATCTCCTCCGGCGCCGGGTGCACGATGCTCGGCTTCGTGCGCTGGATCGCGATGCGGGCGCCGTGCTGGGACTCCAGCAGCGCGGCGACCTCCTGCACGAACGCCTCGGCGTTGCGCTTGGTGTTCACCAGCAGCCCGACGCGCAGTCCGGCGAGGTCACCGGGGCGGGCGGCGAGCGTCGTCCGGCCCTTGACGCTGCCGGCGGGGCCGCGGGTGGGGTCGACGATGTCGTCGAAGAGGGACACGGGTGCCTCCAGGGGGTCAGCTGCCGGCGACGGCCGGCTCGGGGCGGCGCAGCGGGAACGGCGTCATCCCGCCGCCGTCGATGGGGATCGCCTGGGCGGTGATGTAGCCGGCCTCGGGCGAGGCGAGGAAGGCGACGGCGGCCGCGATGTCCTCGGCCTGCCCGGTGCGGCCGACCGGGATGTTGCGGCCGCGCTGCTCGAGCAGCGCCGCTTCGTCGACGTCCGGCGAGGCCGAGAGGAAGGCGCGGCTGGTGCCGACCAGCCCGGGGCACAGCGCGTTGACGGTGATCCCCCACGGCCCCAGGTCCATCGCCAGCGCGCGGGTCAGCCCGATCACCCCGGCCTTGGAGGCGGAGTAGGCGCCGGAGAACGGGGCGGCGGTCAGCCCCGCCATCGAGGAGATGTTCACGATCCGGCCCGAGCGCTGCGCGCGCATGACCGGTACCGCGGCGGAGCTCATCAGCCAGGGGCCGCGCAGGTTGACCGCGAGAACCCGGTCGAACACCTCGATGGGCACGTCGGCGACGTCGGCCCGGTCGGGGCCCTGCGGGGCGGCCGCGTTGTTGACCAGGACGTCGAGCCGGCCGTGCCGGTCGACCGCCGCGGCCACCATGGCCGCGGCGTCGTCGGGGTCGCTGACGTCGCCGAGCACGGCGAGGGCGTCCCCGCCGGCGGCGGTGATCTCCGCGGCCAGCGCCTCCACCCCGCCCCAGCCGGCGCCGCGCTGCTCCTGCCGGGCGTTGGGCACGCCGGCCGGCTGCAGGTCGGTGACGACGACGGCGTGCCCGGAGGCGGCGAGCCGGCGGGCGATGGCCTGGCCCATCCCGTCCGGCTTGCCGCAGCCGGTGACCAGGGCGACCCGGTCGGCGCTCACGCCTGCGCCACCGGCACGGCCTCGGGGGTGACGGTCGCCGGCACCTCGGGCGCGCGCGGCCGGGGCGGCTTGCCGACGGCGGGGCCGCCGTCGACCGAGAGGATCTGCCCGGAGACCCAGCGGGCGTGGTCGCTGGCCAGGAACAGCACGGCCTGGGCGATGTCCCAGGGGGTGCCCTCGGTGCCCAGCGCGGAGAAGCCCTTGCGGATCTCGCGCATGTCCTCGCTCATGTTGGCCGCGGCGAAGGCGCCCCAGATCGCGCCGACCTGCACGCAGTTGACCCGCACCCCCTGGTCGCCCAGGGTGTTCGCGGCGCCGACGGTGAGGTTCTCCAGCCCGGCCTTGGCCAGGTTGTAGACCATCGCCGGGCCGCGGGCGCGCACCCCGACGGAGCTGATGTTCACGATCGCCCCGCCGCGCGGGATCCGGGGCGCGGCGTGCCGGGTCATCTGCCAGGCGGTGGTCAGGTTGAGGTCCATCAGCTGGTGGAACCGCTCGGGGGTCACCTCGAAGACGCCGGCGCGGTCGCCGACGGCCACGTTGTTCACCAGGGTGTCGACCGCGCCGAACGCGGCCACCGTCTCCTCCACGGCACGGCGGCAGTCGTCGTCGTCCAGCAGGTCGGCGACGACGACCACCGCCTCCCCGCCGTCGGCGGTGATCCGGTCGACGGTGCGCTGGGCCGCCGCGGCGTCCCGGTCCAGGACGGCGATCCGGGCACCGTGCGCGGCGAGCACCCGGCTGATCGCGAAGCCGACGCCGGGCTGCTCGGTGCTGGTCTGGCCGCCACCGGTGACCAGCGCGGTGCGGCCGGTCATCCAGCGGTCGCCGGCGGCGCCGAACGGGTCCTGCAACGGGTCGGGCTGGGTCACGAGCTGCTCCCTGGTGCGGTGGTGGTGCCGACGACCGGTACCGAGCTGGCCGACCACCCGGAGAAGACCCGGACGACCATCGAGATGCCCGCGTTGCGGGCACCGGCGACGGCGATGGGCAGGACCTCGGGTCCGGCGGCGGCGAAGAGGGGGTCGAAGGCCTCGGGGTCGGTGGTGCCGTCGGCGAAGCGGACGCCGTTGTCGCCCACGCCGTCCTTGCCGACCCGGGCGAGGTCGGCCTTGGTGCGGCCGCACCGCTCGACCAGCCAGGCGCGGACGTCGGCGCGGCTCATCCCGGCGCCGGCGAGCAGCTGGGCGTGCTCGGGGCAGAAGACGATCCCGGCGGGGGCGTGCGCGAAGATCAGCGCCCCGCTGCGGGAGAGGGTGTCGGCGAAGTCGGCGAGCAGCTGCTCGGGGTCGGCGGTGTGCCGGTTGTCGACGTACTCGACGGTGCGGGTGAGCATCGCGGAGACCGCGCTGGTGCCGGCGGGCACGCCGCCCTCGACCGACATCGGCTCCCAGGGGCTCTCCTCCTCGTTCTCCCCCAGGCAGACCTGCCAGCGCCCGGGCAGCCCCTGGGTCGCCTGCTCGAACCCGTGCGGCACGACGCCGAAGGCGTTGCGGACCATGAGCCCGAGCGCCCGCGGGATGGTCGAGTTCGCCCGGAAGCCGGGCCCGAACACCCCGCCGGCGGAGTTGATCCCGAGCTCGGCGCGGACCGGCCCGTTGACCACCAGCAGCGGCGAGGGGCCGCTGGTGCTCTGCCAGCCGCCGCCGGTGGCCGACCGGTCGCGCTGGATCGCCGCCCAGGCGGCGAGCACCACCGGGAAGTACTCCGGCCGGCAGCCGGCCATCGCCGCGTTGATCGCGGCCAGCTCGACGGTGACCGTGCGGTGCAGGTGCGGCAGCTCCCCGATCACCTCGTCGGGCGCCCGGTCGACGGTGGCGAGGAACTCGTCGACCAGCGTCCGGGTGGCCGGCACCAGGGGCAGCCCGTCGGACCAGCCCTGCTCGTAGCAGTGCTCGATCGCCAGCCGCGCGGCGTCCGGGTCGGCGTCGACGGCGGGGCGGGACTCGACCGCGGTCACGAGGCGCGCTCGCGCAGCACCGCGGCGCCCTGCGCGGCGGTGACGGTGGCGACGACGGCCGGCACGAGACCGGCGGCCCGCTCGGCGACCGCGTCCGGGGTGAGGATCGCGACCGGGTGCGGCGTGGTCAGGTAGGCGTAGTCGGGGTCGCCCTGCACCTCGGCCATCCCGCTCGCGGTGGCGGTGAAGGCGTCAGAGCAGATGACCGCCGCCGGCACGCCGGCCCGCTCCAGGACGATCCCGTCGGCGACGGCCGAGGCGCTGCACGACCCGCAGTCCCCGACGCCGACCAGGACGACGTCGCACTCGCGGGTGAGCTCCTCGAGCAGCTCGGCGGGCATCGGCAGCGCGAACGCGGTCTTGGTGCGGCGCAGCACGGTGGTCGCGCCCCGCTCGCGCTCCAGGTGGCCGGCGATCTCGTCCAGCAGCAGGGCGGCGTTGTGCTTGGTGTTCTCCAGCAGCCCGATGCGGGCGCCGGCGAGGTCGGCGCGGCGGGGCGCGAGCGAGCTGCTGGCCACCCGGACCGCGGTCAGGCCGGTCGGGTCCAGGACGTCGGCGAGGGTCGCCATCACGCCTCCCTGACCCAGACGGGGCACGGGACGGGGCGGCGGCGCTGCTGCCTCTGACGGGACATCGGACGGTCCTCCTCGGGTGGAGCTCCGCCGGCGGTCCCGAGGACGTCGGGACGGCCGGACGGGCCGCGGACTGGTGGGTGACCGGGGTCACCTCAGCTCTGTGGATGATCGTGGTCCGGGCGCCGTCGGCGGAGCGAGATCGCTTCCCCCGGGCGGAAGCGCCGTCCGATCCGCGGTGCTTGACAAGCACCCTGGGACGACCGGAGATTTGTGATCGACTTCACCAGCCACCGCCGGTCTGCCCACCCCGGTCCGAGCCAGGAGGACGACATGCCGGCAACGATGCCGCTGCACTCGACCGCCACCGACGGGGCGCCCCGCCCCGACCGCCCCAGCCGGAAGTCCGCGACCGGCGCCACCCCAGGGGGCACCGCCCCCTCCTCACCGGCCACCGCGGCCGGCCGCACCCTCGCGGTGCTCGCCGCCTTCGGCCCGGAGCACGCCTCCCTGTCGCTGTCCGACATCAGCCGCCGCACCGGGCTGTCGCTGACCACCACCCATCGCCTGGTCGGCGAGCTGCGCCAGTGGGGCGCCCTGGAGCGCGGCCCCGACGGCCGCTACGCCATCGGCCTGCGCCTGCTCGAGCTGGGTGCCCTGGCGCCGCAGGGGCTGCAGCTGCGCGAGCTCGCGCTGCCCTTCCTCGACGACCTGCACCACGCCACCCGGGCCAACATCCACCTGGCGGTGCGCGACGGCCACGACGTCGTCTACGTGGAGGCGCTGCGCGCCCGCGGCGCGATCCGGGTGCTCTCCCGGCTGGGCGGGCGCTGGCCGCTGCACGCCACCGGCACCGGCCAGGTGCTGCTGGCCTACGCCGACCCGGAGGTCCAGCGCGAGGTGCTCGCCACCCCGCTGCGCCGGTTCACCGCCAACACCATCACCGACGTCGACAAGCTGCGCCGGGTGCTCGCCGAGGTGCGGCGGACCGGGGTGGCGATCGCGGAGAACCAGCTGCCGCCCGCCGGGGCGCTGGCCCTGGCCGTGCCGGTCCGTGGCCCGGGCGACGAGGTGGTGGCCTCCCTCGGGGTGACGGTGCAGCGCGAGGCGGTGAAGAGCCACGCCCTCATCCCGGTGCTCGCCGCCACCGCCCGCGGGATCAGCCGGGCGCTCGGTGCCCCGTCGGTGAGCACCGTCGACCCGCGCACCGTGCGCCGCACCATGGAGCCCGACCTCATCTGAGCGCACGCCCCGGCCGCCTCCGCCCGGGATCAGGTCAGCTGATCGTGGTTGCTCCTGGCTCACCGTCTGTGCTGAGCCAGGAGCGACCACGGTGAGCCAGGACGGGGCGGACCAGGACGGGACGACGAGTCAGGACCACCCGGCGCCGGGTCAGCCGGCCAGCAACCGCGGCAACGCCCTGCCGATCGGCTCCCGGACGACGAGGTCGGCGAGACCGTCGTAGGGCGTCGGCTGGGCGTTCACGATGACCACCCGGGCGCCGTGCGCGGCGGCCACCTCCACCAGCCCGGCCGCGGGGTGCACCCCCAGCGAGGTGCCCACGGCCAGGAACACGTCGCAGTCCGCGGCCGCCTGCGCGGCGGCATCGATGACGCCGGCGTCCAGCGCCTCACCGAAGTAGACCGTCGCCGTCTTCAGCACGCCTCCGCACCGGAGGCAGGCCGGGTCGGCGTCCCCGGCGTCGAGCCGGGCGAGCACCTCCGGCGTCGGCGTCCGCGCGCCGCAGGCGGTGCACACCACCTCGTGCACGGTGCCGTGCAGCTCGAGCACCCCGGTGGACCCGGCCGCCTGGTGCAGGCCGTCGATGTTCTGGGTCAGCAGCGCCCGCAGCCGGCCCTGCCGCGCCAGGTCGGCCAGGGCCGCGTGCCCGGCGTTGGGCCGGACGTCGGCGGCCGCGAGGTCCCGGCGCATCAGCCAGGAGCGGCGGCGGATCGCCGGGTCGGCCAGGTAGTACGAGAGCGTGACCAGCTTCTCCGCGTCGGGATCCCGCGTCCAGACGCCGTCGGGCCCCCGGTAGTCGGGGATGCCGCTGTCGGTGGAGACGCCGGCGCCGGTGAGCACGCAGATCCGCCGCGCGCCGGTCAGCCAGTCCGGGAGCGGCTCGGGGACGGTCATGCCGTGCCAGCCTAGAGGCCCGAGGCGGCCCGCACCCCTCACCGAGGGTGAGGAAAGGGTGGCCTTGGTCCGCATCCGCTGCGAGGGCCTGGGAAGATGACGGGTGGCACATCGAGGCGCAGTACAACGCGCGCAGGACCAGCGAGGGTGAGGCGCAAGCAGTGGCAGCCAGCAAGGACAGCTTCGGGGCCCGCTCGACACTCGACGTCGACGGCACCGAGTACGACATCTTCCGGCTCGACGCGGTGGAGGGCAGCGAGAAGCTGCCCTTCAGCCTGAAGGTCCTGCTGGAGAACCTCCTCCGCACCGAGGACGGCGCGAACATCACCGCCGACCACATCCGCGCCCTGGCCAACTGGGACCCGAACGCGGAGCCCGACCAGGAGATCCAGTTCACCCCGGCCCGCGTGGTGATGCAGGACTTCACCGGCGTGCCGTGCATCGTCGACCTCGCCACCATGCGCGAGGCGATGGCCGACCTGGGCGGCGACCCGAACAAGATCAACCCGTTGGCTCCGGCCGAGCTGGTCATCGACCACTCCGTCATCGCCGACGTCTTCGGCACCCCGGAGTCCTTCGACCGCAACGTCGAGATCGAGTACCAGCGCAACGGCGAGCGCTACCAGTTCCTCCGCTGGGGCCAGGGCGCCTTCGACGACTTCAAGGTCGTCCCCCCGGGCACCGGCATCGTGCACCAGGTCAACATCGAGCACCTGGCCCGCGTGGTCTTCCCCCGTCCCGAGGGTGACCGCGTCCTCGCCTACCCCGACACGTGCGTGGGCACCGACTCGCACACCACGATGGTCAACGGCCTGGGTGTGCTGGGCTGGGGCGTCGGTGGCATCGAGGCCGAGGCCGCGATGCTCGGCCAGCCGGTCTCGATGCTCATCCCCCGCGTCGTCGGCTTCAAGCTGACCGGTGAGCTGCCCGACGGCGCCACCGCCACCGACCTCGTGCTCACGATCACCGAGATGCTGCGCCAGCACGGCGTGGTCGGGAAGTTCGTCGAGTTCTACGGCGCCGGCGTCTCCGCCGTCCCGCTGGCCAACCGCGCCACGATCGGCAACATGAGCCCGGAGTTCGGCTCGACGGCGGCGATCTTCCCGATCGACGGCGAGACGATCACCTACCTGAAGCTGACCGGCCGCTCGCCGGAGCAGATCGCGCTGGTCGAGGCCTACGCCAAGACCCAGGGCCTGTGGCACGACGACTCCCGCGAGCCGGTCTTCTCCGAGTACCTGGAGCTGGACCTCGCCACCGTCGTCCCCTCGATCGCCGGGCCGAAGCGCCCGCAGGACCGGGTCGCGATGACCGACGCCAAGGAGGCGTGGCGCGAGGCGCTGCCGGCCTACGTGGCCGACGACGAGGTGGGCGGCGAGGACCGCAAGCCCGGCGTCCCGTCCAACGAGCAGCCCTACGGCGTGGTCTCCCCCGCCGACGAGGCCTCGGCCGAGTCGTTCCCGGCCAGCGACCCGCCGGCTCCGGGGTCGGACAGCACCGAGCAGGGCAAGCCGCACCCGTTCGTGGCCGACGACGTCCTCCCCGACCGGCCGAGCAAGCCGACCAAGGTCGTGATGGAGGACGGCACCGAGACCTTCGTCGACCACGGGCACGTGGTGATCGCCGCGATCACCTCCTGCACCAACACGTCGAACCCGTCGGTCATGATCGGCGCCGCGCTGCTGGCCAAGAAGGCCGTCGAGCTGGGCCTGACCACCAAGCCGTGGGTGAAGACGACGCTGGCCCCCGGGTCGAAGGTCGTCACCGACTACTACGAGAAGGCGCAGCTCACCCCGTACCTGGAGAAGCTCGGCTTCTACCTGGTCGGCTACGGCTGCACCACCTGCATCGGCAACTCCGGCCCGCTGCCCGAGCCGGTCAGCAAGGCGGTCAACGAGGCCGACCTCGCCGTCGTCTCGGTGCTCTCGGGCAACCGCAACTTCGAGGGCCGGATCAACCCCGACGTCAAGATGAACTACCTGGCGTCCCCGCCGCTGGTGATCGCCTACGCGCTCGCCGGGACGATGGACCTGGACCTGACGACGGAGCCGCTGGGCAAGGGCACCGACGGGCAGGACGTCTACCTGCGCGACATCTGGCCCTCGCCGCACGAGGTGCAGCGGGTCATCGACGCGTCGGTGTCGGCCGAGCAGTTCGGCGACAGCTACCAGGACGTGTTCGCCGGCACCGAGCAGTGGCAGAACCTGCCCACGCCGACCGGTGACACCTTCGCCTGGGACGCGGAGAGCACCTACGTCCGGAAGCCCCCGTACTTCGACGGCATGCCCGCCGAGCCCGCCCCGGTGCAGGACATCACCGGTGCTCGCACGCTCGCCGTGCTGGGCGACTCGGTGACCACCGACCACATCTCGCCGGCCGGCTCGATCAAGGCCGACAGCCCGGCCGGGAAGTACCTGCAGGAGCACGGCATCTCCCGCCGCGACTTCAACTCCTACGGGTCCCGGCGCGGCAACCACGAGGTGATGATCCGCGGCACCTTCGCCAACATCCGGCTGCGCAACCAGCTGGTGCCGGGCACCGAGGGCGGCGTCACCAAGAACCACCTGACCGGCGAGACCACGTCGATCTACGAGGCGTCGCAGGCCTACCAGGCCCAGGGCATCCCGCTGGTCGTGCTGGCCGGCAAGGAGTACGGCTCCGGTTCCTCCCGTGACTGGGCGGCCAAGGGGACGGCGCTGCTGGGCGTCAAGGCGGTCATCGCCGAGAGCTACGAGCGCATCCACCGGTCGAACCTGATCGGCATGGGCGTCCTGCCGCTGCAGTTCCCCGAAGGCACCGACCGGGAGTCCCTCGGCCTGACCGGGGACGAGGAGTTCACCATCACCGGGATCACCGAGCTGAACGACGGCTCGATCCCCCGCACGGTGAAGGTGCAGGCCGGCGACGTGCAGTTCGACGCCCGGGTGCGCATCGACACCCCCGGTGAGGCGAACTACTACCGCAACGGCGGGATCATGCAGTACGTGCTGCGGTCGCTGCGCGAGAGCTGAGCCCCGCATGGACCTGGGGCTGGGCGGCCGCGGGCTCCTGCTCACCGGCGCGAGCCGGGGGCTGGGGTTCGCGACCGCCCGGGCCCTGGTCGACGACGGCGCCCGGGTGCTGATCAGTGGCCGGAGCGCCGACTCCGTGGACGCCGCCGTGTCCTCCCTGGGTGGAGGGCCGGCGGCGTTCGGCGTCCCGGCCGACCTGGCCCGGCCGGACACCGCCGAGTCGCTGGTCGGCGCGGCGCTGGACCGGCTGGGCCGGGTCGACGGCGCGCTGATCTCGGTCGGCGGGCCACCTCCCGGCTCGGTGCTCGACGTCGGCGAGGACGCGTGGCGCGCGGCCGTGGACGGCGTGCTGCTCGGCCCGCTGCGGCTGGTCCGCGCGCTCGTGCCGCACCTGGCCGAGGGCGCGGCGATCGGCTTCGTGCTGTCGACGTCGGTGCGCCAGCCGATCGGCCACCTGGCGATCTCCAACGGGCTGCGGCCGGGCCTGGCGATGACCGCGAAGGCGCTCGCCGACGAGCTCGGCCCGCGCGGGATCCGGGTGTTCGGCCTGCTGCCGGGCACCATCGCCACCGATCGGGTCACCGAGATCGAGGCCGCCTCCGGCGACCCCGCGGCGGCCCGCGCCCGCACCGAGGCCTCGATCCCGCTGCGCCGGGTGGGGCGGCCGGAGGAGTTCGGCCGGGTCGCCGCCTTCGCCCTCTCCCCCGCCGCGTCCTACGTCACCGGCACGATGCTCGCCGTCGACGGCGGCGTCACCCGCGCCCTCTGAGCGCGCTTGCGCCACGAAGCACCCATCCGAACCCCGGGAGAGGCACATGAGCGCGCACTCGCAGCCGGTGCTCGTCGCCTGCGCGCACGGCACCCGCAACCCCACCGGACGGCGGCTCATCGCCGAGCTGGCCCTGGCGGCGCGGGCGGAGCGTCCCGGCACCCGCACGACGGCGGCGTTCGTCGACGTCCAGCCACCGACCGTCGTCGACGTGGTGCGCGGGCTGGGCGACGACGGCACCCCGGCGGTCGTCGTCCCGCTGCTGCTGTCCGGCGGCTACCACGTGCACGTGGACATCGCCGGCGCGGTCGAGGCGCACCCGCAGGCGGTCGCGGCCCGGCCACTCGGCCCGGACCCGCGGCTGGCCGCCGTCCTCACCGACCGGCTGCGCGAGGCGGGCACCGACTCCGGTGACCCGCTGACGGCGATCGTGCTGGCCGCCGCCGGGTCCAGCGACGCCCGCTCGGTCGCCGACGTGGAGAGCACCGCCGACCTGCTGCAGCGCGACTGGGCCGGGCCGGTCACCACCGGCTACGGCTCGGCGGCCCAGCCGACGGTGCCGGACGCCGTCGCCGCCGCCCGCAAGGCCGGCGCGGAACGGGTGGTCGTGGCGGCCTACCTGCTTGCGCCGGGACACTTCCACGACAAGCTCCAGGGCGCCGGCGCCGATTCCGTCACGGCACCGTTGCTGCCCGACGAGCGGATCGCCGCGGTCCTGCTGGACCGCTACGACGCCGCCGTCACCACGGCGCCCGAACTCAGCGCCGGCTGACCCGGACCGAGGCGACACGCGCAGTCCCGGATCCCCGACCGTGCGGTGCACGCGTCGTTACAGTGCGCGCGATGAGCGCCCGCCGAGCTGGGCCCGGAGGTCCGCCGATGTGGCGCCGGAGCGAGCCGTGGGGCCTGCTCGCCCTCATCTCACTGCTCCCGCTGCCGGTCCTGGGCGTCGTGGGTTGGCTGAGCTCGCCGTTCATCCACGTGCCCGCGGCACAGAAGTGCAGCAGGGTCCGGGCGGATGGCGGTACCGGGTTGACCACCCCGGCCGAGGGCCTGTTCTCGCATCCCTTCTCCACCCCGTGCCCGGGAGGCCGCAACGCAGTCCCGTGGTTCGTCAACCCGGGCATTTGGCTCTGCGTCACGCTGGTCGTCGTGGGCGCCGTCCTGTGGTTGGTCCTGGCGCTGCGCGAGTGGGTGCGGAACCCAGACTGGGGCTCTCCCCCCGGCGGCGGCAGGACGACCACCGACCGCGGGGCCGAGTCCGACGGCATCGGGCCACCGGACGTCGACGACCCCGAGGACGAGACCGCCCGGTCGCTCCCGCGCGTCAGCTCACCGCCAGCGCGGGGGAGCGCCGGCTGAACGGGCGCGCGCCGGAGGTCGGCTAGCCTCCCGCCTCATGCTGCAGTTCTCGGCGCTCGCCCTGTACCTCGTGCTGATCGCCGCGGCTTCTTCTTCCTGCTGTACTCGGTGGTCAACCGGGCCGTGCTGAACGCGCTGCGCACGCACCGTGCCGAGGTGCGGGCCGAGGAGGAGCGCTCCGCCCGGACCGAGTGAGCCGGCGCCACGAGGGCACAGGCGCCCTGCCGCCTCGGCACCGGCCCCGCCGGCTGCCCGCGGAAATCCGCTGGGCGGACGATCCGGCGGGGCGTACCGTCGACCGGCCGTCATCAGGCGACCGACCGGGACGAGAGGTGGACGCGTGCGCAGCGTGGCCGCGGGGAGTGAGGTGGCCGTGCTGGCCTGCCCGACCGCGAGCCGGACCCGCGTCCGGCGCCCCTGACCCTCCTCCCAGCACGTCCCGTCCAGCGGTGACGTGTCCGCGGCGAGCGGTCCTGCGGGCGTGGGCGCGGCAGCGTCCCGTTCTCCCCGCCCGCCCGGCGCCGCGCTGTCCGCAGTGACGGCGGCCCGGCGGTGCGGCCCACTCGCCTGGAGCCGAATCCGCATGAACCCCCTGACCGAGAAGCAGATCCGCACGTCCTTCGTGAACGCCAGCCGCCGTGAGGCCGGCTCGGCCGTCCTCCCCGACCTCGACGCGGTGCCCTGGGACCGCCTGGACTACCTGGGCTGGCACGACCGCAAGGCCCCGCTGGCGGCCTACGCGGTGCTGGAGCTGGCCGGCGAACCGACCGGCGTCCTGCTGCGCGCCGGTGCCGCGCCGGCGAGCGGCGTCCGCCGGAAGGCGCTGTGCGCCTGGTGCCGCGACCTGTCGTCGGTGCGCGCCACGCTGTACGTGGCCCGTCGCGGCGGCGCCTCCGGCCGTGCGGGCAACACGCTGGGCACGCTCGTCTGCGAGGACTTCTCCTGCTCGGCTAACGTCCGCCGGCCACCGACCAGCTCGGAGGCGGGCGACGGCGTCGAGGCGATCAGCGAGCAGCTGGTCGCCGAGCGGGTCGCCGGTCTGCGCGAACGCGCCACCGCGTTCGTCCGGCAGATCGCCGAGACCAGCTGACGCCCCGGGTGGGGGGGGGGGGGGGGGGGGGGGGGGGGGGGGCCCCCCCCCCCCCCCCCCGGCTCCGGCGGGTGTCGCGCGGCACGGTTGACCGGCCGCCGGGCGGGCATGATCGGGCAGCCAGCCGGCCGAACACCCCGCCCCCTCAGGAGGCCCCCGCATGTCCGAGCCCGTCGAGTTCTCCGTCTGGGCCCCGCTGCCCGAGCGGGTGCGCCTGCAGGTCGACGGCCAGGTGCACGACATGCAGCGCGACGACGAGGGCTGGTGGCGCGCCACCGTGCCCGCGGAGCCCGAGAGCGACTACGGGTTCCTGCTGGACGACACCGAGACGCCCCGTCCGGACCCGCGCTCCCGCCGGCAGCCCGACGGGGTGCACGGGCTCTCCCGCCGCTTCGACCCCGCCACGTACTCCTGGGGCGACGCCGCGTGGACCGGCCGGCCGCTCGCCGGGGGCGTCGTCTACGAGATGCACGTCGGCACGTTCACCCCCGAGGGCACGCTGGACGCCGCCATCGACCGGCTCGGCCACCTGGTCGACCTCGGCGTCGACTTCGTCGAGGCGCTCCCGGTGAACGCCTTCAACGGCACGCACAACTGGGGTTACGACGGCGTCGCCTGGTACGCCGTGCAGGAGACCTACGGCGGTCCGGCCGCCTACCAGCGGTTCGTCGACGCCTGCCACCAGCGCGGGCTCGGCGTCATCCAGGACGTCGTCTACAACCACCTCGGCCCGTCGGGGAACTACCTGCCGGAGTTCTTCCCGATCTTCGCCGAGGGGGGCGCGAACACCTGGGGCAACTCGATCAACCTGTCCGGCCCCGACTCCGACGAGGTGCGCCGGTACATCCTGGACAACGTGCAGATGTGGCTGCGCGACATGCACGTCGACGGGCTGCGGCTGGACGCCGTGCACGCGCTGGTCGACGAGCGCGCCACGCACGTGCTCGAGGAGATGGCGATCGAGACCGAGAAGCTGTCGGTCGCGCTGGGCCGCCCGCTCACGCTGATCGCCGAGAGCGACCTCAACGACCCCCGGCTGGTGACCCCGCGGGTGGCCGGCGGCACGGGCATCGACGCGCAGTGGAGCGACGACTTCCACCACTCGCTGCACACCCAGCTGACCGGTGAGGCGCAGGGCTACTACGCCGACTTCGCCGACGCCGGCCTCGAGGGTCTGGCCCGCGTGCTCACCGGCGCCTACTTCCACGCCGGCGACTGGTCGAGCTTCCGCCGTCGGCACCACGGCCGGCCGGTCGACACCACCCGGCTGCCGGGCTGGAAGTTCCTCGGCTACCTGCAGGACCACGACCAGATCGGCAACCGCGCCGTCGGCGACCGGATCTCCGCCTCCCTCTCCCCCGGCCTGCTCGCCGTCGGCGCCACCCTGGTGCTGACCAGCCCGTTCACCCCGATGCTCTTCATGGGCGAGGAGTGGGGCGCCTCGACCCCGTGGCAGTTCTTCACCAGCCACCCGGAGCCGGAGCTCGGCAAGGCCACCGCCGAGGGCCGGATCGGTGAGTTCGCCGCGCACGGCTGGGACGCCGCCGTCGTCCCCGACCCGCAGGACCCGGAGACCTTCACCCGCTCCAAGCTGGACTGGTCCGAGCTCGAGCGCGAGCCGCACGCCCGGCTGCTCGCCCTGCACAAGACCCTGCTGGCGCTGCGCAAGCAGCACCCCGAGCTGCTCGACCCCGACCTGTCCGCGACCGGCGTCACCTGGGACGACGAGGAGCGCTGGCTGGTCGTCGAGCGCGGCTCGCTGCGCGTGGTGGCCAACCTGTCGGGCGAGGAGCGGCGGGTCGAGCTCGACGCCCCGGCCGGCGAGGTGCTGTTCACCACCGGCGACGCCCCCCGGTTGGACGGGGAGACGGTGACCGTGCCCGCCGAGAGCGCGGCCGTGGTCAGCACCCGCTGACGGTGCGCGAGCTCCCCCGCGACCCCGCCGGCCTGGCCGACGCCTACCGTGTCGCGCCGGGCCGGCACCTGCGCATCGACTTCATCGCCTCGCTGGACGGCGCGATCAGCGTCGACGGGCGCAGCGGGCCGCTGGGCTCCGACGGCGACCGCCGGGTGTTCCGCACGCTGCGGGCGCTGGCGGACGCCGTGCTCGTCGGGGCCGGGACGGCGGCGGCCGAGGGGTACCGCCCGGTGCTGCCCGACTCCGCCGTCGGCCGGCTGCGCACCACGCTGGGACGCGAGGCGGTGATGCCGGTGGTGGTCGTGTCACGGCGGGCGTCGCTCCGCCCGGACGACCAGCTGGTGACCGACGCCGTGGCGCCCACGGTGCTGGTCACCTGCGCCGCGGCCGACCCCGCGCGCCGGGTCGCGCTCGCCGGCGCCGGGGTGGACGTGCTGGTCTGCGGCGACGACGACGTCGACCTGCCCGCGGCGCTGGACGCCCTGGCCGAGCGAGGGCTGGTGCAGCTGGTCTGCGAGGGCGGCCCGGCGCTGGTGCAGGCCGCGCTGACCGCCGGGGCGGTCGACGAGCTGGACCTGTCGATCTCCCCGCTGCTGGTCGGCGGCGGGCCCGGGCTGGTGCCGCACGCGCTGCCGGGGACCGTGCGCGCCGAGCTGCTCCAGGCGCTCACCGAGGAGGGCGTCCTCTTCACCCGCTACGCGCTGCGCTGATCTCGCGACCAGCCGCCGCAGGTGGCGCGACCCTGCGTCCGCCGAGCCCCATCCTGGTGCGGATCAACGGTCGGACGGACGGAACCACGGTGCGACCACCGCTTGACCGACCTGCCGGAACTGTCGTACCTCGAACGTATGTTCGAGTCATGTCGCGGAGGCGTGGTTCGAGCGTGGTCGAGGGGCTGGTGGTGGACTGGACTCTCGAGCACCCCGTCGAGCCCTCCCGGCTGCCCGCTGCCTGGCTGACCGACGAGGGGCTGGCCGAGGAGCTGCAGCGGGTGCAGCGGCGCCGCGCGCAGGACACCGCGCACGAGGCGGAGCTGATCCTGGCCTTGGCCGCTGATCGTCCCGGGTCGGCGGATCCGGCACCGGACCACCCGGGTGCCCGCCGGGCAGGTTGGACGGCGCAGCCGGGCGAGGGTGAGATCAGCGAGTTCTTCACCGCCGAGCTGGCCACGGTGCTCAACGTGGGGCGGGGGACGGCGGCGATCCGGCTCACCCGGGCGCTGGTGTGGCGGGACAAGCTCCCGGCCACCTTCGCCGCGCTGCGGGCCGGGGAGCTGGACGAGCGGCGGGCGCAGCAGCTGGCCGACGCGCTGAAGTCCACTCCCGCCGAGGTGGCGGGGCGGGTAGAGGAGGCGCTGCTCCAAGAGGCGGCCGACTTGTCGGTGTCGGCGGTGAAGAAGCGTGCCACCGAACTCGTGCTGCAACTGGACGCCGACGCCGCGGGAGAGGCGCGGGCCGGGGCGGAGAAGACCGCTGACGTGCACGTGTACCCGTCTGCCTCGGATGGGCGGGCGGTGCTGGCGGTGGACCTGCCCGCCGATCAGGCCGCCCAGGCCCACGACCTGCTCGACCAGCTGGCCCGGATGCTCAAGGCCGACGGGGACCCCCGGCCCATCGGTCAGCTGCGCACCCTCGTGGCCGCGGCGCTGATCCTCCGCCCCGCCGACAACGGCCTGCCGCTGCTCACCGCGAACCTGACGGTCACCGCGGCGCTGGAGGCCCTGGAAGGCGGGGTCACCCCGGGTGAGGTGAACGGGCTGCCGATCACCGCCGCCCACCTGCGCGACCTCCTGGCCCGGGTCGGCGCCCTCGGCCTCACCGCACCCGACGGCGGCACGCTCAGCTACGCGATCACCGGCCTCGACGGCGAACTGCTCGCCACCGTGACGCCGGCCGAACTCGCCCGGCTCGCGAAGCGCGGCTGCCCCGACCACCGCGACACCGCAGGCGACAACTGCACCGGCGGGCGCGGCGGCGCCGAACGGGATGGCGACGGCGCCGACTCAGGGCGCGATGGCGACACCGGGCCCGACAGCGACGACGGCGCACCCTGCGACTGCCCGGTGCTCGGGCCGCCGCCACCCACCGAGCGGTACGAGCCCACCGAGCGGCAGCACGCCTTCGTCACCACTCGCGACCGACGCTGCCGGTTCCCCAACTGCGGCCAACGCGTCGGCTGGGCCGACCTCGACCACGTCATCCCCCACGCCTGCGGCGGCGCCACCGACTGCACCAACCTCTGCTGCCTGTGCCGCAGCCACCACCGGCTCAAGACCTTCGCCCCCGGCTGGCGATTCGCCATGGCCCCCGACGGCACCCTCACCGTCACCACCCCGAGCGGGGTCACCCGCACCACCCGACCACCCGGCCTCCGACCAAGGGAACCCGAGTCACCCGGCGCGCGACCACCCGATTCGGCCCCCGTGCAGGGTCCCGACGCGAGCTCGCCAGTGGCCGAGGGCACGGGGGTCCTTCAGCCGCCACCGCGATCGCAACCGGCCGACGAACCGCCGCCCTTCTGAGCCGCAGGTCGGTGCCGCCATGTCGCCACCACGCCATGTCGCCACCACGCCATGTCGCCACCACGCCATGTCGCCACCACGCCATGTCGACGTGGCGCGCCCGGCCAGCTGCCCCGTCGTCAGGGACGGGAGGTCATCGCCGGCTCGACGGCGACTCAGCGGTGGCCGGTGTCGTCCCGGGAGGGCGTCGACGTGTGCGCTGCTGTCCCGCGGGCGGCCGATCCACTGCCCCGCTGGACGAGCTCGGAGCACGCCGGGATCGGTCCGCTCCCCGACCGCTCCGGGCTGCTTGACTGGCCGGCATGGACCTGCCCGTGCTGCCCCCGGTCAAGCCGATGCTCGCCAAGCCCGCGGCCGCGCTGCCCACCGGCGCGAACTGGTTCTACGAGCCCAAGTGGGACGGGTTCCGCTGCATCGTCTTCCGCGACGGCGACGAGGTCGAGCTGGGCAGCCGCAACGAGCGCCCCCTCACCCGCTACTTCCCCGACGTCGTCGCGGCGGCGAAGGCCCAGCTGCCCGAGCGGTGCGTGGTCGACGGCGAGATCGTCGTCCCCCGCGGCGACCGGCTGGACTTCGAGTCGCTGCTCCAGCGGATCCACCCCGCCGCCTCCCGGGTCGACCGGCTGGCCGCCGAGACCCCGGCGTCCTTCGTCGCCTTCGACCTGCTCGCCCTCGGCGACGAGTCCCTGCTGGAGACCCCGTTCGCGCAACGCCAGGCCCGCCTGCGGGAGGCGCTGGCCGCCGCCCGGGCACCGGTGTACGTCAGCACCATCACCACCGACGCCGACACGGGCCGGCGCTGGTTCTCCGAGTTCGAGGGTGCCGGCCTGGACGGCGTCGTCGCCAAGCGGGGCGACCAGCCCTACTCCCCCGACCAGCGGGTGATGACCAAGGTCAAGCACGTGCGCACGGCCGACTGCGTGGTCGCCGGGTTCCGCTGGCACAAGAGCGGCCCGGTCGTCGGCTCGCTGCTGCTGGGCCTCTACGACGACGCCGGCACGCTGCAGCACATCGGCGTCGCCGCCTCCTTCACCATGAAGCGCCGCGCCGAGCTGGTCGAGGAGCTCGCCCCCTACCGCGCCCAGGCCCTCGACGGCCACCCGTGGCAGGACTGGGCCAATGCCTCGACATCGGCAGCAGGGCCCGACGGCGAGGGCGAGCACCGGATGCCCGGCGCGACCAGCCGCTGGAACGCCGGCAAGGACCTCTCCTGGGTGCCGCTGCGCCCGGAGCTGGTGGTGGAGATCAAGTACGACCAGCTGGAGGGCAGCCGGCTGCGGCACACCGGGCACTTCCAGCGCTGGCGCACCGACCGGGATGCGCGCTCCTGCACCTACGACCAGCTCGAGGTCCCGGTCCGCTACGACCTGGGCGAGGTCCTCGGCGGCTGACGCCGTCCGGGCCGGGGCCTCAGCTGCCGCACAGCTGAGGTGTTCCCCACGGTGGTTGCGGCTGCCACCTCCGCGATCGCCTCCTACGCTGGACGATCATGGACGCGCACCGCCGACCGCTCGCCGCCCTGGGCGGGGCCCTCCTCGCCGCCGCCGTGGCGCTGACCGGCTGCACCTCCTCCGGCGAGGACTCGGAGCAGGCCAGCAGCTCTCCCACCGCGCCCGCGGAGCCCGAGGCCCAGCCGATCGAGTGGACCGACTGCGACGCCGACATCGACCAGATCATCGCCGGCCGCCCCGGCTCGGACCGCGAGCTGCTCTTCGAGTGCGGCACGACCACCGTGCCGGCCGACTACGACGACCTCGACGGCGGCGACCTGCAGCTGTTCCTGGTGCGCGCCGCAGCCGCCGGTCAGACCGACCGGATCGGCTCGCTGGTGGTCAACCCCGGTGGGCCGGGCATCTCGGCCAGCGACGCGGCCATCCAGGCGGCGCTGACCCTGCCGCCGGAGATCCTCAACCGGTTCGACATCGTCGGCGTCGACCCGCGCGGGGTGGGGCTCTCCACCCCGGTGGAGTGCATCACCGACGAGCAGAAGGACGCCCTGTTCGCCAGCAACCCGCGGGCGCTGGACGAGCCGTCCCTGACGGCCACGTTCGACCGGGTCGACGAGGTCGCCGCCGCCTGCAGCGAGGAGTACGGCGAAGCGCTGGGCGCGTTCAACACCGTCGACACGGCCCGGGACCTGGACCTGGTGCGGCAGTCCCTCGGCGACGAGCAGCTGAGCTTCCTCGGCTACTCCTACGGGACCACGCTGGGCTCGACCTACGCCGAGCTGTTCCCCGACCGGGTGCGCGCCCTGGCCCTGGACGGCGCGGTCGACCCCGACGCCACCGCCCAGGAGCGGGCCGAGGCGCAGGCCGCCGGCTTCGAGACCGCCTTCGACGCGTTCGCCGCCAACTGCACGAGCCTGATCAGCGGGTGCCCGCTGGGCGACGACCCGCGGGGCGCGCTCAACGCCCTGCTGGACCAGGCGGCCGCCACCCCCGTCCCCAGCTCGCGGGAGGGCGAGACCCGCCAGGCCACCGCGGGCCTGGTGCTCAACGGCGTCCGCTCCGCGCTGTACCAGCCCAGCGCGTGGCCGCAGCTGGCCCAGTCGCTCGCCGCCGCACGCGACGGCGACGCCGCCGGCATCCTCACCCTGGCCGACACCTACACCGGCCGCAGCGACGACGGCAGCTACAGCAACGTCGTCGACGCCAACCTGGCGATCAGCTGCGCCGACGGCCAGGAGCAGTTCGGCACCGAGGAGGTCTCGGCGCTGGCCGCCGACTGGAACGCCCGGTTCCCGCTCTTCGGCGCGGACGCCGCACTGGGGCTCTACACCTGCTCGGCCTGGGACGCCCCGACCACGCCGCTGCCGGAGCGGGACGCCGAGGGCAGCGCGCCGATCATGGTGATCGGCACCCAGGGCGACCCGGTGACACCGCCCCAGGGCGCCGTGGACATGGCCGCCGAGCTGGCCAACAGCACCCTGCTGACCTGGGAGGGCAGCGGGCACACCGCCTACCCCAAGACCGAGTGCGTGACCCAGGCGGTCAACGCCTACCTGATCGACCTGGTCGCGCCCCCCGAGGGGATCACCTGCGCCCCCTGATCTTGCGCTGCTGGCCGCCGGGCCCGAAGCTGGCCAGCCGGAGGACGACCCAGACCAGGTGACCGGACGGAGCCCGATGGCCAGCAGCAAGGACGCCGTGGTCCTGGAGGTCGACGGGCACGAGGTCCGGGTGAGCAACCCGGAGAAGCCGTACTTCGGCGCCTTGGGCATCCGCAAGATCGACGTCGTCCAGTACTTCGTCTCCGTCGGGGAGGGCATCCTCTTCGCGCTGCGCGACCGGCCGACGACGCTGGAGCGCTGGCCCGGCGGCGTCTTCGAGGGCGCCCGGATCTCCACCCGGGTCGACAACACCGGCGACGCGTTCTACCAGAAGCGGGTGCCGAAGAACGCCCCCGACTGGGTGCCGACCGCGCACATCACCTTCCCCAGCGGGCGGAGCGCCGACGAGATCGCCCCGGACTCGGTCGCGGTCGTCGCCTGGTGCGCGAACCTGGGCACGCTGACCTTCCACCCCTGGCCGGTGTCCCGGAGCGACGTCGAGTCCCCCGACCAGATCCGGATCGACCTGGACCCCCAGCCGGGCACCGACTTCGCCGACGCGGTGTGGGTCGCCCCGCACGTCCGCGAGCTGCTGCACGAGTTCGGCATGGAGGGCTGGCCGAAGACCTCCGGGGGCCGCGGGGTGCACGTCTACGTGCCGATCCTGCCGCGCTGGACCTTCCCCGAGGTGCGCCGCGCGGTCATCGCCTTCGGCCGGGAGCTGGAACGGCGCATCCCCGACCGCGTGACGATGAACTGGTGGAAGGAGGAGCGCGGCGAGAAGATCTTCATCGACTACAACCAGATGGCCCGGGACCGCACGATCGCATCCGCCTACTCCATCCGGCCCAAGCCGCACGCGCCGGTCTCCGCCCCCGTCGACTGGGACGAGCTGCCCGACGTCTCCCCGTTCGACTTCGACGTGCTGACCATGCCGGCGCGGTTCGCTGCGGTCGGGGACAAGCACGCCGGGCTGGCCGACCACGCCTTCGACCTCACGCCACTGATCGAGCTGGCCGACCGGCAGGAGCGCGACCTCGGGCTGGGCGAGCTGCCCTATCCCCCGGACTACCCGAAGATGCCCGGCGAGCCGACGCGGGTGCAGCCCAGCCGGGCGAGGAAGAGCCCGACCGCCTGAGGCCCGCCGACGAGTCGCTGGGCGGGCGGATGGCTGGCACAGTGACCGCATGACGACGTCGGCGGAGGTCCCCGAGGTCGACGTCCAGCCGCTGGGTGACTTCCTGGGCCAGCTCGCGGCCCGGCTGCCCGCGCCGGGCGCCGGCGCCACCGCGGCGATCGAGGCGGCGCTGGCCGCGTCGCTGGTCGCCATGGTCGGCCGCTTCACCACCGGCGAGCGGTACGCCGAGCAGCACGACGTCGTCACGCGGGTGATCGCGGAGGCCGACGCCGTCCGCGCCAGCTGCCTGGCGGCCGCGGCCGCCGACGAGGTCGCGTTCACCGGCGTCACGGAGGCCTACCGGCTGCCCCAGGGCACCCCGGAGCAGCAGGAGTCGCGGCGCGCGGCCGTCCGGGAGGCCCAGCTGCAGGCGGCCCAGCCGCCCCGCGACGTCATCGAGGCGGCCGTCACCCTCCTCCCGCTGGCCGAGCAGCTGCTGCCCATCGCCAACCCGAACGTCGTCAGCGACGTCGCCGCAGCCACCGCCGCCGCCCGCGCGGCAGCGACCACCGCCCGGCTGGCCGTCGAGGTCAACCTCCGGGGCATCACCGACGAGGCGGCCCGGGCCGACCTGGGCGCGTCCGTGGACCGGGTCGAGGAGCTGCTCCGCCGGGCCGACGCCGTCGAGGCCGCGGTCCGCGAGCGCCTCGCCCGCTGATGACCTCGCCGGGTGGGTGGGCAGCCGCCTCGGGCGGGGACCACCAGGACGAGGCGCTGGCCAAGGCCGCCTACCGGCGCGGCCTGCTGGCCCGTCGCGCGGCCCGCCCCGCCGAGGAGCGGACCGCGGCCGCCGCCTCGATCACCGAGGCGCTGCTGCCGGGGCTGGCGGGTGCGGGCACGGTCGCCGCCTACGTCCCCGAACCGGTCGAGCCGGGCGCCCCGCTGCTGCCGGCCGCCCTGGACCGGCTCGACGCCCGGGTGCTGCTGCCCGTCGTCCCCGCCGTCGGCCGCCAGCTGCAGTGGGCGGTGCGCACCGACCAGCTCGTCGTGGGGCGGTACGGGCTGTCCGAGCCGGTGGGCCCCCGGTTCGGTCCGACCGAGCTCGCCACCGCCGACGTCGTCGTCGTCCCGGCCCTCGCGGTGTCGCGGGCAGGCGTCCGGCTCGGCCGCGGTGGGGGGTACTACGACCGCGCGCTGCAGCACGCCCGGCCCGATGCCCTGCTGGTGGCCCTGGTGTTCGACGACGAACTGGTCGACCACCTGCCCGCCGAACCGCACGACCAGCCCGTGGCCGCCGTGGTCACCCCGTCCACCGGCTGGCTGCGGCTGCCGGCGCCCGCGTAGCCGCCCACCGATCGGGAGCGCCGCTCCTGCGCCGGTCCGCACGGCCTACCATCGGGTCACCGGCGCACGTCCTCCCTGGCCGACGCATGCCCGGCCGAGGAGGAGTGCAGCGTGAGCGAGCAGGCAGTGCTGGAGCAGGCGCGGCGGCGGCGGACCTTCGCCGTCATCAGCCACCCGGACGCCGGGAAGTCGACGCTGACCGAGGCGCTGGCGCTGCACGCCCGGGTGATCGGGCAGGCCGGCGCCGTGCACGGCAAGGCCGGCCGCCGGGGCACCGTGTCGGACTGGATGGACATGGAGCGCGACCGCGGCATCTCCATCACCTCGGCGGCGCTGCAGTTCGAGTACGGCCCGGCCGGCGGGGACAAGGCCGTGATCAACCTGCTGGACACCCCCGGCCACGCGGACTTCTCCGAGGACACCTACCGGGTGCTCACCGCCGTCGACGCCGCGGTGATGCTGGTCGACGCGGCCAAGGGCCTGGAGGCCCAGACCATGAAGCTGTTCGCGGTGTGCAAGCACCGCGGCATCCCGGTGATCACCGTGGTGAACAAGTGGGACCGGCCGGGCATGGACGCCCTCGCCCTGATGGACGAGATCGCCGACCGCACCGGGCTCACCCCCACGCCGCTGACCTGGCCGGTGGGCATCGCCGGGGACTTCCGCGGTGTGCTGGACCGCCGCGACGGCAGCTACCGGCACTTCACCCGCACCGCCGGCGGCGCCACCATCGCGCCCGAGGAGGTCCTCTCCGCCGACGACGCGCTGCAGCGCGAGGGCGACGCCTGGGCCACCGCGGTCGAGGAGTCCGAGCTGCTGGCCGAGACCGGCCAGGTGCACGACCAGGAGCTGTTCCTCGCCCACGCCACCACCCCGGTGCTGTTCGCCTCCGCCGTCTCCAACTTCGGCGTCGGCCAGCTGCTCGACGTGCTGGTGACGATGGCGCCGGCACCGGCCGACCGGCCCGACGCCGAGGGCAAGCCGCACCCGATCGACGCCCCGTTCAGCGGCTTCGTGTTCAAGGTGCAGGCCGGCATGGACTCCGGGCACCGCGACCGGCTGGCCTACCTGCGGGTCTGCTCGGGGACGTTCGAGCGCGGCATGGTCGTGACCAACGCGCGCACGGGCCGCCCCTTCGCCACCAAGTACGCCCAGCAGGTGCTCGGCCGGGAGCGGGAGACGATCGAGACGGCCTACCCCGGCGACGTCGTCGGCCTGGTCAACGCGGCGTCGCTGGGCATCGGCGACACGCTCTACGCCGACCACCCGGTCAGCTACCCGCCGGTGACCACCTTCGCCCCGGAGCACTTCGCGGTGGTCCGGGCCGCGGACACCAGCAAGTACAAGCAGTTCCGCAAGGGCATCGACACCCTCGGCGGTGAGGGCGTCGTGCAGGTGCTGGTCTCCGAGCGCCGCGGGGACGGCGCCCCGGTGTTCGCCGTCGTCGGCCCGATGCAGTTCGAGGTGGCCGCGCACCGCATGGAGCACGAGTTCGGCGCGCGCATCGCCCTGGAGCCGCTGCCCTACCAGATCGCCCGGATCACCGACGCCGAGTCCGCTCCCGAGCTGGCCAAGGCCCGCGACGTCGAGGTCATGACGCGCGCCGACGGCGAGCTGCTGGCGCTGTTCACGAACAAGTGGGCACTGGGGGTGCTGGAGCGGAACAACCCGCACCTGACGCTGATCCCGATGGTCGCCGCGCAGCTCAGCTGACCCGCCGCCGGACCACGGTCAGCCGGCTGCCGGCGTTCGCGCCGACGATCGCGGCGATGCCCAGCCACACGTCCCAGCCGAGGTCCTGGCCGAGCACCACCAGCCCGACCAGCGCGGCGAGCACCGGGTGGACGCTCATGGACAGGCCGTAGGCGCCGGTCGCTGCGCCTGGCCGGGCTCGGCGGACGGCTGCTCCTCGGCGACCTCGGCCGCGATCGAGCTGCTCACCGAGCTCTACCGGCGCCCCTGAGCGTGCCGGGCCCACGCCCACCGCGGGCACCTCCGCCGCGCACAGCCCCATCTCAGGTCACCAGGCGATCGTGCCCGCATGACGACCGCCGACCGCCGGACGCGGTAGCCCGTGGCCGACCGCGTCCTCCTCCACCTCGGTACGCCCAAGAGCGGCACCACCTACCTGCAACAGCTGCTGTGGGACAACCGGCCTGCGCTCGCCCGGTCCGGTGTCAGCTACCCGGGCTGGGCCCCCGAGGCCCATTTCCTCGCCTGCCAGGACCTCTGCGGCGCCGCGTTCAACGACTGGCCCGATCCCGCCGTGCAAGGGAGCTGGGACCGGCTGCTCCGGCGAGTCCGCCGCACCCCGGGCACGGTCGTCCTCAGCCACGAGCTGTTCGGCGACGCCACGGCGGAGGTGGCCGCCCGCGCGCTTGCCGACCTGGCGCCCGCGGAGGTGCACCTGGTGGTGACCGCCCGTGACCTCGCCCGCCAGCTCCCCGCCGTCTGGCAGGAGGATCTGAAGAACCGGCACGCGGTGCCCTTCGCCGACTTCCTGGCCAGCGCCGACGAACGCACCGGCGTGCGGACGTGGTACGGCGATGCCTTCTGGCACCGCCAGGACGTCCCCGCCGTGCTTCGGCGGTGGGCCGGGACCCTGCCCGCGGACCGGGTGCACGTGGTGGTGGTGCCCCCGCGGGGCAGCGAGCCCACCGAGCTCTGGCACCGGTTCGCCGCCATCCTGGGCGTGGAACCGGACGTCGCCGTCCCGCCGCCCGCCCGGGCGGCGAACAGCTCGCTGGGGGCGGTCGAGGCCGAGCTGCTCCGCCTGCTGAACAGCCGCCTGGACGGCCGGGTGCCGTGGCCGGTCTACGCCGAGCGGGTCAACCGCCGGCTCGCCCCGGACGTGCTGGCGCTCCGCCCGGGCCCGGCCATCGTCCTCCCGCCGGAGCACCACGCCTGGGTCGCGGCACGCTCGGCGACCCTCGTCGCCGAGCTCACCGCGGCCGGTCACCACGTGGTGGGGGACCTCGCAGAACTGCTGGTGCCCGCCGAACCGTCCGTCCCGGCGCCGGTCGCCGCCCCCAGCGAGGAGGAGCTGCTGGACGCCGCCCTCGACGCGCTCACCTGGCTGGTGGCCGCCGAACACCCGCCACCCCCGCAGCCGAAGCACCCCCGGCTGTCGAGCCGGGTGAGCCGCCGGCTGGCGGTGCTGCTCGACCGCTGATCCCCGACCGCTGCCCCCGCCTCCTCCCCCCTTCGGGTGATCCGCGGCCGCGGGGGTGCGTCCGGGCCTCCCGGAGGGCACCTGGGCTGCCGTTGACCTTCCGGTCAGCGACGATCGGCGGGGAGCAAGGGATGAGGGTCTCGTTCTTGGTGTACGGCGTGCTGTACGTCGTCATCGAGGTCATCGGGCACCAGCTGGAGAGCGTCGGCTGGCCGGAGCTCACCCCGCTGGACGTCGCGACCGCGGTCACCGACGCGATGCTGGCCGTCGCGGTGATCGTCGGCGCGCTGGTCGCCGCCGACCTGCTCGGACACCGCTGGCGCCGCTGGGTGCGCGCCCACCGCGAGGAGCAGGCGCGGCTCGCCCAGGAGCGCTGGGCCGCCGAGCAGGCGCCGATCGGCGTGCCGTCCTGGCGCCCGGCCCGGTGGGCGCTGCCCGCCGCGGGCCCGGCGCTGCCCTGGTCGCCCGCCGACCGGCCGGCCGGGGACTCCCCGGCACCCCCGGTGAACGCGTACACGCCCGCGTCCGGCACCGCCCGCGCCTTCCCCGCGGACGACGGCCGGCTGCTCTGATCGGCGTCCTGATCGACGAGATGCCGTCGAATCCGCGCTCGATCCCCCACGGAGCGCCCGGAGCCGCTAGGGTTCTGTCTGTCGGGAAGGCCCTGCGCACTGGCAGGACCCCGATGCACCACCGCAGCTAGGAGCGAGCAATGCCCGAAGGAACAGTGAAGTGGTTCAACGCCGAGAAGGGGTTCGGCTTCGCCACCCCTGATGGTGGCGGCCCGGACGTCTTCGTCCACTACTCGGCCATCCAGACCAGCGGGTACCGCTCGCTCGACGAGGGCCAGCGCATCGCGTTCGACGTCGAGCAGGGCCAGAAGGGCCCGCAGGCGGCGAACGTCACCCCGCTCTGATCTTCAGAGCGCTGGGCTGATCGCGGCCCCTGGAAGACCTGACAGCGCCCCCACCCGGTACGCCGGGTGGGGGCGCTGTGCTGTTCCCGGTGGGCTCAGTGGGCCCGCGGCACGTACCCGCCCACCAGCGCCTGCATGAGCAGCGCCCCGTCGTGCGCCGGGATCGCGGCAGCGGCGTCGGCCAGGGCGCGCCAGCGCTCCCGCTCCGCGTCGCTCAGTGCGTTCGCCGCCCGGACCTCCAGCTGCTCGCGCAGCCGCTCCCACTCCCCCTGCGGCGTCGGCCACAGGCCCGCCAGCCGGCGCGCCTCCGCCGACGCCGAGGTGAACCGGACGACGTCACCGGCGTGGTTGGTGAGCGCCACGACGTAGCCGGCCGCGACCAGGGCGTTGGCCGCCGACACCACCTCCGGCTTGGTCAGCCCGCTGGCCGGCACCACCGCGCCGAGGTAGGGCGCGCTGCCGTGCGGTGGCTCGTCCAGCAGCCGCACGATCGCCCGGAGCACCGGCAGGTCACGGGTGAACCACACGTCGGAGAGGGGCTGCTGGGGATCGGGCTGCTGCGGGCCGGGCGGGGTCACCGGACCAGTGTCCGCCGTCCCGGCCAGGGCCGGGCACGAGGGTCACTCGGCGGGGTGGCCGGTGGCGCGGCCGCCGTACCGTGGAGCCATGACCACATCCGCCTCCCAGCCGACCACACCCGCCGCCCAGCCCCAGGTCGTCAAGAGCGACGAGGAGTGGCGCGCCCAGCTGTCGCCGGAGGAGTACGCCGTCCTCCGCCAGGCGGGCACCGAACGGCCGTGGACCGGTGAGTACGTCGACACCAAGACGGTCGGCACCTACTCGTGCCGGGCGTGCGGCGCCGAGCTGTTCACCTCCGGGACGAAGTTCGACTCGCACTGCGGCTGGCCGTCGTTCTACGAGCCCTCCGCCGCCGACAACGTCGTCCTCCGCGAGGACACCAGCTACGGCATGGTGCGCACCGAGGTGCTCTGCGGCACTTGCCACAGCCACCTCGGCCACCTCTTCGACGACGCGCCGCAGACCCCGACCGGCGACCGGTACTGCATCAACTCGGTCAGCATCCGGCTCGAGCCCGCCGAGGGCTGAGCCACCTCGCCACGCGACAGCACCCCCGCCCGGGAGCACGGGGCGGGGGTGCTGTCGCGTCGGCGCCGGGTCAGTCGCCGGCGCCGGTCAGCTCCGGCCGGCGGGCCAGGACGACGCCCAGGGCGGCGTACCCCAGGAGCAGGTGCGCGGCCGCCACCGGGCCGGCCACGTCGGGCAGCACGGCGCTGACCGGGATGACCACCGGCGCCCAGCTCTCCGCCCCGAGCGGCCAGAACCGCGCCGCTCCCCGCCACCGGCCGGCGATGGCGATCCGGATGCCGATGGCGAACATGCCGATCATCGACAACGGCCAGCAGGAGTCCAGCAGCAGGAACCACGTCGCCTCGCGCTGGGCCTCCGAGGTGACCATCCAGGTCACCGTGGACGCGATCGCCAGCACGAGCAGCACGTGCTCGGCGTGCAGCAGGCCGCGGGCCAGGCGGCCGGTGCCGATGGCGCCGGTGCGCAGCTGGACGGTCACCAGGGCGACCAGGCCCAGCTGGAACGCCAGCGACGACAGGTCGTAGGCGATGCCCTGCCAGCCGTCGACCGGGTCGAGCCCGAAGGCCAGGATGCCGGCGGCCCAGGCCGCGGATCCGGCAGCGACCCCTGCCCCGGCCCTTCGGACCATCCGTGTGGAGATCGTCGACGAGGGCGGCGTGGTCGCCCGGTCGGGGCCGGGCAGGTCGGTGCGGGCGGGGGCGGGGTTGGTGCTCAGCGACATCGGAGCTCCTCCGTGCTGCAGGCGGTGCCCGGTGCACCGCGACGGGAGGAACCGTCGCGGGACGGCGTCCCGGGCCCCCAGAGCGCAGCGCCCCGTTCTAGGTCCCGTTCCCCGTCCCGGGCCGACCGGGACACCTGCCCCTCCCCGTCGGGACGCCGGACCGGCGATGATCCGCAGGTGCACAGCCAGACCACGGACGCCGACCCCCCGGCGCCCGGCCGGACCCCGGCACCGGCCCCCGCGGCCCGGACGGCTGAGCCGGACGCCGCGGCGGTCACCCCGCGGGCCGAGCCGAGGTGGGTGCACGTCGTCGCATGGGTGGTCCCGGCGACCTGCCTGCTGGCCATGGCCGGCGCGGTCGGGCTGGACCTCGTCACCCCGCCCGCGGCCCGGGCCGCGACGGAGAACGGACCGGGCTGGCTGATCGCGCTCCCCGGCGTGCTGCTGGTCGTCCCCACCCACGTGCTGCTGCGCCGGGCGCACCGGAACCCGCTGTCCTGGGTCCTCGCCGCCACCGCGCTGCTGTGGGCCGTCGACGGGCTGGCCGGCTCCTGGCTGACCTGGGCGCTCTGGCACGAGCCGGTGCTGCCGTTGGCCACGGCCGCCTTCTGGGTGGTCCAACGGCTGGGGGCGTCGCTGCTGCTGTGCCTGCCCTTGCTGCTGCTCCTCTACCCCGACGGGCGGCTGCCCCGCGGTGGGTGGCGGGTGGTGTCGGTGGTCAGCCTGGCGCTGACGTCGCTGCTGCCGCTGCTGCTGCTCGTCGTGCCGGCGGAGATCGCCGACGCCCGGGCGGGGACGTCGCTGCCGCCGGTCTACCGCCGTATCGACGTCGACCCGACCAGCCTGCCGCTGCCGGCCGATCTGGTGCTGCCCCTGCTGCACCTGGCCTTCCCGGCCGCGCTGCTGGGTGTCGTGGTGCCGCTGCTGGTGGTCCTGGGCCGGCACCGGCGGGCCCACGGCGAGCGACGCCGGCAGATGCGGTGGCTGGTGTGGGCCGGCGTCGTCGACCTGCTGGTGATGCTCGCGACGCTGCTGACGCCGGGCGATGCCGCGTCCCTGGGCCTGTCCCTGGCGGTGGGGCTCACCGGGCTGGCGGTGACCGTCGGCATCGTGCGGCCGCAGGCCGTCGACATCGACCGGCTGCTCGGCGGGACGCTGGTCTACGGCGGGCTCGCGGTCGCCGTCGTCCTGCTGGACCTGGCCGTCGTCGCGACCACCGGGGCGCTGCTGGGCGACCGGTTGGAGCAGCGCGACGTGGCGCTGCTGGCGCTGCTGCTGGTGACCGCCCTCTACGTGCCCCTCCGGGCACAGTTGTGGCGGGCCGTGCGCCGTTGGGTGCTCGGCGAGCGCGAGGACCCCTACCGGGTGGTCTCCGGCCTCGCCGAGCAGCTGGAGCGGTCCACCGATGCCGGCGAGCAACTGCTGACCGTCGCCCGGACGGTGGCGGAGGCCTTCCGCTCGCCTTACGTCGGTGTCGTGGTCGACCACGCCGAGGGCGACCAGCTGGTCGCCGAGCACGGCACCCGGCCCGCCGAGGTGCAGTCGCTGCCGATCTCCTTCCGTGGCCAGCAGGTAGGCCACCTCCTGCTCCCCCGCGCCGGCCTGCGCGCCTCCCTGCTCGGGCGGGACGAGCGACTGCTGGCCGACGTCGTCCGGCAGGCCGCGGCAGCCGCTCGGGCGAGCGCGCTCGCGGCCGAGCTGCAGGCCAGCCGGGAGCAGCTCGTGACCGCCCGGGAGGAGGAACGCCGGCGGCTGCGACGGGATCTGCACGACGGGCTCGGCCCGAGCCTGGGCGCCGTCGTGCTCCGCATCGACACCGCCCGCAACCTGGCGGCCACCCGGCCCGAGGAGGCCGACCGGGTCCTCCGGCAGGCGCGCGAGGAGGTGGCCACTGCCCTCGCCGACGTGCGCCGGCTGGTGCACGACCTGCGCCCGCCCGCGCTCGACGACCTCGGCCTCGTCGGCGCGGTCCGGCAGCAGGCGGAGCGCCTCCTCGCGCCGCGGGTGGCCGTCGCGGTGGCCGCCGGCCGGGAGGTCGACCAGCTGCCCGCGGCGGTCGAGGTGGCTGCCTACCGGATCGCGTCGGAGGCGCTGGCGAACGTCGCCCGGCACGCCCAGGCCGACCACTGCCGCGTCGAGCTGGACCGGGTCGATGGCGCGCTGGTGGTCACCGTGACCGACGACGGCCGTGGGATCGGCCCCGACGCCCCGGCCGGGGTGGGGCTGGCGTCACTGCGCGAGCGGGCCGCGGAGCTGGGTGGCTGGGGAACCGTCGGGTGCCCGGCGGACGGTGGGACGCAGGTGCGGGCGGTCCTGCCCGTGGCGGGAAGGAGCGCTGGTGGCTGATCCGGTCGTCGACGAGGCGCTGAGGGTGGTGGTCGCCGACGACCACCCGGTCTACCGGGAGGGGCTGGCCGCCCTGCTCTCGTCCGTGCCGGGCATCGCCGTGGTGGGCACGGCAGCCGACGGCGCGGAGGCGGTGGCCCTCGCCCGGCAGGAGCAGCCGGACGTCGTGGTCATGGACGTGCAGATGCCCGGGCTGGACGGGATCGAGGCGACGCGGCGGGTCACCGCGGAACAGCCGTCGGTCGGGGTCGTCGTGCTCACCATGAGCGAGGACGACGGCACCGTGTTCGCCGCCGTCCGGGCCGGCGCCCGCGGCTACCTGCTCAAGGGCGCGGACCAGGAGGAGGTCGTCCGCGCGATCACCACGGTGGCGGCGGGCGGCGCGGTGTTCGGTGCCGCCCTGGCCCGGCGGATCGCCGAGTTCTTCACCGCCGGCTCGGCCGGCCCGGCCACCGCCTTCCCGCAGTTGACCGCCCGGGAGCGCGAGGTGCTGGACCTGGTCGCCGCCGGCCGGTCGAACGCCCAGATCGCCGCCGCGCTGTACCTGTCCCCGAAGACGGTGCGCAACAACGTCTCCAACGTGCTCGCCAAGCTCCAGGTGGCCGACCGGGCCGAGGCGATCGTCCGCGCCCGCGACGCCGGCCTGGGCCGCTGAGCCCGCATCGATCCGGCGTCGCCGGCCCCGTCCAGAGGCTCGCCCCGAGCCGGCGAGGGGTGAGGAGGACGGGGTCCGTCTTCAGGGCAGGTCGGCGACGAGCTCCGCGACCGCCTTGCGGGTGCCGGTGTAGAACGGCACCTCCTCGCGCACGTGCCGGCGGGCGCGGCTGGCCCGGAGGTCCCGCATCAGGTCGACGATGCGGTGCAGCTCGTCCGCCTCGAAGGCGAGCATCCACTCGTAGTCCCCGAGCCCGAAGGAGGAGACGGTGTTGGCCCGCACGTCCGGGTAGGGGCGGGCCTGCATGCCGTGCTCCTTGAGCATGTCCCGCCGCTCGTCCTCGGGCAGCAGGTACCACTCGTAGGACCGGACGAAGGGGTAGACGCACACGTAGCGGCGCGGCTCCTCCTCGGCGAGGAACGCCGGGACGTGACTGCGGTTGAACTCCGCCGGCCGGTGCAGCGCCAGCTGCGACCAGACCGGCTCCAGGTGCCGGCCGAGCGCGGTGCGGCGCAGCCGGGTGTAGGCCTCCTGCAGCGCCTCCGGGGTCTCGGCGTGCCACCAGACCATGACGTCGGCGTCGGCGCGCAGGCCGGCGACGTCGTAGACGCCGCGGACGACGACGTCCTTGCCGGCGAGCTCCTCGAACAGCCCGGTGACCTCGTCGGCGGCCGCGGCCCGCTGGTCGTCGCCGAGCGGGCGGGCCAGCTTGAACACCGACCACATCGTGTAGCGGATCTGGGCGTTCAGCTCGTTCGCCCGCTTGCCGATGCTGCGCTCTCCGGTCTGCTCGCTCATGACCCCATTGTCGCCCCGCCCGCCGCGGAACGGTCAGGGACCTTGGTCGGTCGCGGTCGTGAAGCCCGCCACGGGCGTTTTCCCCGGCCGGCGGGAAGGGTAGCGACCACGTGGATCTTGTACTGGCTGCACCGTCAGCCCGATTCGAGGAGGACAGATGGCCGTCATCAAGAGCCCGTTGCCCGAGGACGTGCAGAAGGTCGCCGGCGAGGCGCTGCAGGGCGCCGTCGTCGACCTGATCGACCTGAGCCTGGTCGCCAAGCAGGTGCACTGGACGCTGGTGGGCCGCAACTTCCGCAGCATCCACCTGCAGCTGGACGACGTCGTCGACACCGCCCGCGAGTACCAGGACACCGCCGCCGAGCGCGCCGCCGCCATCGGCGTGCTGCCCGACGGCCGCACCGAGGCGCTGCGCGCCACCGCACTCCCCCAGCCGCCGGTGGCCTGGATCCACGCCGACGACGCGATCCGCTACTTCGTCGAGGTGTTCGAGGTCGTCGTCGCGCGGATGCGCGAGCGGATCGAGGCGACCGAGGAGGACGAGGTCACCCAGGACCTGATGATCGAGATCACCGGTGCACTCGAGAAGCACTGGTGGATGTGGCAGGCCGAGGCCGCCCAGGACTGAGCGGCAGGTCCGAGCAGCAGGGTCCGAGCGACCCGGTACGACGCCGGAGGCCGGTTCCCCCCACGGGGAGCCGGCCTCCGGCGGTTCAGGCGATCGCGGCGACCGCGCGGCGGGCGTCGCGGATGCAGGCCGGCACCCCGACGCCCTCGTAGGCGGCGCCGGCGACGGCGAGCCCGGGCACGGCGGCGACCGCCGAGCGGATCGCGGCGACCCGCCCGGGGTGCCCGACCAGGTACTGCGGCAGCCCGTCCACCCAGCGCACCAGGTGGGTGTCGACCGGCTCGGGCCGCGCCAGCCCCAGCAGCTCGGCGACGTCGGCCACCACCGCGGCGGTCAGCTCGGCGTCGTCGCGGTGCAGGTCGGCGTCGTCCCCGAACCGCCCCACCGAGGAGCGCACCCGCAGCACCCCGCCGCCGGAGAGGTGCGGCCACTTCGCCGAGGAGACGGTGACGCCCTTGACCAGCCGCCCGGTCACCGGCGGCACCAGCAGCCCGGACCCGGCGGGGACGTCCTGGGCCGGGAAGGCCATCGCCACCACGGCCATCGACGCGTACGGGATGCCGCGCAGCGGCTCCACCGCGTCGGGCGCGACGTCGGCGAGCAGCGCGGCCGTGGGTGCCGCCGGGGTGGCCAGGACGACGGCGTCGGCGATCAGCTCCTCCCCGCCGGCCAGCTCCACGACCAACCCGCCGGCGGTGCGCCGCAGCCGCTCGGCGCGGGTGCCGAGCCGGACGTCGGCGCCGCTGGCCGCGACGAGCGCGGCGGGGAGCGAGCCGATGCCGGGCGCCACGGTCATGAAGACCGGGCCGTCGACGTCGCCGCGGCTGCGCGCACCGGCCTCCCGGGCGGCGGTGGCCGCGCCCAGCACGGAGGTGGACCGCCGGAGGTGGGCGGCCAGGCCGGGCATCGTGGCGTCCAGCGAGAGCTCGTCCGGCCGGCCGGCGTAGACGCCGCCGAGCAGCGGCTCGACCAGCCGGTCGACGACCTCGTCGCCGAGCCGTTCGCGCAGCAGCCGGCCGACCGAGACGTCCCCGTCGAGGTGCAGCGGCGGCAGGTCGGCCTCCGCGGCCACCCGGGCGACCCCGGCCGGGGTCAGCACGCCGTCCAGTCCCTCGGCGGAGGTGGGCACGCCCTGCACGGTGCCCGCGGGCAGCGCGAAACGCCCCTCGGGCAGCACGATGGACGCCTGGGTGGTCTGCGGCTCGACCAGCTGGTCGCCCAGCCCGAGCGCCCGGACCAGCTCGATCGCCTCCGGCACCCGGGCGAGCATCGCCTCGGGCCCGGTGTCGTACCACTGGCCGGCCAGCTCGACCCGGTCCAGCTTGCCGCCGAGCCGCGCGTCGGCCTCGAGCACCACGATCTCGTCGTCCGGGTGCGACTGGCGCCACTCCCAGGCCGCGGCGAGGCCGGTGAGGCCGCCACCGACGACGACCAGGCGAAGGGTCGCTGGGGTGGTGCGGGCGGGAGGGGTCACCGTGCGGTGAGCTCGTGCACGAGCTCGACCACCCGGGTGAGCGCGTCGGGGTCGGTCTCGGGGAGCACGCCGTGGCCGAGGTTGAAGACGTGGCCGCGGGCGGCGCGCCCCTGGTCGACGACCCGGCGCACCTCACGCTCCAGCGTCTCCCGGTCGGCCAGCAGCACCGCGGGGTCGAGGTTGCCCTGCAGCGAGTAGCCCGGGCCCACCCGGCGGGCGGCCTCGTCCAGCGGCACCCGCCAGTCGACGCCGACCATGTCCGCGCCGGCGTCGCCGATCAGCGGCAGCAGCTCCCCGGTGCCCACCCCGAAGTGGGTCCGGGGGACGTCCCGGTCGCCCAGCCCGTCGAACACCGCGCGCGAGTGCGGCAGCACCCGGGCGCCGTAGTCGGCGGCGGAGAGCACCCCCGCCCAGGAGTCGAACAGCTGGACCGCGCTGGCGCCGTTGTCGACCTGCACCCGCAGGAAGGTGGCCGCGCTCACCGCCAGCCGCTCCAGCAGCCGCTGCCACGCCTCCGGCTCGGCGTACATGAAGGCCTTGGTCCGGGCGTGCTCCTTGGAGGGGCCGCCCTCGATCAGGTAGGTGGCCAGCGTGAACGGCGCGCCCGCGAAACCGATCAGCGGGGTGCTGCCGAGCTCGCCGACCAGCCGGCGGACCGCGGTGGCGAGGAACTCCAGGCGCTCGGGCTCCAGCGCCGGCAGGGCGTCGACGTCGGCGACGCTGCGGATCGGCTGCGCCACGACCGGCCCGACACCCGCCTTGATCTCGATGTCCACCCCGGCCACGACCAGCGGCAGCACGATGTCGGAGAAGAGGATCGCCGCGTCGACCCCGTGCCGGCGCACCGGCTGCAGGGTGATCTCGGTGACCAGGTCGGGGTCCTGGCAGGCCGCCAGCATCGCGGTGCCCGCCCGCAGCGCGCGGTACTCGGGCAGCGAGCGGCCCGCCTGGCGCATGAACCACACCGGGGTGCGCGAGACCGGCAGCCCCCGCGCCGCCCGGACCAGATCGGAGTCGGCGGCCGGTGCCGCTGGGATGCCCACGGCTGCCGATCCTCCCAGACGCGCCGGGGACCGCTGCGCCGCCTCTCGGTGGCTCGGTGGCCTGCGCAGCAGGTCACGGCTGGGTCGCGCCGCGCGTCGGGCGCTCCCGGACCGTCGTCCGCGACCTACCCTGCGGGCGTGGTTCAGCAGCGCACGCGCGCGGAGCAGGGGCGCCAGCCCGAGGAGGCCCCGGCGCGCCCGCCGGAGTTCGTGGCCGCGCTCGCTGCCCTGGCCACCGTCGCCCCCCGCCCCGAGGTGGAGCTGGAGCACATCCCGGCGCCGCAGCGGCTCGCGCCGTTCGCCCACGCGATCGGTGCCCGGGTGGCGGCGCCCGACGACGAGGACGACGACCTGGCCAGCGGCCGGTTCATCGTGCTGTTCGACCCCGAGGGCCACGAGGCCTGGGCGGGCACGACCCGGTGCGTCGGCTTCGTCTCGGCGCTCACCGACGAGCACCTGGTCGACGACGCGATGTTCTCCGAGGTCGCCTGGAGCTGGCTCACCGACGCGCTGGCCGACGCCCGCGCCGGTCACCACTCGGCCGGTGGCACCGTCACCCGCACCGCCTCCACCCGGTTCGGCTCGATCGCCGCACCCGAGCACACCGTCGAGGTGGAGATCCGCGCCTCGTGGACGGCGGAGGGCACCGACCTGGACCGCCACCTCACCGCCTGGCTGGAGGTGCTGGGCAACGCGGCCGGACTGCCGCCGCCGGGGATCCGCCTGCTCGGTGCGAACGGGCGGGCCGACGACGACCGCGCCTAGACTCTGCGGCGTACTCCACTCGGCGTAACGGTTCTGCCGCCGAGTGATCGGACACGCCGGGAGGATCGATGAGGGCAGGCGGGACATGGCCCGACGGCGCCCTCTTCGGTCCGCACGCCGGCGCGCTCGTCGTCGACCCCTCCCCGCTGCTGCGGGAGGCGCTGGCCGGGCGGCTGCGTGCGCTGGGCGCCCGGGAGGTCGAGGAGGCCGCCTCGCTGGAGGAGGCCCGGGTGCGGGCGCACGTCTCCGGCCCGCGGGCACTGTGCGTGCTGGAGGTCGACCTGCCCGAGACCGGGCCGGAGACCGCCGGCCGCGGCGGCGACCCGGGGCGGGGTCTGGAGCTGCTCCCCACCCTGCGCACCGAGGGCTGGCCGGTGACCGTGGTGCTGACCGCCGTCACCGACCCGGCGGTGGTGCGCACGGCCTTCCTGGCCGGCGTGCAGGGGTACGTGCTGAAGACCAGCCCGCTGGCCGTGCTCACCGACGGGCTGCGCGCCGCGCTGTCCGGCGACGTGTACGCCGACCCGGGGATCGCCAGCAGCCTCGCGCAGGGTCTGACCCAGAGCGGCGTCGAGGAGGCCGTCGGCGAGCTGTCCCCGCGCGAGCGGGACATCCTGCGGCTGGTGGCCGACGGGCACACGAACAAGGAGATCGGCGAGAAGGTGGACCTGTCCGCATTGACCGTGAAGAGCCACCTGGCGCGCATCGCGCGCAAGCTGGGCACCGGCGACCGGGCGCACATGGTGGCGCTCGGCATCCGTTCGGGGGTCATCAACTGAGCACCGATCCGCAGTCCACTCCCCCGGCCGACCCCGTCGCCGAGGAGACGCTGCCCGAGGCGGTCCCGCTGCTCGCTCCCCGCGACGGGCTGCCCCCGGTCGTCGAGACCTCGACGGCGCTGGTCGCCTACGCCGACGCACTGGCGGCCGGCACCGGGCCGGTCGCCGTCGACGCCGAGCGGGCGTCGGGCTACCGCTACGGCCAGCGCGCCTACCTGGTGCAACTGCGCCGCGAGGGCGCCGGCACCGGCCTGATCGACCCGGTTCCGCTGCCCGACCTCTCGGTGCTGCAGGCGGCGATCGCCGACGCCGAGTGGGTGCTGCACGCCGCCAGCCAGGACCTCCCGTCGCTGGCCGAGATCGGGCTGGTCCCGGCCCGGCTGTTCGACACCGAGCTCGCCGCGCGGCTGGCCGGTCTGCCCCGCGTCGGCCTGGGCGCCGTGGTCGAGTCGCTGCTGGGGTTCCGGCTGGAGAAGGGGCACTCCGCGGCCGACTGGAGCACCCGGCCGCTGCCCGAGGACTGGCTGGTCTACGCCGCGCTGGACGTCGAGGTGCTGGTCGACCTGCGCGACGCCCTCGCCCGCCTGCTCGCCGACCAGGGCAAGACCGAGTGGGCCCGGCAGGAGTTCGAGGCGATCCTCGCCGCCGGCCCGCCCGCGCCGAAGGCCGACCCGTGGCGGCGCACCTCGGGCATGCACGGGCTGCGCAGCCGGCGGCAGCTGGGCATGCTGCGGTCGCTGTGGCAGGCCCGCGACGACCTGGCCCGCCGCCGCGACGTCGCCCCCGGGCGGGTGCTGCCGGACGCCGCGATGGTCTCCGCGGTGCAGGCCGACCCGAAGAGCGAGGGCGCGCTGCTGGAGCTGCCGGTCTTCCGCGGCCGGGCCAACCGCAAGCTGGTGGGCACCTGGTTCGGGGCGCTGGTCCGGGGGCGCGAGCTGCCGGAGAACGAGCTGCCGCTGCACAGCCGCCCCGGCGAGGGGCCGCCGCCGGTGAACCGCTGGGCCGACCGCGACCCGGCCGCCGCCGCCCGGCTCAAGGCCGCCCGGGCCGGGCTCGCGCAGGTCTCCGAGCAGTGGTCGGTGCCGGTGGAGAACCTCCTCTCCCCCGACCTGGTCCGGCGGCTGATGTGGACCCCGCCGCCGGCCGACGCCGACTCGGTGGCCGCCGCGCTGCGCGCCGGTGGTGCCCGCGAGTGGCAGGTCGGGCTGACCCGGGACCTGCTCACCGAGGCCATCGCCCAGGGCTGAGTCCCCGGTCGAACGGCGGGCTCAGCCTCTCGCGGGGTGGGCCGGCCTGGTCCGCAGCTCGCGGACGAGGCGGCGGGGGTCGTCGGCGAAGAGCGCGACGGCCTCCGCCGGCACGGCCTGCCCGTCCAGGTCGACCGCCGCACCGGGGCGCAGGGCCAGCCGGACGCTGGTCTCCCCCATGACGCTCAGGGCGACCAGCCCAGCGGCGACCTCCAGGTTCCGCTTCGCCCCGTCGGTGGCGGCGACCCGGGCCTCGGCGACGTCGGCGAGCCGGACCCGGACCGTCCGCAGCCGCCCGAACCGCAGGGTCAGCACCTCGGCGCCCAGGGTGTGCGGGTTCTGCCGCAGCGACAGCGCGAACCCGATCAGCCAGACCATCCCCCACACCGCGAGTGCGAACACCACCCAGCGCACGGTGGGCCAGGGCAGCAGCAGGTGGACGACGCCGATCTCCACCGGGGTGAGCCCGATGACCGTCCCGAGCATCACCCCGATCCGTGAGGTGTAGGGGAACGCCTCCGCCCCCGGCTCGACCACGGTGCGCCGGCGCACCGCCCACCCGAGTGCGCGGAGGACGCCGAGCTCCGAGCGGACCAGCCAGTACACCGGCCGCGGCAGCGCCGCCTCGGCGCCGGCCAGCACCGCCGTCCCCCGGGTTTCCCCGGCCTGCCGGGTCCGGCGGTACGCCCGGCGGAACAGCCGCACCTCGGCGAGGAACACCCCGGCCAGGAGGAGTTCCAGGACGACGGCGACGGTGACCGCGGTGCGCACCGGGAGCGCCCCGGTGACCGCGAGCGCGGCGTTGACCAGCGGGACGAGCAGGGCCAGCCACGGCACCACCCTGGCTCGCATCGCCACTCCCTGTCCCAGCACCGCGAACCTAGCGGACGGTCCCGTCCGATGGGGCTGTCCCGGGACGGCACCCCGACGACGAGGGGCGGCCACCGGGGCGCCCGGTGACCGCCCCTCGGAACGGGGTGGCGCGCTAACTTCGCCCGGCGGCCGCGCGGCGGCGGGCCAGGGCGTCCACGGAGGCGGCGAGCAGCAGCACGCCGCCGGTGATGATGTAGTTCAGGTACGCCGACACCCCGAGCAGCCCGAGGCCGTTGTCGATGATCGCGATCACCAGGCCACCGAGCACCGCGTCGCGGACGCGGCCCCGGCCGCCGAAGAGGCTGGTGCCGCCGATGACCGCCGCACCCACCGCGTACAGCAGGGTGTTGCCGCCACCGGAGCCCGGCGTCACCGAGCTCAGCCGGGCCGCCGCGACCAGGCCGCTCACCGCGGCCATGGACGACGACAGCACGAACACCATGATCCGGATCCGGACCACGTTGATGCCCGCCCGGCGGGCGGCCTCCTTGTTGCCGCCGACCGCGTAGACGTGCCGGCCGAAGGTGGTCCGGCCCAGCAGGAAGGTCAGCGCCAGCAGCAGGATCACCACGACCGGGATGGCGTACGGGATGCCCTGGAGGTCGATCGCGGCCGACAGCGCGCGGTCGGCGTTGAGGATCCAGGTGAGCACCACGACGACGACCGCGATCAGCGCGATCCGGGCCAGCACGATGCCCAGCGGCTGGCTGTCCAGCCCCTTGCTGCGCTGCCTCCGCCAGCGGTTCAGCGTGAGCGCCGCGTAGAGCACGATCACCGCCGCGGCCAGCAGCCAGCCGATCCCCACCGGGATGTAGCTGTTGGTCAGCGCCCGGATCACGTCGTCCCGGATCGGCACGGTGCCGCCCTGCCCGATGATGCGCAGCGTGACGCCCTGGAAGGCGAGGAACAGCGCCAGCGTCACGACGAAGGACGGGATGCCGATCATCGCGACCAGCGTGCCGGTGAACATGCCGATCACCGCGCCGGTGACCAGCGCCCCCAGCACCGCGACGTACCAGGGCACCCCGACCTCGGCCAGCAGCTGGGCGAGCACGGCGGCCGCCACCCCGCTGACCACACCGGCGGACAGGTCGATGTCCCCCAGCAGCAGCACCCAGACCAGCCCCATCGCCAGCAGCGTGATCGGCGCGGCTTGGATGAGCAGGTTGGTGATGTTCAACGGGGTGAGGAACGTCTCCGGCCGCAGCGCGAAGAACAGCAGCGTGAGCACGACGATGCCCAGCACCGCCGGCAGCGCACCGAGGTCACCGCCGCGGAGCCGGTCGACGTACCCGCGCACGACGCCGCCGACGGTGGTCTGCGTGCGGTCGGCCTCGAAGCCGGACGGCGCCGACGCACCGGGCTCGACGTCGCTGGTGGGGATGGTCTCGCTCGCCATCTCAGGCCCCCTCGAAGACGGACTGGTCCAGGCCCAGGTCGCCGGACCGCCCCGAGGTGATGAGCTCGATGACCTGCGTCCGGTCGACCTGGGAGATCGGGACGTCGGCCGCCATCCGGCCCAGGTAGAGCGCGGCGACGCGGTCGGCGACCTCGAAGACGTCGACCATGTTGTGGGTGATGAACAGGACGGCGTGGCCGGTGTCGGCCAGCCGCCGCACCAGGTCGAGCACCTGCCGGGTCTGCGCGACGCCGAGGGCCGCGGTCGGCTCGTCGAGGATGACGACCTTGGACTCCCACAGCACGGCCTTGGCGATCGCCACGGTCTGCCGCTGGCCACCGGAGAGGCTGGACACCAGCTGCCGGACCGACTTGAGGGTGCGGACCGAGAGGGTGGTCAGGGTGTCCTTCGCCGCCTGCTCCATCGACGCCTCGTCGAGCACCGGCCCCTTGGTCCGCTCGCGCCCGAGGAACATGTTCTGCACGACGTCGAGGTTGTCGGCCAGCGCGAGGTCCTGGTAGACGACCTCGATGCCCAGGTGCGCGGCGTCCCGGGGCCCGGTGACCTGCACCTGCTCCCCGTCGAACCAGAACTCACCGCTGTCGATCGGGTGGATGCCGGCGATGGACTTGATCAACGTGCTCTTGCCGGCGCCGTTGTCGCCGACGAGGGCGGTGACCTGCCCCGGGAAGACCTTCAGGTCGACGCCGTGCAGCACCTGGTTGGCGCCGAAGCTCTTCTTGACACCGCGGAGCTCGAGGATCGGTGTGCCGTCCTCGGAGCGCGGATCGGACATGGGGGGTCCTTCCTGACGACACGCCTGCGGGGCGCCCTCCCCGGAGGGAGAGCGCCCCGAGACGGATGGGCTTACTGGATGCCGAGCTCGGTGCAGGCGGCGGCGTACTCGCCGGTGCACAGGTCCTCAGCGCTGACCTGGCCGTCCTCGACGACCCGGCTGACGTTGTCGCGGGTGATGGAGACCGGGTCCAGCAGCACCGAGGGCACCGTGCGGTCGCCCTCGGGGTCCTCGGACTCGCCGTTGACGATGGACGGGTCCTCCTCGCCGTTGATCAGCGCGATGGCCAGCTCGGCCAGCGCGTTGGCCTCCTCCGCGGCCGGCTTGTAGACCGTCATGCACTGGCGGTTGGCCAGGATGTTCTGCAGGCCCTCGACCGAGGCGTCCTGCCCGGTGACCGGCACGGTCCCGGCCTGGTTGTTCCGCGCCAGCACCTGGATGACGGCGTTGGCCAGCGTGTCGTTGGCGGCCAGGACGCCCTGGATGTCGCCACCCTGCTGGGTGTACATCTGCTCGAAGCGCGTCAGCGCCTCGTCGGGCTCCCAGCCCGGCACGGCCTGCTCGGCCACCTGGGTGTACTGGGTCATCGGGTCGAGCACCTCGTGCGCGCCGTTGGCGAACAGCGTGGCGTTGCTGTCGTCGGGCGAGCCGTTGAGGAAGGCGATGTTCGCCGGGTCGTCGCCCAGGCAGTCGGCCAGCCCCTGGCCCTGCAGCCGGCCGACCTCGGTGTTGTCGAAGGAGACGTAGTACTCCGCCGAGCCACCGAGGGTGAGCCGGTCGTAGTCGATCGTCGCCACGCCCTGCTGAGCGGCCTGGTCCTGGATCTGGGCACCCGAGGCGTTGTCCAGGTTGACGATCGCCAGCACGGTCACCCCGCTGGTGATCATCTGGTTGGCGATGGTCTGCATCTGCTGGGCGTCGCCCTGCGCGTTCTGGATGTCGGCCTCGATGCCGGCCTCATCGAAGGCGGCCTCCAGCAGCGGGCGGTCGAAGGACTCCCAGCGTGGCGAGGACTCGGTGTCGGGGAGGATGACGCCGACCTTGCCCTCGGCCTGCGCGCCGCCGTCGCCGCCACCGTTGGTGCCGCCACCGTCGTCGCCGCCGCCACCGCAGGCGGCGAGGGGGAACACGAGGGACGCTGCCAGAGCAGTCATCAGGGTGCGCCGTCGCGCCATGAAGGTTCCTGCCTTTTCGTCGAGGTACCGGAAAGTGCCGTGGGGGATCGTGCGCTCCATCACATGTGGTGGCAAGCACACTGCAGGACCGTTGCGGGACCGTGATCAAGAACTGACCCGGCCCCTCACCCCGCCGGGGGTGGAGGTCGCCCTCGCGGTTACCAGCCGGTAACTTGCTCCGCGGCCGGTTCGCCACCCGATCCGGTGCCCGGACTCGACGCGGAGGTCTGCGTGTCCCACCCCCAGCAACGGCCCCGTCCGCTGCGTGAGGTCGTCTTCGTCGACGGCGTGCGCACCCCGTTCGGCAAGGCCGGCCCCACGGGCCTCTACGCCGAGACGCGCGCCGACGACCTGGTCGTGCGCTGCATCCGCGAGCTCATGCGCCGCAACCCGACCCTGCCGGCCGAGCGGGTCGACGAGGTGGCGATCGCCGCCACCACCCAGATCGGCGACCAGGGACTGACCATCGGCCGCACCGCCGCGCTGCTCGCCGGGCTGCCGGCGACGGTCCCCGGCTACGCGATCGACCGGATGTGCGCCGGCGCCATGACCGCGGTGACCACCACGGCCTCGGGCATCGCCTTCGGCGCCTACGACGTCGCGATCGCCGGCGGGGTCGAGCACATGGGCCACCACCCGATGGGCGAGGGCGTCGACCCGAACCCGCGGTTCGTCAGCGAGCAGATCGTCGACGGCTCCGCGCTGGTGATGGGCTCGACCGCGGAGAACCTGCACGACCGGTACCCGCACCTGACCAAGGAGCGGGCCGACGCGTTCGCCGTCGCCAGCCAGCAGAAGTACGCCGCGGCCGTGGCCGAAGGCCGGATCGGCCCCGAGCTGGTGCCGGTGGCCACCCGCTCCGCCGAGCACGGCTGGGGGCTGGCCACCGTCGACGAGCCGCCGCGGCCGGGCACCACGCTCGAGGGGCTGGCGACGCTGCGGACGCCGTTCCGCCCGCACGGGCACGTCACCGCCGGCAACGCGGCGGGGCTGAACGACGGCGCCACCGGCTGCCTGCTCGCCGCCGAGGAGGTGGCGCAGGAGCTGGGCCTGCAGGTCGGCATGCGGCTGGTCGGGTTCGGCTTCGCCGGGGTCGAGCCCGAGGTGATGGGCGTCGGCCCGGTCCCCGCGACGGAGAAGGCGCTGGCCCGCACCGGGCTGACCATCGACGACATCGGCCTGTTCGAGCTCAACGAGGCCTTCGCCGTCCAGGTGCTGGCGTTCCTCGACCACTTCGGCATCGCCGACGACGACGAGCGGGTCAACCCCTGGGGCGGCGCGATCGCCGTGGGCCACCCGCTGGCCTCCTCCGGGGTGCGGCTGATGACCCAGCTGTCCCGGCAGTTCGCCGAGCGGCCCGACGTCCGCTACGGCCTCACCGCCATGTGCATCGGCATCGGCATGGGCGGCAGCGTCATCTGGGAGAACCCGAACTGGAACGGAGCACGGGCATGAGCGCCCCCACGGAGGTCGTCACGCGGTCACTGGTGCGGTACCTCGCCGTTCCCGGCCTGGCCGGGGAGCTGGCGCTGATCACCCTGGACAACGGGCACGACCACACCCGGCCCTCGACCTTCGGCGCCGGCGGGCTCGCCTCGCTGGACGCCGCGCTCGACGAGATCGCCGCGCACTCCCCCGCCCCGGCGGCGATCGCGGTCACCGGCAAGCCGTTCGTCTTCGCCGTCGGCGCGGACCTCTCCGGCGTGCCGGGCATCACCTCGCCCGCGCAGGCCCGGGAGATCGCCGAGACCGGGCACCGGGTGTTCCGCCGGCTGAAGGACTCGCCGATCCCGACCTTCGCGTTCGTCAACGGCGCGGCGATGGGTGGTGGCCTGGAGCTGGCGCTGCACTGCCAGCACCGGACGATCGCCTCGACCGCCGTCGTCGCCTTCCCCGAGGTGTTCCTCGGGCTGGTGCCCGGCTGGGGCGGCACCCAGTTGCTGCCGAACCTGATCGGCATCGACGCCGCGGTCACCGTGATCGTGGAGAACGCGCTCGCGCAGAACAAGGTCACCCCGGGGCCGAAGGCGGCCCGGCTGGGCATCGCCGACGCGGTGTTCGAGCCGGCCGACTTCCTGGAGCGGTCGCTGGAGTGGGCGGCCGGAGTCATCACCGGCGACGTCGCCGTCCGCCGTCCGGAGATCGACCGCTCGGCCTGGGACGGCGCGATCGCCCACGCGCGCGGCGTCGTCGCGGCCCGGACCCGCAACGCCTCCCCCGGCGCGCTGCGCGCGGTCGAGCTGCTCGACCTGGCCCGGGCCGGCGACGCCGGGTTCACCGCCGGCACCGCCGCCGAGGACGACGCGCTCACCGACCTGCTGATGAGCGACGAGCTGCGGGCCGGCCTGTACGCGTTCGACCTGGTGAACAAGCGGGCCAAGCGTCCCGCCGGTGCCCCGGACCGGAAGCTGGCCCGGAAGGTCACCAAGGTCGGCGTCGTCGGCGCCGGGCTGATGGCGTCCCAGCTGGCGCTGCTGTTCGTCCGGCGGCTGGAGGTGCCGGTGGTCCTCACCGACGTCGACCAGGCCCGGGTCGACAAGGGCGTCGGCTGGGTGCACGGCGAGCTGCGGAAGCTGGCCGAGCGCGGGCGGCTCTCCCCCGATGCGCTGAACCGGCTCACCGGCCTGGTCACCGGGTCGCTGGACAAGTCCGCCTTCGCCGACGCCGACCTGGTGATCGAGGCCGTGTTCGAGGAGCTGTCGGTCAAGCAGCAGGTGTTCGCCGAGGTCGAGGCGGTCGTCTCGGCGGAGTGCGTGCTGGCCACGAACACGTCCGCGCTGTCGGTGACGGAGATGGCAGCAGGGCTGCGGCACCCGGAGCGCGTGGTCGGGCTGCACTTCTTCAACCCCGTCGCCGTCCTGCCGCTGCTGGAGGTCGTTCGCGCCGAGCGCACCGACGACGCCACGCTGGCCACCGCGTTCGCCGTGGGCAAGACGCTGAAGAAGTCGTGCGTGCTGGTCGCCGACGCCCCGGCGTTCGTGGTGAACCGGCTGCTCACCCGCTTCCTCGGCGAGGTCACCGCGGCGGTCGACGCCGGCACACCGGTCGCCGTCGCGGAGCGCGCGCTGGAGCCGCTGGGCCTGCCGATGACGCCGTTCGAGCTGCTGACGCTGGTCGGCCCGCCGGTGGCGCTGCACGTGGCCGAGCGGATGCACGAGGCGTTCCCGGAGCGGTTCGGCGTCGGCGCCGGGCTGCGGCGGATGGTCGAGCTGGGCAAGGCGTCGGTGTTCACCGAGCCCGGTGTGATCGACCCCGACCTGGCCGGCATCGACGCCGGCGACTCCCCGCTGACCGAGGACCAGCTGCGGGAGCGGGCCGAGCGGGCGCTGGCCGAGGAGATCGGTCTGATGCTCGACGAGGGCGTCGTCCAGGCCGTGCAGGACATCGACCTGTGCATGATCCTCGGCGCCGGCTGGCCGTTCTGGCTGGGCGGGATCTCCGCGTACCTGGACCGGGCCGGGGTCGCCGAGGCGGTCACCGGCGCCCGGTTCCTGCCGCGCGGGGTGGCGTCCCTCCCCGCCTGATCCCCGCCGGGATCAGGTGACCTGATCGTGCGTGCTCCTGGCTCAGCCCCCACGGTGAGCCAGGAGCACGCACGGTGAGCCCGGACGGCGGCCCATCGGTGCGAGCATGCGGGCATGAGCAGCGACGTCGACCCCGAGGTGAGCGCCCTGGCCATCAACGTCACGGTGCCCGAGGCGCTCCGCTGGACGGACACCCGACGGGGCGAGGAGTTCGTGCTGACCACGCTCAACGTCCGGCTGCTCCCGGACGGGCACGTCGCGGCCAAGGCCTACGGGCGACCCACCGCCGGCGGCCGCGGCGGATACGTGTCGTTCCCCGTGCCCGCCCGGGCCGAGCTCACCGCTCTGGTGGCCACGGCAGCCGACCGGGCGGCACAGCTGTGGGCGGCCCACCGCGGACTCGGCTGACGCCAGCGGCCCCCGGCCGCCGAGCTCAGCCGAACTTGTGCGTGAGGCTGTCCATGGTGCGCTGCACGGAGGCGATCTTGACGTGCGACAGCCCGCCGTCGGCGCCGGCCAGCATCATCGCCTCGTGCGCGGCCCGCAGGGTGTCCCAGACGACGTCCGCCGGCCCCTCCAGCGTGGTGCCCAGGGCGCCGACCTCGTACCGCAACCCCGAGCCGGCGATCGCACCGATGGCCGCCTCGACGTGCGCATGGGGGTCGGCCGCGGTGCCCGGCGGCGAGGGAGCCACCTGGATCTCGGCGATCACCCACTCGCCGGTCGGCTCGCTCACTGCTGCTGACCCTCGATGTCGGCCACCCGGTTCTCCCCGGCGCTCCGGTCGGCGACCCGGGCCGCCCACTCCACGATCCGGCGGGCGACGTCCTGCTCGGTCAGGCCGGCGTCGGCCAGCACCTGCCCACGGCTGCCGTGGTCGAAGAAGCGCTGCGGCAGGCCCAGGGTGCGCACCGGCACGTCGCAGTCGCGGTCCTGCAGCGCCTGGGTCAGCGTCGTCCCCACGCCACCGGCGCGGCCGCCGTCCTCCACGGTGACGACCAGCCGGTGCTCACCGGCGAGGGCGACCAGCTCGTCGGCGACCGGGAGCACCCACCGCGGGTCGACCACCGTGACCTCGATGCCGTGGTCGGCCGCGCGCTCGGCGACCGCCAGGCACATCGGCACCAGCGAGCCGACGGCGACGAGCAGCACCTCCGGGGACGCCGCCCGGCGCAGCACGTCGACGGGGCCGCGGCGCTCCAGCGCGGGCACCTCGACCGGCAGGGCGCCCTTCGGGAAGCGGACGACGGTGGGCGCGTCGGCGACCTCCATCGACTCCCGCAGCGCCTCGCGCAGGGTCGGCTCGTCGCGGGGCGCGGCCAGGTGCAGGCCGGGGACCACGGAGAGGATCGACATGTCCCACATGCCGTTGTGCGAGGCGCCGTCGGATCCGGTGACCCCGGCGCGGTCGAGCACCACGGTGACCGGCTGCCGGTGCAGGGCGACGTCCATCAGCAGCTGGTCGAACGCCCGGTTGAGGAAGGTCGAGTAGACGGCGACGACCGGGTGCAGCCCCGCCATCGCCAGCCCGGCGGCCGAGGTGAGCGCGTGCTGCTCGGCGATGCCGACGTCGTAGGTCCGCTCGGGGAACCGCTCGGCGAACGGCGCCAGCCCGGTCGGGTGCAGCATCGCCGCGGTGATCGCGACGACGTCGGAGCGCTCGGCGCCGATGCGCACCAGCTCGTCGGCGAAGACGTCGGTCCACTCCGGCCCCTTGGCCGCCGAGGAGAGCCCGCTGTCGGGCTCGAAGACCCCGGTGGAGTGCCAGGCGTCGACGGTGTCGGTCTCCGCCGGCGGGTAGCCGAACCCCTTGGTGGTCACCGCGTGCACGATGACCGGCCCACCGAAGGACCGGGCCCGGCGCAGCGCGTGCTCCATCATCTCGACGTCATGGCCGTCGACCGGGCCGACGTACTTCATGCCGAGGTCCTCGAACATGCCCTGCGGGGACAGGACGTCCTTGAGGCCCTTCTTGATCGCGTGCAGCGCGTCGTAGAGCTTCGTGCCCACCACCGGGGCCTTGTGCAGCGCCTGGCGGACCGCGGCCAGCGCCTCCTCGTAGCCCGGGCGCAGCCGCAGGCTGGCCAGCGCATCGGCGACCCCGCCGATGGTCGGCGAGTAGGACCGGCCGTTGTCGTTGACCACGATGACGACCGGGCGGTCCTGGGCGGCGGCGATGTTGTTCAGCGCCTCCCAGGCCATCCCGCCGGTCAGCGCGCCGTCGCCGATGACCGCGGCCACCGGCCGCACGTCCCCGCGGACGGCGAAGGCCTTGGCCAGGCCGTCGGCGTAGGACAGCGACGTCGAGGCGTGGCTGTTCTCCACCCAGTCGTGCTCGCTCTCCGCCCGGCTCGGGTAGCCGGACAGGCCGCCGCGCTGGCGCAGCTGGGCGAAGCCGTCGAGCCGCCCGGTGAGCAGCTTGTGCACGTAGGCCTGGTGCCCGGTGTCGAAGACGATCGGCTCGCGCGGGGAGTCGAAGACCCGGTGCAGCGCGATGGTCAACTCGACCGCGCCCAGGTTGGGGCCGAGGTGCCCACCGGTCTTCGCCACACTGGCGACCAGCGCGTCGCGGATCTCGGCGGCCAGGACCGGCAGCTGGTCCGGCCGCAGCGCCCGGAGGTCGGCGGGCCCGGTCAGCGAGCTGAGCAACGACACGACGGGGCAGGGTCCTCTCGACGACGGCGGCGCCCGGGGGGCGCTGCCGGTGGGGCTCCCACTGTAACCGCGCACGACCGATCTCCCCCGGTGAGCAGAGGAAGCTCGTCTCGCTACAGCCGCGGCACCCAGCGTTCCCCGCGCAGCGCGCCGCCGACCACCTCCACCCCCCGGGCGGCGCGGTTGAGCCGGGCGCCCTCACGCTCGTAGGCGCTCATCGCGGCCTCCATCGCCTCCGGCGGCAGCTCGTCGGCCAGCTCGACCCGCACGGTGCGCCAGCCTGTCCGGGCGGCCTCCAGGCCCGCCGCCACGTGGTCGGCGGCGAAGCGTGCCAGCAGCACCGGGTAGCGGCGCAGCACCTCGTGGGCGCGGTAGTCCGGCGGCACCAGGTCGTAGAGCCAGGCGACGGCGGTCTGCTCCCAGTCGGGGACACCGGGTGGTGCGACCTCGTCCGGCCACCCGGGGGGAAGTGCGTCGCTCACCCGCCCAGTGTGCGGCCGGGCCGCCTGCGCACCGACACCGGATCGCACGTGTGTTCGAAGCGTGATCTGTCGGTACCCGGTCGTAGCGTGCGGTGGGTGACCGAACCGGACCACGTGACCGAGGCCCGTGCCGCCTACGACACCGTGGCCGTCTCCTACGAGGAGCTGGTCCGCACGTCGCTCGCGGAGAGCCCGATGGACCGGGCGCTGCTGGGCGTCTTCGCCGAGCAGGTGCTGGGCCGCGGTGGCGGCCCGGTCGGCGACCTGGGGTGCGGGCCCGGCCGGATCACCGCCCACCTCGCCGGGCTCGGCCTGGACGTCTTCGGCGTCGACCTCTCCCCGGGCATGGTCGAGGTGGCCCGGCGGAGCCACCCGGACCTGCGCTTCGAGGTCGGCTCGCTGACCGCGCTCGACCTGCCGGACGGCGGCCTGGCGGGGGCACTGGCCTGGTACTCGGTGATCCACACCCCGCCCGGGCGGCAGCCGGCGGTGTTCGCCGAGCTCGCGCGGGTGCTGCGGCCCGGCGCACCGCTGCTGCTGGCGTTCCAGGCCGGCACCGACGAGCCGGTGCACCACCGGCAGGGCTACGGCCACGAGATCTCGCTGCACGTGTGGCGGTCCGATCCCGACCGGGTCGAACGACAGCTGACCGATGCCGGCCTGGCCGTGCGCGCCCGGGTCCTGCGCGAGCCCGAGACCGGGTACGAGAAGTCCCGCCAGGCGTACCTGCTGGCCGTCCGGCAGTAGCTCAGGCCGGGACGAGCAGCGCGACGCACTCCACGTGGGCGGTCATCGGGAAGGCGTCGAAGGCGCGCAGGTCGGCCAGCCGGTAGCCGGCACCGGCGAGCGCCGCCACGTCGCGGGCCAGCGACGCCGGGTCGCAGGCCACGTACACCACCGCGCGCGGCTGGGCCCCGGCGATCACCCGGCTCACCTCCGGCCCGGCGCCCGCCCGCGGCGGGTCCAGCACGACGACGTCCGGCCGGCCCAGGTCGCCCAGCAGCTCGGTGAGCCCGGCGGCGTCGACATCGCCCTGCCACACCTCGGCCTGGGGCAGGTCGGCCAGGTTGGCGTCCGCGGCGGCGCAGGCGGCCTCGTCGGACTCCACGCACACCACCCGCCCGCGCTCCCCCACCGCGGGCGCCAGCGCGCCACCGAACAGACCGGCGCCGGCGTAGAGGTCCAGCACGGTCTCCCCCGGCACCGCCGCGGCGAACTCCTGGACGGCGCCGACCAGGGCGTCCGCGGCAGCCGGGTGCACCTGCCAGAAGCCGGTGCCCTCGACCTCCCAGTCCCGTCCGCCCGCGGTGCGCTGCGCGCGGCCGGCGGGCTCCTCCGGGACGTCGGCGCCCGGGCGCAGCACCTGGGTGTCCAGCGGCCGACCGCGGCGGTCCAGCGTCGTCGTCGTCACGACCCCGACCGAGTCCAGCGCGACGTCCACCGCGCCGGCGTCCAGCCAGCGGCGGGAGAGCACCGCCTGCGCGGCGGGCTCGGCGGTGATCGGGCAGTCGTCGAGCGGGACGACGTCGTGCGAGCGGTGCCGGCGCAGCCCGGGTGACCCGGTCCGGTCGACCGCGAACCGCGCGCGGGATCGCCAGCGCAGCGGTCCGCCCGGCAGCGGCTCGACGGTCACGTCGACGTCGAGGCCGGCCAGCCGGGACAGCTGCTCCCGGACCACGTCGGCCTTCAACCGCAGCTGGCCCTCGTGGCTGACGTGCTGCCAGTCGCACCCGCCGCAGCGGCCCGGGCCGCTGTACGCGCACGGCCGCTCGACCCGGTCCGCCGCCGCCTCGAGCACCTCGACGGCGTCGGCGCGGCAGAAGCCCTTCTGCCGGTCCTCGGTGACCTCGACGACCACCCGCTCGCCGGGCAGCGTGTGCCGGACGAACACCACCCGGCCCTCGTGCCGGGCCACGCAGTGCCCGCCGTGCGCCACCGGCCCGACGGTCACCTCGAACCGCCGCCCGACCCAGCCACCGGTCGCGTCGGGCGCCTGGCGCTGGGGGCGGGACGGCGGGCGCCGGCGGCGCTCAGCCATACGGCGTCTGCTCGGCGTCGGTCGTCAGCCCGCGGCGCAGGTCACCCGGCGCGGGACCGGCCCCGGCCCTGGCCCCGCCGTCACGGTCGTGGTCCAGCGAGCTGTCCAGCTGCCACGGCACGCTGGTGATCATCACGCCGGGCTGGAACTGCAGCCGGCTGCGCAGCCGCAGCGCGCTCTGGTTGTGCAGCACGTTCTCCCACCAGTGGCCCACGACGTAGTGCGGCACGAACACCACCACCAGCTCCCGCGGGCTGGAGCGGCGGATGTCCTTGACGAAGTCGACCACCGGCCGGGTGATCTCCCGGTACGGCGACTCCAGCACGGTCAGCGGAACCGGGATGTCGTAGCGGTCCCAGTCGGCCTGCAGCGCGCGGGTGTCGGCGTCGTCGACGTTGACGGTGAGGGCGGTGAGCACGTCCGGACGGGTGGCCCGGGCGAACGCCAGCGCCCGCAGCGTCGGCTTGTGCACCTTGGAGACGAGCACCACCGCGTGCACCTTGCTGGGCTTGGTCCGCGCGTCGGTGTCGGGGACCAGCTGGGCGGCGACGTTCGAGTAGTGCCGGTTGATCGCCTTCATCAGCCAGTAGATCACCGGCATCGAGGCGATGACGATCCAGGCGCCGCCGGCGAACTTGGTGATCACCACGATGATCAGGACGACGGTGGTCATCGACCCGCCGGTGGCGTTGATCAGCCGGGAGCGCTGCATGCGCCCGCGCGCGCGGGGGTCGGTCTCGCCGCGCAGCTCGCGGTTCCAGTGCCGGACCATGCCCCACTGACCGAGGGTGAAGCTGGTGAAGACACCGACGATGTACATCTGGATCAGCTGGGTGGAGTCCGCCTCGAAGACGACCAGCAGCAGGATCGCGAAGCCGGCCAGCAGCAGGATGCCGTTGCTGTAGACCAGCTTGTCGCCGCGGGTGTGCAGCTGGCGGGGCATGAACCGGTCCTGGGCGAGCACGGAGCCCAGCAGCGGGAAGCCGTTGAACGCGGTGTTCGCCGCGAGGATGAGCACCAGTGCGGTCGCCGCCTGCACCGCGTAGAAGCCGATCGAGTCCGGTCCGCCGAAGACCGCCGCGGCGACCTGCGCGATCACCGTGCGCTGCGGCTGGGTCTCGCAGTCGGTGAAGCCGACCAGGTCGCAGGTGTTCTCCGCGTACTTGACGTCCGACATCAGGGCCAGCGCGGTGACCCCGGCGAACATCGTGGCGGCGATGCCGCCCATCAGCGCGAGCGTGGTCGCGGCGTTCCTGCTCTTCGGCGGGCGGAACGCCGGCACCCCGTTGGCGATCGCCTCCACCCCGGTCAGCGCGGTGCACCCGGAGGCGAACGCGCGCAGCACGAAGAAGATCAGCGCCATCCCGGTGACCTGCTCGTAGCCGGGTTCCGGCTCGATCAGGTAGCCGGCGCTCTCGGCCACCGCCGGGGCGTCGGTGAAGAACTCCCGGACCAGGCCGGTGCCGATCATCACCATGATGCAGGCGATGAACGCGTAGGTCGGGACCGCGAACGTCCGGCCCGACTCCCGGACCCCGCGCAGGTTCATCGCGACCAGCAGCAGCACCAGGCCGACCGCGATCAGCACCCGGTACTCGTTCAGCGCGGGGAACGCGGAGATGATGTTGTCGGTCCCGGAGCTGACCGACACGGCCACGGTGAGCACGTAGTCGGTCAGCAGCGCGCTGGCCACCACCAGACCGGCGAGCTGGCCGTGGTTCTTCATCGCGACCTCGTAGTCGCCGCCGCCGGACGGGTAGGCGTGCACCACCTGGCGGTAGGACAGCACGACCACGCCGAGCAGCAGGACGACGACGGCCGCCAACCACGGTGTGAGGAACAGGAACGACGTCCCGGCCAGCGTCAGGAAGATCAGGATCTCCTGCGTCGCGTAGGCCACCGAGGACAACGGGTCGCTGGCGAAGATCGGCAGCGCCAGGTGCTTGGGCAGCAGCGACTCACCGACCCGGTCGCTGCGCACGGGGCGTCCGAGAACGAGTCGTTTCGGGAGTTGTCCGAGGTCGGACAGGGATGGCACGGCGGCGATGGTACGGACGCCGGGGCCCGCTGGAGGCCGGGACGGGGCGACCTCACTCACACGGGCCCCCCGGGCGGGTCACGAGCGGCCCTGCGCGGCCACTCCCGGCGACGTGCGGGTGTAGCTTCGCCCGCTGGAGCCCGGGGCGGTCCGCACGGGCACGAGACGTCGATCAGGCGGGGTGGGACAACGTGCACGTGGTCGTCATGGGCTGCGGCCGGGTCGGGTCGGCGATCGCCCGGCGCCTGGAGACGATCGGGCACAGCGTCGCGGTCATCGACCAGGACCCCGAGGCCTTCCGCCGGCTGGGTCCTGAGTTCGGCGGGCGGCAGGTGACCGGACTCGGCTTCGACCGGCAGACGCTGCTGGACGCCGGGATCGACTCCGCCGGCGCCTTCGCCGCGGTCAGCAGCGGGGACAACTCGAACATCATCAGTGCCCGGGTCGCCCGGGAGACGTTCGGCGTCGAGCACGTCGTCGCGCGCATCTACGACTCCAAGCGCGCCGAGGTCTACGAGCGGATGGGCATCCCCAGCGTCGCCACCGTCCCGTGGACGGTGAACCGGCTGATGCGCGAGCTGCTCTCGGTCAAGGTCACCGAGATCTGGCGCGAGCCCACCGGGCAGGTGCTGCTCATGCGGGTCACCGTCACCGACAGCTGGGTCGGCCGGCCGCTGAGCGAGCTCGAGGCCGCCTCCGGCGCCCGGGCCGCCTGGGTGGTCCGCTTCGGCGACGCCCAGCTGCCCACCCCCACCACCGTGCTGCAGACCGGCGACCACCTCGTGGTCGCCGCCACCGACGACATCACCGACCGCGTGCACCAGGCCGTCGCCCAGGCCCCGGCCGAGGGAGGGCACCGCTGATGCGCGTGGCCATCGTGGGGGCGGGCGCCGTCGGCCGTTCCATCGCCACCGAGCTGCTCGGCAACGGGCACAGCGTGATGCTCATCGAGCGCAACGGCTCGCGGGTCAAGCCCAAGGCCGTGCCGGGCGCGGAGTGGGTGCAGGCCGACGCCTGCGAGGTCTCCTCCCTGGAGGAGGCCCAGCTGGCCACCTGCGACGTGGTCATCGCCGCCACCGGTGACGACAAGGCCAACCTGGTCGTCTCGCTGCTGGCCAAGACCGAGTTCGCGGTGAACCGCGTCGTCGCCCGGGTCAAGGACCCGCGCAACGAGTGGCTCTACACCGAGGCCTGGGGCGTGGACGTCGCGGTCTCCACGCCGCGCGTGCTGGCCGCGCTGGTCGAGGAGGCGGTCACCGTCGGCGACGTCGTGCGGCTGATGAGCTTCCGCAAGGGCGCGGCGAACCTGGTGGAGATCACCCTGGCCGAGGACACCCCCTGGGTGGGCCGGCCGCTGCGCGAGGTGCCGCTGCCCCGGGAGACGGTGCTCACCACGATCCTCCGCGGCGACCGGGTGATCACCCCCGACCCCGACGAGCCGCTGGAGGCCGGGGACGAGCTGCTGTTCGTCGCCCACGGCGACATCGAGGACGAGCTGCAGCAGACCCTCTGCCCCGACGGCAGCTGTTGAAGGACCCCCGTGACTAGGCGGGGCGCTGCTCGTCGGGAGCCGGCTCCGGGGAGCGGTGGCGGTGCAGGCGGGCGACCACCCAGAGCGTGACGACCAGCTGGACGGCGGTCACCGGCAGGCCGAGCACCACCGAGGACGTGCCCAGCCAGCCCACCTCGTCAGCCCAGTAGAAGACACCCTGGACGACGGCGCGGAGCAGGAACACCCCGCCCCAGAGCACGGTGAGCCAGGAGTAGGCCCGCAGCATCCGCGGGTCGTCCCGCCAGTGGACCTCGGGTGCGACGTCCGGCTGCCGGGCCTGGGTGACCGCCTCGGCGGCGGCGTCGACGTCGACCGCGGGCACCGGCCTGCGGCTCCCGGGGAGCCGGTCCCGGAACGAGGGCAGCCGGTGGGCCGCCATCGCGCCGAGGTGGCTCGGCGCCAGCCACTCGGCGACGACGCCGACGAGGGGCCGGCGGAACGCCAGCGAGCCGATCAGCACCACGCCGATGCCGGCGTTGCGCACGATCCCCAGCACGAAGAAGTCCCGTGCCTCGCCGGTCCGCCAGGCGATGACGACGGCGACCGCCACGGCGAACAGGCCGCTGATGGCCTGCTGCACGGTCTGCCGCCGGACCAGCCGCAGCAGGAAGACCACCACCGCTGCGGCGACCGCCGTCCAGATGCCGACCCGCAGCCCGCCGATGGCGTTGGCGACGACGAAGGCGACGGTCGGCAGCGAGGCGTCGACCATGCCGCGCCAGCCGCCGAGCTGGTCGAGCACCAGGTGGCGGTCGAACGTGAACGCCGCCGAGTCGTCGGCCGGGCCGCTCCCCGGTGCCCCGGTCACCGCCGGGTCACCCGGCGCTCAGCTCGTACCAGGGGTTGTAGATGACCTGCCGGCCGTCGAAGGCGGCGAAGCGGCCGCGCGCGGTCAGCCGCCGCCCGGGCTCGATCCCGGGGATGCGCCGCCGGCCGAGCCAGACGAGGGTGACCGACCCGGAGCCGTCGAACAGCTCGGCCTCCAGGGTGGGGACCGTCTCGCGGGGGGTGTAGACGACCGACTTCAGCCGGCCGGTGACGGTGACCACCTCGCCCTTGCGGCAGGCGCTGACCGGGGCGCAGCCGGCGGAGACGACGTCGGACTGCAGGGCGCGGGCGTCGACCTCGTGGTCGTCGGCGGTCAGCTTCTGCAGGGTGCGGGACAGCCAGCCCCGCGCTCCCGGCTGGGCGGCCGGTGCCCCGCCCCGTGTCTCGGCCCTGGTCTCGGTCACGGTCCCAGCGTAGTGCCGCGCCGGGCGGCTGTCGGGCGTGTGCTGAGCCACTCGACGGTGCGTCGCCAGGGCTCACCGGCGACGTCGATGAGGGCCATGTGGTCACCGGCCACGAGGTCGACCTCGACCCGGTCACCGGCGCGCCCGGCCGCCGCGGCGTACCGCTCGCTCTGCGCCGGCGGGACGGAGGTGTCCTGCCTCCCGTGCACGCACAGCGTCGGGGCTCCGGTGGGCAGCAGCCGGACCGGGTCGGCGGCGGCGTACCGCTCGGGGACGTCGTCCGGGCCGCCACCGAGCAGCTCCTGGGTCGCGCCGTCGCCCAGCCCCGCCTCGGCCGCGGCCACCAGGTCGAGCACCCCGGCCTGGAGCACCGCGCTGGTCACCCGCACCCGGGGCCCGGCACCGGGTGCGCCCGGCGGCAGCGACCCGCGTCCGGCCAGCCAGGCGGCCAGGTGCCCACCCGCCGAGTGGCCGACCACCGTGACGTCGTCCAGGTCCAGGCGGCCACGCTCGGGCAGCTCCGCCAGCGCGTCGACCGCCGCTGCGACGTCGGCGAGGGTGGCCGGCCAGCCACCGCCCGCGCCGACCCGGCGGTACTCGACCGCGACCGCCGCCCACCCGCGGCCGGCCAGGTCGGCGGCGAGGGGGCGGGCCAGCTCGATGCCGTACGGAGCGCGCCAGAAGCCGCCGTGCACGACCACCGCGACCGGCGCAGGTGCGTCCCCGTCCGGCAGGGTCAGCTCGAGGAACTGGTCGGCCGCCGGCCCGTAGCGGTGCACCGCGGGGGTGGTCACCCGACCCCGCCGGCCGGCGGGGTCGCCGGACGGCCGGCCTGCTGCTGGCGGGCGAGCTGCTCGGCGGCCTGCGCGGCGGCCTGCGGCGGCAGGGACAGCGGCAGCGGGTCCCGCACCGGCATCGGCTGGCTGCCGCGCACCACGACGATGTCCCGGAACGCGTCCTCCAGGGCGGTCGCGTCGCCGTCCGGCGCCGCGGCCGGCCCGCTCAGCAGCCCGCGCAGGAACCACCGGGGGCCGTCGACCCCGAGGAACCGGGCCGCCCGGCGCTCCGGCCTGGGCGTCGCAGGCTGACCGGGCTGGGCCGCCGTCGTCGCCACCACCGTGCCGGTCAGCTCCGGGCCGAACGGCCCCTCGGTCTCGGCGAGGCGCCCGCCCTGGCCGCTGGCGCTGCGGGCCAGCTCCGCGCGGACCTCGTCCCACAGACCGCCGGCGCGCGGCGCGGCGAACGCCGAGACCTGCAGCAGCGACTCCCCCGCCCGCAGCGTGGCGGCGACCACCTGCTGCTGCTGGTTGACCTCCACCCGCAGCTCCATGCCGGGGACGGCCGGCAGCCGGAGTGACCCGAGGTCGATGCGGGGCAGTCCGTCCTCCGGGGCGTCCGCGGCGTCCCACGGCCCGGAGGTCTCCAGCTCGACCCGCTCGCGGACCTGCGGCTCCGGCGGGACGCCGCGCTCGCGCAGGGTCCGGTCGATCCGGTTGCGCCGTCGTCCGATGGGCATCTCAGGGCCGTCCTTCCGTGGGGTCTGCGGTCAGCGCCGTGTCGTCTGCGGCCAGTGCCGCGGCGCCGCCGGTGGAGCCGTGACCGCCGCTGCCGCGCTCGCTGCGGGGCAGCTCGGTCACCGGGACGAAGCGCGCCCGCACCACCGGCTGCACGACCAGCTGGGCGACCCGGTCGCCGCGGGAGAGCCGGAGGGTGGCGCTGGGGTCGAGGTTGACCAGGTTCACCCTGATCTCGCCGCGGTACCCGGAGTCGATCGTGCCGGGGGCGTTGACCAGGCTCAGTCCCAGCCGGTGGGCGAGGCCGGACCGCGGGTGCACGAACCCGGCGTACCCGGCGGGGATGGCCACCGCCACCCCGGTGCCGACCAGCGCCCGCTGGTGCGGGGCGAGCTCGACGTCCTCGGCCACGCACAGGTCGGCGCCCGCATCACCGGGCAGGGCGTACGCGGGCGCCACCGCGTCGGCCGCGGTGAGCAGGACCGGGACGTCGAGGGAGTCGTCGGCCGGGGCCGGGCTGCCGGGGTGGAGTGCGGACACGGCGCGAGGCTAGCCGCGGGGCAGGGCTCAGGACCGGGGCGGGGGCAGCGGGGTCCGCAGGTCGGCGCGCACCCGGTCGGCCAGCGTGACGGTCGCCTTCCGGTTGCCCCGCGCGGCCAGCGTGGCACCGACCAGCAGCGGGGCCAGCGAGGTGGTGCTGCGCGCCATCCGGCGGGTGAGCTGACGGCGCAGCGCCGACGCCCCGGCCGAGCCGATCATCCCGAACAGCCCACCGCCGGAGGACGTGCCGACGGCGCGCTGGGTGCTCCAGCTGGTCAGGTAGGCGGAGGCGCGCTGACGGGCGTCACCGGCTGCCGGTCGCCCGGCGAGCTCGTGCAGCTCCCCGACGAGGACCACCTCGACCGCGGCGGTCAGCGCGGTCTGCGCGCCGAGCTCCAGCGGGACGGCGAGCAGGGTCGGCGGGGCGAACCACTGGGCCGCCGCCAGCCCACCGGTCGCCGCGCCGACGGCGCCGGTCAACCGCGCCGCCCGGGCGACCAGGGCCTCGGCGATCTCCTCGTCGGTGGCGCCGGGGTGGGCGGCGCGCAGCCGCGCCCGGTCCCGGACCGGCAGCCGCGGGGCGGCGGCGGTGAGCAGGTCACCCAGCAGCCCACCCGGTGCCGAGGCCCCGCCCGACCGGCCGGCCCCCCGCCCGGTGCCCGCAGCGCGGTCGTCGCCGCTCCGTGCCGATCGGGCCGCGCCGGCGATGGCGGCGGCCACCTCCGACAGCACCCGGCCAGCGGCGGCCGCACCGGGCCGGTCCTGGCCCGGCGACGGGTCCGAGGGCCGGGTCGGCGTCCCGTCCCGGCCCAGCAGCCCGGCGACGGCCTCGGCCAGCGCCCGGGCCGCGGGCCCGAGTCCGGAGCCGACGACCTCGCCGACCAGCGGCTCCTCCCCCGCCCCGACGGGTCGGGTCGGGGGGACGTCCCGCGGCGCGCCGCTGCGGTGACCGGGCTGGCTCATGGTCTTCCCCCAGGTGAGGTGCTGGAACGGCCCCGCTGCAGGGCCCCGCCGCGAGCGTGCGAGGGGTGGCGAGCAGCGGGGTCCTGCATCAGGAGCAGTCGCGGCAGAACAGCTGGTCGCCACGGGTGGAGGCCAGCCGGCTGCGGTGCTGCACGAGGAAGCAGCGGGAGCAGGTGAACTCGTCCTCCTGCTTGGGGAGCACCCGGACGGTGAGCTCCTCGTTGGAGAGGTCGGCGCCGGGGAGCTCGAGGTTCTCGTTGAAGTCGGTCTCGTCGACGTCGACCGAGGACGACTGCGCCTCCGCGCGGCGGGCCTTGAGCTCCTCGAGGGAGTCCTCCCCGAGCTCGTCGGCCTCGTTGCGGCGGGGGGCGTCGTAGTCGGTGGCCATGGGGTGCCCCTTCTCTGTAGTCATCGCGGGCGCGCTGCCCGTTCGTCGCCGGCGGCGCCGTGGCGCCACCGGCCGGTGGTACCGGCCGCCGGAGCGGCCAGGTGTCTGTCGCCGGCCGGGGCCCACAGGTGGGCGCCAGCACTCCGGCAGGCCCCCCAACGCGGTCCGGCCCCGGTTTGTGCCCGCCCCGGCGGGAGCGACACATCGGGCGTGCGGAGCGGCCGCCGAACGGCTGCCCAGCACGGGGAGCGCCAGAGGCTACCCTGCGCCGATGGCGACTCCGGTGGGTGCCGATCCGGCCGTGCTCGGGCCCCATCTGGCCCGCGTCCTCGGGGACGAGGCGTGGCGTTCGGTGCGGGTGGAACTGATCACCGCGGGCATGTCGAACCTCACCTACGTCATCACCCCCGCGGGCGGCTCCGCCGACGACGCGCTGGTGCTCCGCCGGCCGCCCACCGGCGCCGTCCTGGCGACGGCGCACGACATGGCGCGGGAACACCGGGTGATCTCCGCCCTCGCCGGCACCCCGGTCCCGGTGCCGCGGACCGTGCACCTGGAGACCGACCCCGCCGTCCTGGGTGCGCCCTTCTTCGTGATGGAGCGGGTGGTCGGCGTGCACGTGGCCACGGCCCTGCCACCGGGCTACGCCGACGACCCCGGACGGCGCCGGGCGGTGGCCGACGGCCTGGTCGACGTGCTCGCCGACCTGCACGCGGTCGACCCGGCCGCCGTCGGGCTGGCCGACTTCGGCCGGCCCGAGGGGTTCCTGCACCGCCAGGTGCGCCGCTGGACCACCCAGTGGGAGGCGACCCGGGACACCGACCGCCCGGCGCTGGACGCCCTGGCCGCCGAGCTGGCCGCCCGGGTGCCGGAGAGCCGGCGGTCGGGCATCACCCACGGCGACTACCGGCTGGACAACTGCCTGCTCGACCCGGACCGGCCGGGCCGCGTGCGCGCGGTGCTGGACTGGGAGATGTCGACGCTGGGCGACCCGCTCACCGACCTCGGAATGCTCTTCGTCTACTGGCCCGAGGCAGGCGAGGACGCCGCCCTCACCATCTCGTCGGTCACGACCCTGCCGGGCTTCCCCACCCGCCGGGAGCTGGCGCAGCGGTACGCCGAACGCACCGGGGCCGACCTGACCGAGCTGTCCTGGTACGTCGGCTTCGCCTGGTTCAAGTTCGCCGCGATCGTGGCCGGAGTGGTGGCGCGGTCCCGGGCGGGCGCGATGGCCGGCAAGGACACCGCCGGTTTCGCGGAGAAGATCGGCCCGTGCGTCGAGCGGGGACGCGCCGCGCTGGCCGACGGTGCGCTCTAGCGACCCCACCCGCCACTAGAGTCACGGGCCGTGAGCGAGCCGGGAAGTGACAGCACGCAGCGTCCCCCCGGCACGCGAGGGCGCCGCCCCCTCCCGGCGCTGGTCTTCCTGCTGGTGCTGGCGCTGGCGGCGCTGGCCGTCTGGTGGAACGTGCTCGGCGACGAGCGCGATCGCGAGGAGGCCCGGGCGGCCGCGTGCAGCAGCGCCGACGCCGTCCCGACCGAGCTCGACCCCGCGACGGTGACGCTCCGGGTGTTCAACGCCACCGACATCGGGGGCCGGGCCGGCGAGGTCGCCACCCAGCTGCAGTCCATCGGCTTCGTGGTCGAGGAGATCGCCAACGACCCGACCGACAACGAGGTCACCGGCGTCGGCGAGCTGCGGTACGGGAAGGCCGGCCGCGAGGCCGCCGACTACGTCCAGCTCTACCTGCCGCAGGCCACCGAGCGCCGGGACACCCGGTCGACGGCCCTGGTCGACGTGGTGATCGGGCCGGACTACGCCGGCCTGGCCTCCGCGGAGGAGGTCGCCGCCGCGCTCGCCCCGGCCGAGGACACCGCCACCTGCTGAGCGGGCCGGCGGGCACCGTGGTCAGCCGGCGGCGTGCAGTCGCTCCAGCAGCTCCACCAGCGCCCCGGCCACCTGCGGGGCCGCCGCCACCGCCATCGGCTCGGCGAAGGGCCGCCCGGCGGTCCCGGTGACCACCAGCCCGGCCTCCTCGGCCACCAGCGCCCCGGCCGCGTGGTCCCAGGGCTTGAGGTCCAGTTCGTAGTAGGCGTCGACCCGCCCGGCGGCCGCGGCGCACAGGTCCAGGGAGGCGCAGCCCCACCGGCGGATGTCGCGCACCTCGGGCAGCAGCTGCGCCACCACGGCGCCCTGGGCCCGCCGCTGCTCGACCCGGTAGCCGAACCCGGTGGCCACCAGTGCCTGCTCCAGCGACGCCGGCGAGCTGCCGTGCAGCTGCATCGCGGCGCTGCCCGGGGCGGTCAGCCAGGCGCCGCCGCCGCGCACCGCGGTGAACAGCTCCCCGGTCGCCACGTTGAGCACCACCCCGACCTGGGTGCGGCCGTCGACCTCGGCGGCGATGGAGACGGCGTACGCCGGCAGCCCGTAGAGGAAGTTGACCGTCCCGTCGATCGGGTCGACGACCCACCGGACGCCGCTGGTCCCCTCCCGCGCGGCGCCCTCCTCGCCCAGCACGCCGTCGTCGGGCCGGGCCTCGGCGAGCCGGCGGACGATCAGCGCCTCGCTGGCGGTGTCCACGGCGGTGACGACGTCGACCGGGCTGGACTTGGTGTCCACCTGGTCGGCCGCGGTGCTGCGGCCCGCCCCGACCAGCGCGGCGGCCTCCTCGGCCGTGGCCCGGGCCAGCTCGAGCAGCTCGGCGCGCAGGTCGGGCGCCGCGGCGCCCCGGGGGGATGAGTGGGTGCCGGAGGTCATCACGGAGAGGGATCCTGCCCGACCTGCGTGCCGTCGTCCCGACGGGTCGCTAGCCTCCCCCCGTGCAGGGCTTCGGAGTGGACATCGGTGGCAGCGGCATCAAGGGCTGCGTGGTCGACCTGGACAAGGGCGAGCTGGTCGGTGAGCGGGTGCGGATCCCGACGCCGCAGCCCGCGCTGCCCGACCCGGTCTACGACGTGGTCGGGCAGATCGTGACCTCCTTCGGGTGGGAGGGGCGGATCGGCGTCACCTACCCCGGGGTGATGAAGCACGGCGAGGCGTTCACCGCCGCGAACATGGACAAGAGCTGGATCGGCACCGACATGGCCGCGGGGCTGGAAGCGGTCGTCCCGGGCACGGTGCAGACCCTCAACGACGCCGACGCCGCCGGCATCGCCGAGATGGCCTACGGGGCGGGCCGGGACGAGCGCGGCCTGGTGCTCATGCTGACCTTCGGCACGGGCATCGGCAGCGCGCTGTTCATCGACGGCCGGCTCGTGCCCAACACCGAGTTCGGGCACATCGAGGTCGACGGCGAGGACGGCGAGAAGCGCGCCTCCGCCTCCGCCCGCGAGCGGGAGGACCTGAGCTACCCGGAGTGGGCCAAGCGCGTCGACCGGTACCTCGACGTGCTGGAGCAGAGCCTCTGGCCCGACCTGATCATCGTCGGCGGCGGGGTGAGCAAGAAGTCGGAGAAGTGGGTGCCGCTGCTGTCCACCCGCACCCGGGTGGTCCCCGCGCAGCTGCTGAACGACGCCGGCATCGTGGGCGCAGCGCTCGCCGCGGAGCAGCACATCGGCCAGTGAAGGCCGGCCGGGGCCCCCGACCCTCCCCCGGCGGGGGGACGGCGCAGGTGACGGGGCCGCTTCCCGGCCAGAACCAGTGGACCGGTGCCCAGGCGTCGTTACAATGGAAGAGCCCCACCAGCGCCGCTCCCCCAGCCAGCAGGACATCCCCTCTCGATCACCCGGTCAAACACCGGGCGGTCCGCCGTCGGGACCTGCCGCCGGGTCGGCGCCCGGGGCCGCTGCCCGCGGGCCACACGGTCCTCGAGGAACGCACCGCAGTACGGGAAGGAACCTGAGTGCCCGCCGATCAGCAGGGTCCGGAAGCAGCCGGCGTGAGCCGCCCGAGGACGGTCGCCGCGCGTGCCAGTGCCTCGTCGCAGTCCACCGCCACCGTGACCGCCGCCGCGAAGAAGGCCCCGGCCAGGAAGGCCGCCGCCAAGACCACGGCGAAGAAGGCCCCGGCACGCAAGCCGACCATCACCCCCTCCCCCGGCAGCGGTGAGGGCACCGTGCTGACCGCGGTCGCCTCCGACGGCGCAGCCGTCGCCGTCGTCGACGCGGGCGCCGAGGGCCTCAAGCTCGACGAGACCGTCGTCACCGGCAAGGACGGTGTCGCGGTCGCCGAGAGCGACGAGAAGGAGGCCGAGGGCGGCACCGACTTCGAGTGGGACGACGAGGAGGAGTCCGAGGCGCTGCGCCAGGCGCGCAAGGACGCCGAGCTCACCGCGTCGGCCGACTCCGTCCGCGCCTACCTCAAGCAGATCGGCAAGGTCGCGCTGCTCACCGCCGAGGAGGAGGTCGACCTCGCCAAGCGGATCGAGGCCGGCCTCTACGGCGCCGAGCGGCTGCGCCAGGTCGAGGAGGAGGGCCAGAAGATCTCGCCGCAGATGCGGCGGGACCTCAACTGGATCGTCCGTGACGGCGAGCGCGCCAAGAACCACCTGCTGGAGGCCAACCTCCGTCTGGTGGTCTCCCTGGCCAAGCGCTACACCGGCCGCGGCATGGCGTTCCTGGACCTGATCCAGGAGGGCAACCTGGGCCTGATCCGTGCGGTCGAGAAGTTCGACTACACCAAGGGCTACAAGTTCTCCACCTACGCCACCTGGTGGATCCGCCAGGCGATCACCCGCGCCATGGCCGACCAGGCCCGCACCATCCGCATCCCGGTGCACATGGTCGAGGTCATCAACAAGCTCGGCCGCATCCAGCGCGAGCTGCTCCAGGACCTGGGCCGTGAGCCCACCCCGGAGGAGCTGGCCAAGGAGATGGACATCACCCCGGACAAGGTGCTGGAGATCCAGCAGTACGCCCGGGAGCCGATCAGCCTCGACCAGACCATCGGCGACGAGGGCGACAGCCAGCTCGGCGACTTCATCGAGGACTCCGAGGCGGTCGTCGCGGTCGACGCGGTCAGCTTCACGCTCATGCAGGACCAGCTGACCAGCGTGCTGCAGACGCTGTCGGAGCGGGAGGCCGGCGTGGTCCGGCTGCGCTTCGGCCTCACCGACGGCCAGCCGCGCACGCTCGACGAGATCGGCCAGGTCTACGGGGTGACCCGCGAGCGGATCCGGCAGATCGAGTCCAAGACGATGTCGAAGCTCCGGCACCCGAGCCGGTCGCAGGTGCTGCGCGACTACCTGGACTGAGGAAGGACCCCTCTCCACCCACGCCTCGCAGGCTCGGCGCGGGACCCTGGAGAGGGGCCGGACAGGGCCCCCGAGCGATCCGCTCGGGGGCCCTGCTGCGTGCCGGGGCCGCTGCGGGACGGCGCCCTCAGGGCTCGTCGTCCTCCGCCGGGATCGTGTCCAGCACGGTGGCGGCGACCGCGCGGGCCTCGTCCTCGAACTCGGCGTGCAGGGACCGGAACACCTGCTGGGCCCGCTCCGCCGGCCAGCCGGGCGGCAGGTGCCGGGCCGGCAGCCGCGGGTCCCGGCGGATCACCTGCAGCCAGTCGGCGTCGAGGGTGAGCTGCTGAGCCAGCCCGGGCAGGCGCGGCCGCCGCTCGGGGTCCTCCCACCGCTCCAGGAAGCCGGTGTAACGGCTCGCGATCGCCGCCAGGTCCCAGGCGTCCCGGACCATCGCATCGACGTCGGTCGGTGGCAGGGCGCTGGCGGCGAAGACCCGGAGGAGCGGGGCAACCGCCGGGTCCTGGCCCACGGCGGTCAGGTCGACACCGGAGGGCGCCACCCACAGGCCGCCCTGCAGCGGGGCGAACCCTGCCCACGTCAGCTGGGAACGCAGCTCGTGCCGCTGCCGCTGCCAGGACTCCGGCAGCGAGAAGCCCAGCAGCACCCACGTGCCGTCCCACTGCTCGTTCACCACGCCCGTCTGCCACACCCGCCGGCCGCCCTCGCGCAGGACCTCCTGGCAGCGCCGGGTCAGCCCCAGGTAGACCTGGCGGCCACGGCGGACCCGGCGGAGCAGGCCCGCCCGGGCCATCCGGCTCAGCGTCGAACGCGCCGCGTGCTCGGACACCCCGGCCCGCTCCAGGACCTCGAGCAGGCTCCCGGTGGCCACCAGGACCTGCCGGTCGAGCACGTGCTCGCCGAAGAACGCCAGCAGCAGGCCCTGAGGGCGCAGGCCGCCGGCAGCCATGTCGGCCACGCCCTCGGCCCCGGCGCCCACGCCGTCCCCGAGCGCACCGGCCCGGACCACGACGTCGGCCGGATCCGTCTCGTCGGACAGCACCACGGCACGACCCTAGCCGACCGCGTTGGGCGCTGTGACGACGGCCACAACAGTGGCGCCCGGTCTCAGCGCCGGCACCGTCCCGTCAGCTGGACGGCGGCCGGGCCGCCCTGGGCGCGTCGTCGCGACCACTGGCAGCATCCGGGGCGCTCGGTGTGCGTCGGAGCACACCCAGGTGAGACCGGGGGACGACCATGACCCACCCTGCACGCCGGCGGCGCCCACGAACCGTGGCCCTCGCCGCTGCCCTGCTGCTGGCCGCACCGCTGGCCGGCGGCGCCGCCCAGGCGACGCCACGGACCGCGGCCGCACCGGCCACCGCCGGCTGGGTCAACGGGTGGCAGGGCAGCCCCACCGCAGGCGGCACCTTCGACCGGGCGTCCTGCCCCGCCGACGTGGGCCTGGACAACCAGACCGTCCGCAACATCGTCCCGGTGAGCGTCGACGGCAGCCAGGTCCGGGTGCGGATCTCCAACGCGTTCGGCCGGGCCCCGCTGCGGGTGGGGGCCGCCTCGGTCGCCGTGGCGGGCCAGGGTGCGGCCACCGCCCCCGGCACCCTCCGGCCGGTGCTCTTCTCCGGGAAGCCCACCGTGCTCGTCGCGGCCGGCGGCGAGGCGCTCAGCGACCCGGTGCGGTTGGACGTGCAGGCGCTCCAGCGGCTCGCCGTGAGCGTGCACCTGCCGGGGAAGACCGGCCCGGCCACCCAGCACAACAACTCGCGCGAGACCAACTACCTGGCCAGCGCCAACCGCACCGGCGACGCCGCGGGGACGCCCTTCACGACCCGGATCGGGTGCTGGATGTTCGCCTCGGGGGTGGACGTGCTGGCCGGGCCGGACGTGGTGGGCACGGTCGTGGCCCTCGGTGACTCGATCACCGACGGCGACCAGTCGACGGTCGACGCCGACCAGCGGTACCCCGACTGGCTGGCCCGTCGGCTGGACGAACTGCCCGGCCCCACGCTGGCCGTCTCCAACGCCGGCATCGGCGGGAACGAGCTGCTGTACGACCGGGTGCCCGAGCTGTTCGGCGTCTCCGCGGCGGCGCGGTTCGACCGGGACGTGCTCACCCAGGCCGGCGTCCGTTCGGTGATCGTCCTCGAGGGGATCAACGACATCGGTGCGGAGGGAGCGCGGGCCGGGGACCTGATCGAGGTCTACCGGCAGCTGATCACCCAGGCCCACGCCGCCGGCCTGACCGTCTTCGGCGGCACGCTGGTGCCCTTCGGCGGGTCGAACGCCCAGTTCGGCGGCGACTACGGCAGCCCGGTCGGCGAGGCGCAGCGCCGCGCGGTCAACGACTGGATCCGGGGCAGCGGGGCCTTCGACGGCGTCTTCGACTTCGACGCCGCCCTGCGCGACCCCCGCGACCCGAGCCGCCTGCTGCCGGTCTACGACAGCGGTGACCACCTGCACCCCAGCGACGCCGGCTACCGGCGCATGGCCGAGGTGGTGGACCTGGGCCAGCTGGTGGCCGGGGCGACCCGGCGCTGAGCCGCGGCGGCCACCCGCCGGGGGACCGGCCCCGGCGGGTGGCCGCTCCGTCCGGCTCCCGGGCGACCGTTCCGCCACTGACGGGTGACGAGGCGGTGTACTGCGGCACGGACCGGGTAGACGGCGTAGCGTGGGCCCCGTCAGAACAGCAGCGGACCCACCGCCGGCCTGTGCCGGCGCAGCACGATCAGCACATGAACCACTCGGACCCAGTTCCGAAACCAGTGACGTCCCCTGCTGACCCGATATCGGCACCACTGCACCCCGTCGGTCACGTACTCATCTCATTCGGCGAGTCCGTGCACACCGGGGTGTGGATCGGGAACACGAGGGGCCATCCTGGCGCTGTGCAGGAGGCCGATCCGCAGCCGCGGGTCCGTGCGGTAGAGAGCGAGTGATGAGCCAGATGACCCAGACGCTGACGACGACCCCGCCCACCGACGACCTCGTCGTTCCCTTCCACTGCGACCGCTGTGGGGCTCTGGCCAAGGTGCGCGTGGTCCTCGGTAACGGAAGCGACCTCGTGTTCTGCGGGCACCACGCCCGCGAGTACGACAGCAAGCTCCGCGACATCGCCGTCGACATCATCGAGACCGACGGCGAGGCGCGCTTCAGCAACTGACGAGGGCCTCTATCGTCGCGCCAGCGATGAAGCCCTCACTCGACGAAGCCGCCGGCTCCCCGCACCCGCCCCGCGCGGACGGGGGGCCGGCGGCTTCGTCGTCCCCGGGGCGGCGCGGCCGCCCCGACCGAGCAGGAGTGCGTGACATGCCGCAGGAGCCCGCCCGAGACAGCGACACGGTGCGGCTGCACCCGGACGGCACGGTGAGCAGCGCCCGCCCGGCCCCGCCGCCGGCCGCCGTCACCCCGCCTCGCACCGCCGCCGCCGTCGGGCCGTCGGAGCCGGACGCAGTCGTCGAGGCCGCGCCGGCCGACGAGGCCGCCCCGGCCGACGAGGCCGCCCCGACCGACGAGACCGCCCCGACCGACGAGACGTCCTCCTGGTCGGCCACCCGGCCGGTCGAGGTGGCTGCGGCCGGGTCCGGGGTCCCCGGCGCCGGACCCTCGGGTGGGTCCGGGGACGACGCCCCCGCTGCCGACGAGACCCGGCAGCTCGACCCCACCCCCGCGGAGTCCACGCCCCTGCTGCCGGTCGATCCGGGGACGCCGGCCGACGTCGATCCGCCCGCAGACGCAGCCGCAGCCGCCGGCGACGGAGAGGGCGACGGCCCGGACGGCCCGCCCGCCGATGACGACGCCCCCGGCCGCCCGTGGTGGCGGCGCACCGCCGTCCTGGCGCCCGTGGCCGCGGTCGTCGTGCTCGGCGGCGCCTACGGCATCGACCTGGCGGTCTCCTCCGGCGACGTGCCCCGGGGCACCGTCGTCGGCGGCGTGGACGTCGGTGGCCTGACGCCGGCCGCGGCCGCCCAGCGGCTGGAGGACGAGCTGGCGCCCCGGGTCACTGCCGACCACCCGGTGCGCGCCGGTGACGTCGAGGGCGTCGTCCACCCGCCGGCCGCGGGGATCACCCTCGACGTCCCGGGCACCGTGGACGCCGCCGACGACCAGCCGCTCAACCCCTGGACGCGGTTGACCTCGCTGTTCGGCGACCGCACCGTCACCCCGGTGCTCACCGGCGACGAGACGGCGCTCACCGCCCAGGTCGACCAGCTGGCCGCCACGGTCGACCAGCCCCCGGTCGAGGCGACCGTGGCCATCGAGGGCACCGAGGCCCGGGTGGTCCAGGCCGAGGACGGGCGCACCCTGGACCGCGAGGGCGCCGCCGAGGCGATCACCGACGCCCTGGCCAGCGGTGGCGACCCGACGCAGACCATCGAGCTCCCCGTCGAGGTCGACCCGGCGAGCGTGCCCGACAGCGAGGCCCGGCGCGTGCTGGAGGAGACGGTCACCCCCGCCCTGTCGGCCCCGGTGCGGGTCGTGGGCACCGACGGCGCAGACTCCGCGGAGATCCCGGTGCCGGCGATCGCCGCGGCGCTCACCTTCACCCCGCAGGAGGACGGCACCCTCACCGCCGCCATCGACCCCGAGACGCTGCAGACGCAGATGGGCGAGCAGTTCGCCGTCTTCGGCTCCCCCGCCCAGGATGCCCGCTTCGAGGTCTCCGGTGGCTCGATCGCCGTCGTCCCCTCGGTCGACGGGCAGGGCATCAACCCCACCGACCTCGCCCAGCAGCTGATGCCGGTGCTCACCCAGCCGGCTCCGCGCGAGGTCACCGCCGTCCTCGGCCCGGTGCCGGCGTCCTTCACGACCGAGCAGGCGGAGGCCCTGGGCATCAAGGAGGAGGTCAGCTCCTTCACCACCAACTTCACCAGCGCCGCCAGCGGCACCAACATCCGGGTCGTGGCCGCCGAGGTGGACGGCGCCCTCGTCCGCCCCGGTGAGACCTTCAGCCTGAACGGCTACACCGGGCCCCGTGGCACGGCGCAGGGCTACGTGCCGGCCGCGGTGATCAGCGGCGGCGAGCTCTCCCAGGCGGTCGGCGGCGGGATCAGCCAGTTCGCCACCACGATGTTCAACGCCGTCTTCTTCGCCGGCCTCGAGGACGTCTACCACAAGCCGCACAGCTTCTACATCAGCCGCTACCCCGCCGGCCGGGAGGCGACGGTGTACGAGGGGCAGATCGACCTCAAGTGGCGCAACGACACCGACACCGGCATCTACGTGCAGACCGAGTGGGTGCCCGGGTCGATCACGGTGACCTTCTGGGGCACCAAGTACTACGACGTGAAGTCGCTCAGCAGCGAGCGCCGCAACCTCCGCGCCCCGGCCCAGCAGGAGAAGATCGACGACGGCAACTGCACCCCGCAGTCCGGCTCCACCGGGTTCGACATCACCGTGACCCGGGTGTTCCAGGACCTGAACACCGGCGCCGAGCTGCGGCGGGAGGCCTTCCAGACCCGCTACGCCGCCGAGGCGGTCATCCGGTGCGTCCCGCCGCCGGCCGAGCCGGCACCGGCTGACCCGGCCGCGTCCGGGTCGCCGACATCGACGCCGCCGGCCGGCTGACCCCTCCCCCGCGCGGGGGCGGCCCGCCCGGTGGACCGGGCACGCGCCGGCGGGGAGACGTGCACACTGGGCAGGTGGCCGCCGCTGTTCCGCACCCCTCCGTGGAACGGACGACCCCCGAGCGGGACCCCGCGGACCCGGTGGCGCCACCGCCCCCGGGCGCCACGCGGGTCCGACGCACCCGGGTGGCGGGCTGGCCGGCCCCGATCCGGGTGCCGCTGCAGGTGCTCGGGCGCACGCTGGCCAAGGCCTGGCAGGACCGCATCCTCGGGCTCTCCGCCGAGGCCGCGTTCTGGCAGATCCTCTCGGTCCCCCCGCTGCTGATCGGGCTGCTCGGTTCCCTGGGCTACCTGAGCTCGTGGATCGGGGAGGATGCGGTGCGGGAGGTCGAGGCCGAGCTGGTCGCCGCCTCCGCCGAGGCGCTCACCGAGGGGGTCGTGGCCGACCTGGTCCAGCCGACGCTGAACGACATCCTCGGCTCCGGCCGGCTGGACGTCGTGAGCCTGGGTTTCCTGGTCTCGTTGTGGGCCGGTTCCTCGGCGACGGCGACGTTCATGAACACGATCGTCATCGCCTACGACCAGCGCGACGTCCGGGGCCCCATCCGGACCCGCCTCATGGCGCTGTGGCTGTTCGTGATCGGCCTGGTCATCGCCGTGCTGACCCTGCCGTTGCTGGTGCTCGGCCGCGGGACGCTGGTCGCGCTGCTGCCGGCCGACTGGCGGAGCACTGCCACGGTGCTCGTCGACGCGGTGTACTGGCCGGTCGTGGTGATCGGGCTCGTCCTGGCGCTGACCAGCTTCTACCACGTGATCCTGCCCCGGCGGATCCCCTGGCACCGGCACCTGCCCGGCGGGCTGTTCGCCGTCGGCTTCTTCATCGCCGCGGCGGTGGTGCTGCGCGGCTACGTCGCAGACATCCTCACCACCGCGCTGCCCTACGGCGCGCTGGCGGCGCCGATCGCGGCGCTGCTGTACTGCTTCCTGCTCGGCTTCTCCATGCTGCTGGGCGCCGAGCTCAACGCGACGGTCGAGGCCCGCTGGCCGGCGCCGCGCAAGCGCCACGAGGACCGTCGGCAGCGCCGCCGCGCCGCGAAGATCGAGCTGGAGGCCCACAAGCTGGGCATGCGCTGAGGCCGTGTGCACTGTCGGCCTACCGGCCTCCCCGCGGCCACGTGCCTGGTGCCGGTGCACTGAGCCGTTGCCCGGACCCGCGGCGGGAGCCTCCGGCCCCACCCCGCCGCTCCGGACGCGCGGCGCGCGACGAGCGCCGGTAGGCCGGCAGGTCGCCCAGCCCCTTCCCCGCTACTTCTTGAGCTGGTTGTAGACCTCCTGGCAGGCCGGGCAGACCGGGCTGCCCGGCTTCGGGCTCTTGGTCACCGGGAAGACCTCACCGCAGAGCGCCTCGACCATCGTGCCCATGACCGCACTCTCGGCGATCTGGTTCTTCTTCACGTAGTGGAAGACCTCGTTGGCGTTGCCGGTGTCGGCGTCGCGGACGTCCGGGCGCTCGAGGATGTCGGCGCTGCTCATGGGCTGCTCCCTCAGTTCTCGGGTTCGGGCCGGGATCCGGTCCGTAACGGGCCGCCACCATGATGACAGGGTGCCGAACACCTCCCCCGTCCCTGCGCCCGTCGTCTCACCCGAGGTGGCCGACGCCCTCGCCGCCGGCCGCCCCGTCGTCGCCCTGGAGAGCACCCTGCTCGCCCACGGCCTGCCGCGTCCGGAGAACCGGGCCGCCGCGGACCAGGTGGAGGCCGCGGTCCGGGCCGGCGGGGCCGTGCCGGCGACCATCGCGGTGCTCGACGGGGTGCCGCACGTCGGGTTGACCGCAGCGGAGGTCGACCGGGTCTGCGCCGACGAGGAGCTGGCCAAGCTCGGCGTCCGCGACCTGCCGGTCGCCGTGGCGCTGGGGCTCAGCGGCGCCACCACCGTCTCCAGCACCGCTCTGCTGGCGGCCCGCGCGGGGATCGGGGTGTTCGCCACCGGAGGCCTGGGCGGGGTGCACCGGCACGCCACCGACACCTTCGACGAGTCCGCCGACCTGGTCGCGCTGGCCCGCACCTCGCTGGTGGTGGTCTGCGCCGGGGTGAAGTCGATCCTCGACGTGCCGGCGACGCTGGAGCGGCTGGAGTCCCTGTCGGTGACCGTCGTGGGCTACCGGACCACCCGGTTCCCCGGCTTCTACGTGGCCGACTCCGGCTCCTCGGTCGACTGGTCGGTCGACAGCCCGGCCGAGGCGGCCGCGGTCTTCGCCGCCCGCCGGGACCTGGTGCCCGGCGCCGTCGTCGTCGCCCATCCGCTGCCGGCCGACCAGCAGCTGGACGCCGGCCTGCACGACCGGGTGATCGCCGACGCGCTCGCCGCAGCCGACGCGGCCGGCGCCCGCGGCAAGGACGTCACCCCGTTCGTCCTCGGCCACCTGCACGAGGCGAGCGGTGGTGCGAGCCTCGAGGTGAACGTGCGGCTGGTGCTGCGCAACGCGGAGCTCGCCGGCCGGATCGCGGCGGAGCTCGCGGCGCTCCCCCGCTGACCCGGCGGTGACCAGCTCCCGGATCGTCGTCGTCGGTGACGTCTGCACCGACGTCGTCGTCCTGCTGGCCGGCGAGCCCACCCCGGACTCCGACCGCCCGGCGCGGATCAGCAGCTCCGGCGGTGGGGCCGGGGCGAACGTCGCCGCTCACCTGGCCGGGCTCGGGACGCCGGTGCTGCTGGCCGGCTGCACCGGGGACGACCTGCCCGGCCGGGCGCTGGCGGCCGACCTGGCCGCGGCCGGGGTCGGCCTGGGCCTGCGCACCGTCGCGGGCGAGGCCACCGGGACGGTCGTCAGCCTGGTCGAGCCCGGCGGTGAGCGCAGCATGCTCGCCGACCGGGGCGCCAACCTCGCGCTGCAGCCGGACGACGTCCCGGCTCCGGGGGCCGGTGGCCACCTGCACCTGTCGGGGTACACGCTGCTGCACCCGCGCCCGCGGGTCGCCGGGCTGGCCGCGATGGCGGCGGCCCGGGCGGCCGGGTGCACGGTCTCGGTCGACCCGGCCTCCACCGGTCCGCTGCGCGAGCACGGCGTCGACCGCTGGCTGGCCGACACCGCGGGCGCGACGGTGCTGCTGCCCAACGCGGCCGAGGCGTGCCTGCTGGCCGGCACCAGTGACCCGGCGGAGGCGGCCCGGCTGCTGGCCGAGCGGCACCCGGTCGTGGTGGTCAGCCTCGGTGCCGACGGCGCGCTCTGGGCGGCGGGGGACGTCCTGGTGCACCGGCCGGCGTATCCGGCCACCGTCGTGGACACCACCGGGGCCGGGGACGCGTTCGCCGCCGGCGTGCTCGCCGCCTGGCACGCGGCCGGCGGCCACCCGGAAGCCGGGGCGGCGCTCGACGCGGGGTTGGCCAGGGCCGCCGCGGTGGTGGCCAGGGCCGGAGCCCGCTGACTCACATGTCGATGACGCGGGCCTTGCTGCTGCCGGACTCCAGGATCCGGTCCGGCGGCGAGGGCCGGTAGCGGTTCGGGTCGAGCTTCTTCTTCGGCGGCCGGTCGTTGGCCATCACCACCGCGATCCACGGCAGGATCGTGCCGAGGACCGCGAAGCCGATCATCAGCCACAGCGAGTACTGGTAGCTGACCGCTGCGGCGATGACGCTGAGGCAGCGGATGCCCATGGTGATCAGGTATCGCCGCACCCGGGCGTCGTGCTGTTCGGAGACGCTGGGAGCCGCCTCGGTGATGAGCAGCGGCTCGCTGCTGTGCTGCCGGCTGGTCGACTGACTGGAGGCCACGGACGCCCTTCCCTGGACCGGGCCGGGGGAAGGGCGGCGGTGGTCGGCTGTGGGTCGTGCTGGGTGGAACGACCGGCCCCCGGAGCCCCCGGCTCCTCGCCCGCCCATCGTGCCACTCGATCGCGCACCATGCAGGTGCCCGGACGGGCTCGTCCGGCGAGTCAGCCGCGGGTGGCCTTCGCCTCCTTGGCGGCCTGCTTCACCGACTGCTTGTGAGCGCGCACCTCGGCCAGCGAGGCCGGGTCGGTGATGTCGGCGACCGAGCGGCGCGAACCCTCCTCGCCGTACTCCCCCGCCGCCTCCCGCCACCCCGGCGGGGTGACGCCGTACTGCTTGCCGAGCAGGGCGACGAAGATCTTCGACTTCTGCGCGCCGAAGCCCGGCAGCGCCCCGACCCTCCGCAGCAGCGTCGCGCCGTCCGGGGCCTCGGCCCACAGCCGCTCCGCCGAGCCGTCGTAGCGCTCGACGAGCAGCTGGCACAGCGCCTGGGCGCGGGTGGCCATCGAGCCCGGGTACCGGTGCACGGCCGGAGGGCCCTGGAACACCTGCGCCAGGTGCTCCGGGTCGGCGGTGGCGATCGCCGTGGCGTCCAGCGGGTCCACGCCCAGCCGGTCGGCCAGCAGGCGGGGGCCGGCGAACGCGCGCTCCATCGGGAACTGCTGGTCCAGGAGCATCCCGAGGACGAGCGCGAGCGGGTCGCGCCCCAGCAGGTCGTCGGCGGCGTCGTCCTGGGTCAGGTGGAGGGTCGGCACGCGGTGATCCTGCCGCACGGGGAGCGGCAGGTGCCGGGGATCGCCCGGTCGGGCGAGCAGGTACCCGCACGCGGAGTCGACGTGGAGCTCGCGGAGCGCGGGAAGCCGGCGGAGCGTCTCGACCCCCTCGGCGATGACGTGGGCGCCGAGGGCGTGGGCCAGGGGGACGATCCCGGCGAGACGGCGTGGCCACCCGCGCGGGGCGCCACCCCACCGGCCGGCGCCGGGCCACCGTCAGGATGGCCCGGTGCGTGCGGTCGTGACGAGGGTGAGCTCGGCGTCGGTGACGGTGGACGGCGAGGTCGTCGGGGAGATCGGCGCGGGGCTGCTCGCCCTGGTCGGCGCCGGGCGCGACGACGACGCCGACCGGGCCCGGGCGCTCGGGCGGAAGGTGCAGGAGCTGCGGGTCTTCCCCACCGACGACGGCGCCCGCTCGGTCGCCGACCTCGGCCTGCCGGTGCTGGTGGTCAGCCAGTTCACCCTCTACGCCGACACCCGCAAGGGCCGCCGTCCCTCCTGGCAGGACGCCGCGCCGGGCGAGGTCGCCGAGCCGCTGGTGGCGGAGGTCGTCGCCGAGCTGCGCCGCCGGGGAACGGTGGTGGCGACCGGGCGGTTCGGCGCACGGATGCAGGTCGCCTCGGTGAACGAGGGCCCGATGACCTTGCAACTGGAGGTCTGATCCGGTCAGCACCGGGTACGGGACAGAGTGCTGTCAGTCACACCTGGCCGTTGCCTGTGAGTTGTCCGGGGTCGGAACACCCACCCCACCCGGTCCGTTGCACACGACGTACCACACAGGACCTCACGGGCGGAGAGCCACCCCGGGCGCCACCGGGCCGACGCTCTGACCGACCACGCCGGGATGTACAGCGAGCCGACGCAGGCCGCGGTGCATCCGGACACCGAAGCAAGGACGAAGACTCATCGTGACGCTGCTGCAGTCCTCCACCACCGACACCCTCGAGGTGCGCTCGCCGCGCCGCGCCCCGGACACCAGTGGCCTGGTGTCGACGGACCTGGTGCGCGTCTACCTCAACACCATCGGCAAGACCGCGCTGCTGACCGCCGAGCAGGAGGTCGAGCTGGCCAAGCGCATCGAGGCCGGCCTCTACGCCGACCGGCTGCTGGGCGAGAAGAAGCTGACCCCGGCGCTGACGCGTGACTACAAGCTGCTCGCCGCGGACGGCAAGGCGGCCAAGGCGCACCTGCTGGAGGCCAACCTCCGGCTGGTCGTCTCGGTGGCCAAGCGCTACACCGGCCACGGCATGACGTTCCTGGACCTGATCCAGGAGGGCAACGTCGGCCTGATCCGCGCGGTCGAGAAGTTCGACTACACCAAGGGCTTCAAGTTCTCCACCTACGCCACCTGGTGGATCCGTCAGGCGATCACCCGCGCCATGGCCGACTCCGGCCGGACGATCCGGCTGCCCGTGCACCTGGCCGAGCAGGTCAACAAGGTGGTGCGCACCCGCCGCCGGATCCACCAGGAGCTGGAGCGGGAGCCCACCCCCGAGGAGCTGGGGCTCGAGCTGGACATGACCCCGGAGCGGATCACCGAGCTGCTCGAGTACTCCCGCGACCTGGTCAGCCTCGACCAGACCGTCGGCGCCGACGAGGAGTCCCGGCTCGGGGACTTCATCGAGGACGCCGACGCCGCGGTCGCCGAGGACGCCGTCGCCTTCCAGATGATGAAGGGCGACGTGCGCAACGTCCTGGAGACCCTGGAGGAGCGCGAGCGCGACGTCGTGATCATGCGCTTCGGCCTGGACGGCGAGCAGCCGCGCACGCTGGAGCAGATCGGCAAGCGGTTCGGGCTCTCCCGCGAGCGGGTGCGCCAGATCGAGCGGGAGACGATGGCCAAGCTGCGCGACCCGCAGCGGGCCGACGCCCTCCGGGACTACCTGGGGTGAGGACCCGCTGACCGCCACGCGTCGCACGCTCGGCGCGGGCCCCTGCAGCGGGGCCGACCACGAGAGCCCGTCACCCACTGGGTGACGGGCTCTCGTCACGTCCCCGGGCGGAACATCCGGCGGGGGCCGGTGTCGATGCGGGCGGTGGGCGGCCCCACCCGGACCGCCGCGCCGGCCACCACCAGCGAGCGGCCGCCGTGCCAGGCGTCGGCCGGGCCGACGATCACCGGCTCCAGGGTCAGCCCGAGCACCTCCGGCAGGTCGTCGGCCAGCCGGGCCACGCGCAGCAGCAGCTCCTCCAGGGCGGCGGTGTCCACCGGCGCGCTGCCCCGGTAGCCGTCGAGCAGCGGCCAGGCCCGGGGCTCCCGGACCAGCTCGTGCGCATCGAGGTCGGTCAGCGGCAGCGTCCGGTAGGCGCGGTCGCCCAGCAGGTCGGTCGCCACCCCGCCGAGCCCGAAGCTGACCAGCGCACCGAACGACGGGTCGTCGACCACCTCGACCACGGTGCCCACCCCGGGCGCCGCCTGCTCCTGCACGATCACCGGGTCACCGGCCGGGATCGCCGCGAACGCGCCGCGCACGTCCTCGGCGTCGGCCAGGTCGAACCGCATCCCGCCCAGGTCGCGGCGGTCGCGCAGCCACGGCGCCGTCGACTTGAGCACCACCGGGTAGCCGATCTCCTCCGCCGCGGCGACCGCCGCTTCGGCGTCCTCCACCCGGCGCGTGCCCAGCAGCGGGATGCCGTAGGCCCGCAGCAGGGCCATCGTCTCCTCGTCGGTGAGGTCCCGACCGGCGGGCGTGCCGGTCAGCGCCGCCAGCACCACCGAACGGCCGGCGTCCTCGTCGACCCCCGGCAGCTCCGGGACGACGCCGATCGGCCGCCGTCGCCAGCGGGCGTACTCGCTGACCTTGGCCAGCGCGATCACCGCCCGCTCCGGCGTCGAGAACGACGGCACCGACCCGCGGGCCGGCATGCCGTGCTCGTCGCGCACCGCGAGCTCGTCGGGGATGCCGTCGGTCGAGAGGTAGTTGGCCACCACCGGCTTCGCCGACGCCACGGAGACCTCGCGCAGCACCCGGCCGAAGGTGTGCTCCCCGCTCAGCAGGGGCGGCAGGAACACCGCGACCACCGCGTCGACCGCGTCGTCGTCGACCGCGGCCTGCAGGGCGGCGCGGAAGTCCTCCGGGCCGCCCTGGGTGCCGATGTCCACCGGCCGGTCGTGCGCCAGCTGCAGGCCCTGGTCCAGGACGGCGTCGGCGACCAGCACCCCCATCGCCGTGGAGTTGCCGACGATCGCCACCCGGTCCCCGGCCGGCAGCGGCTGGTGGGCCAGCAGGGTGCCGACGTCGAACAGCTGGGCCAGGGTGTCGACCCGGATGACCCCCGCGGAGGCGAACAGCGCCGCGACCGACTGCTCGGGCACCGCGACGCTGGTGCCGGCCAGCCCGGCGGTCATCTTCACGTGCCGGCCGCTCTTCACCGCGACCACCGGCTTGGTGCGGCCGACGCTGCGGGCCAGCCGGGCGAACTTGCGCGGGTTGCCGAAGCTCTCCAGGTGCAGCAGCACCACCTCGGTGGCCGGGTCGGTGGCCCAGTACTGCAGCAGGTCGTTGCCGCTGACGTCGGCGCGGTTGCCCGCGGAGACGAAGCTGGACAGCCCGATGCCGCGGCCGCGGGCCCGCTCCAGCAGGGCGACGCCCAGCGCGCCGGACTGCGCGAAGAACCCGACGCGGCCGCGCCCGGGGACCTGGGGCGCCAGGCTGGCGTTGAGCCGGATCGCCGGGTCGGTGTTCACGATGCCCAGGCAGTTGGGGCCGACCACCCGCATGCCCGACGCCCGCGCCGAGGCCACCAGCGCGCGCTCCGCGGCCCGCCCCTCCGGCCCGGTCTCGCCGAACCCGCCGGAGATCACCACCAGCCCCTTGACCCGCTTGCGGCGGCAGGCCTCGACCACCCCGGCGACCTCCTCGGCCGGCACGGCGAGCACCGCCAGGTCGACGTCGTCCGGGATCGCCTCGATGTGCGCGTACGCCGGCACGCCGCGGACGTGCCGCACCGCGGGGTTGACCGGGTAGATCGGCCCGGCGAACCCGTACTCCAGCAGGTCGTGCAGCACCGCCGACCCGACCTTGGTGGGGTCGTTGCTCGCGCCGACCACCGCCACCGAGCCGGGGGTCAGCAGCCGGCCGATGGACCGCGACTCGCTGCGCTGCTCCCGCTCGTGCGCCACCGCCAGTGACTGCTCGGTCGGGGCGATGGGGAAGGTCAGGTGCACGACGCCGTCCTCGTAGGACCGCTTGGCCGAGTAACCGGCGTCCTGGAACACCCGCACCATCGCGCTGTTCTGGCTGAGCACCTCGGCGACGAAGCGGCTGATCCCCCGCTCACGGGCGGCCGCGGCCAGGTGCTCCAGCAGCACCGACCCCAGGCCGCGGCGCTGGTGGGCGTCCTCGATGAGGAAGGCCACCTCCGCGTCGGCGGTGCCCGGCAGCCGGTCGTAGCGGCCCACGCCGATCAGCTCGTCACCGAGCAGGACGACGAAGGCGACCCGGTCGACGTGGTCGACGTGGGTGAACCGGTGCAGGTCCTTGTCCGACAGCCGCCGCACCGGCCCGAAGAACCGGTAGTAGCGGGTCTGCTCGCTGCTGCGGTCCATCAGCCCGACGATGCCGTCGGCGTCCTCGGGCGTGATCGGGCGCAGGTGCACGGTGCCGCCGTCGGCGGCGACGACGTCGGCCTCCCAGTGCGGTGGCGGGGGCGCGGGAGCCGGGCTGGTGGGGGTGCTGGTCGGTTCAGTCACGAGGGTCGTCCGGGTCGAGTCCGAAGTAGGGGAAGGCGGCGGTGCGGGTGCGCAGGATGGCCCGGTCGACCCGGTTCTCGGTGAACGGGTCCCACCGGGAGAAGCCCACGTAGCCGCCCTCGGTCATCGAGTCGGGTGGTTCGGCCCGCAGCCCGCGCCGGCGGACGTCGTCGCGCCAGGTCTGCGGGATCTCCGTGGTGGGGGCCAGCCGGTCGCCGCCGGCCTCGGCGATCAGGTGGGTCCAGGCCCGGGGCACGCAGCGGACCAGCCCGTAGCCGCCGCCGCCCAGCGCGATCCAGCGGCCCTCGCAGACCTCGTGGGCCAGGTCGTGCACGGCCCGGTAGGAGGCCCGCTGACCGTCGACGGTGAGCCCGAGGTCGGCCAGCGGGTCCTCGTGGTGGGCGTCGCAGCCGCACTGGGTGACGAGGATCTGCGGGGCGAAGGCGCGCACCACGCTGGGCACGACGGCGTGGAAGGCACGCAGCCAGCCGGCGTCGTCGGTGCCGTTGGGCAGGGCCAGGTTGACCGCGCTGCCCAGGGCCTTCTCCGGGTCGCCGGTCTCCTCCGGGTAGCCGGTGCCGGGGAAGAGGGTCAGCGGGGTCTGGTGGATGCTGACGGTGAGCACCCGCGGGTCGTCGTAGAAGGCGGCCTGCACGCCGTCGCCGTGGTGGACGTCGAGGTCCACGTAGGCGATCCGCTCGTAGCCCTGACGCAGCAGCCAGGCGATCGCCACCGCCGCGTCGTTGAAGACGCAGAAGCCCGACGCCGAGGCACGCATGGCGTGGTGCAGCCCCCCGGCGATGTTCACCGCGTGCTGCGCCCTGCCGGAGTGGACCTGCTGGGCGGCGAGCACGCTGCCGCCGGTGATCAGCGCCGCGGCGTCGTACATGCCGGGGAAGACCGGGTTGTCGGCGGTGCCCAGGCCGTGCCCAGCCGCGGCCGGGTCGTCCGGAGCACGCCGCACCGCCTCCAGGTAGGCCGGGTCGTGCACGAGGGTGAGCAGCTCGGCGTCGGCCGGGGTGGGGCGCAGCACCTTCAGCCGCGGCCGGTCCAGCACGCCGAGCGACTGCGCCAGCCCGACGGTCAGCTCCAGGCGCAGCGGGTGCATCGGGTGGTCGCCGCCCATGGTGTAGCCGAGCAGGGCGTCGTCCCAGACGACCGCGACGGAGTCGCTCACGGCCCCTCCCTCGCTGGTCCTCGTCCGCAGCAGGCCACGGCGGCGCCGCGGCCGCTGCTGCTCCCCGGTGAGCAGCAGGCACTGCCGTCCCCGGACGCTACCGGGCACCGGCCGTCCCGCGCCGCCGCCGGCGTCGGGCTCGGCGGAGCCCGCCCGGTGTCCGCCGCCTCGTAGAATCGTCGGCACCTGACGGAGGAGTGGACGTGAACGACCTCATCGACACCACGGAGATGTACCTCCGGACCATCTTCGAGCTCGAGGAAGAGGGCATCACCCCTCTCCGGGCCCGCATCGCCGAGCGCCTGCACCAGAGCGGCCCGACCGTGAGCCAGACCGTGGCCCGCATGGAGCGCGACGGGCTGCTCACCGTGCAGGGCGACCGGCACCTGCAGCTGTCCGACGAGGGGCGGGCGCTGGCCACCGCGGTCATGCGCAAGCACCGGCTGGCCGAGTGCCTGCTCGTCGACGTCATCGGCCTGGACTACGCCGACGTCCACGAGGAGGCGTGCCGCTGGGAGCACGTCATGAGCGAGGCGGTGGAGCGCAAGCTGCTCAGCCTGCTGAACAACCCGACGGTCTCCCCGTTCGGCAACCCGATCCCCGGCCTCGACGCGCTGGGCGGCGACACCTCCGCGGTGCTCGACGCCCTGACCCTGCTGTCGACCACGGCCACCCCGGAGGGGCGCCAGGTCGTCGTCCGGCGGATCAGCGAGCAGCTGCAGGAGGACGCCCAGCTCCTCCGGTCGCTGGCCGACCAGGGCGTGCGCCCGGGGTCGACGGTGACCGCGTCGCTGTCCAACGGTGCCGTGCTCGTCGACGGCGTGCCGCTGGAGGCCGGCGTCGCCCAGCACGTCTTCGTCAGCGCGGTCGACGAGGACCTCACGCCGGTCGAGGCCGCCGAGGCGACCGCCGGCGTCAGCTGACCGCACCACCGGCCCCCTCCGTGAGCCGCGACCCCACCCGGGGTCGCGGCTCACGGCGTTCCACGGGCCCCCACCCGCCCATCGGGTGACCAACTCCTTCGCCGGGCTCATGACCTCCTCACTACGCTCGGGGCACCCGCCCGGACGCACAGAGAGAAGGCCCCGGTGAGCGACTCCGCAGCTCCCTCCGGCGAGCAGCCGCAGGACACCCCGCCCACCCCGTTCCACCGCCTCGCCGACTTCGTGGCCCTGCCGCGGCTCGGCGGGCTGGCGCTCTCGCCCGACGGCACGCGGCTGGTCACGGCGGTGGCGACGCTGGACCCGGCGGGCACGGCCTGGCAGTCGGCCCTGTGGGAGGTCGACCCCGCCGGCACGCGCCCCGCGCGGCGGCTGACCCGAGGGCCGGTCGGTGAGTCCGCACCGGTCTTCACCCCCGCGGGCGACCTGCTGTTCACCTCCGCCCGCCCCGACCCCGACGCGGGCAAGGACGCCGGTGACCCGAAGCCGGCGGTGTGGTGCCTGCCGGCCGACGGCGGGGAGGCGCGGCTGGTCCTGCAGCGCTCCTCCGGGGTCAGCGGCGTGCTGGTGGCCGCCGACACCGGCGAGGTCGCGGTGATCGCCTCGACCCTGCCCGGCGCCACGGACGCGGAGGCCGACCAGGCCCGGCGCACGGAGCGCAAGGACGCCGGCGTCACCGCGGTGCTCCACGAGAGCTACCCGGTGCGGTTCTGGGACCACGACCTCGGCCCCGCCGTCCCGCACGTGTACTGGGTGGGGCGGCTGCCCGCGGACCCGGCCGCCGGCACCCGCCCGGAGCCGGCGGAGTGGCGGGACCTGACGCCCGCGGCGGGCGCCCCCCTGGGCGCGGGCGACGACCTCGCCGTCTCCCCCGACGGGCGGTTCGTGGCCCGCGGCGAGGACGTGCCCGACGGGCCGGCGGGCCGCCGCTCCCGGCTGGTGCTCACCGAGGTGGCCACCGGGGAGACCCGGGTGCTCGTGGACGACCCGCAGGCCGACGTCCACTCCCCCGCCTTCTCGCCTGACTCGGCCCGGCTGGTGTGCGTGCGCGAGTCGGTCTCCTCGTTCGCGGAGCCGCCGGACTACACCCTGCTGCTCGTCGACCCGGACACGGCCGACTCCCGGGACCTCACCGCGGGCTTCGACCGCTGGCCCAGCGCGCCGCAGTTCTCCGCCGACGGCACGACCGTGTACTTCCTCGCCGACGACGACGGCCGGCACGCGGTCTTCCGGGTGACCCTGGACGGGGCGGCGCCCGTGCGGCTGACCGGCGACGGGGCCTACAGCGACCTGCAGGTGGCCCGGGACGGCACCGCGCTGTACGCGCTGCGCTCGGGCTACGACTCCCCGCCCGTGCCGGTGCGGCTGGACCCGGTCGCCACCGGTCAGGAGCCGGCGCCGCTGCCCAACCCCGGCACCGTCGACTCCTTCCCCGGCACGCTGCGGGAGCTCCAGGCCACCGCCACCGACGGCACCCGGGTGCAGTCCTGGCTGGTGCTGCCCGAGGGGGCGAGCGCCGAGCGGCCCGCGCCGCTGGTGCTGTGGGTGCACGGTGGCCCGTTGATGAGCTGGAACTCCTGGTCCTGGCGGTGGACGCCGTGGGTGCTGGCCGCCCGCGGCTACGCCGTCCTGCTGCCCAACCCGGCGCTGTCGCAGGGCTTCGGGCAGGACTTCGTCCGGCGGGGTTGGGGCGAGTGGGGCGGCGCTCCCTACACCGACCTGATGGCGGCGGTGGACGCTGCGGAGGCGCTCCCGGAGATCGACGAGACGCGGACCGCGGCGATGGGCGGCTCGTTCGGCGGCTACATGGCCAACTGGATCGCCACCCAGACCGACCGCTTCCGGGCGATCGTCACCCACGCGAGCCTGTGGCACCTGGACCAGTTCGGCGGGACGACGGACGCGGCCTACTACTGGGAGCGCGAGTTCGGCGACCCGCTGACCGAGCCCAAGCGGTACGAGCAGAACTCCCCGCACCGCTACGCCGACGCGATCCGCACGCCGATGCTGGTCATCCACGGCGACAAGGACCACCGGGTCCCGATCGGTGAGGGCCTGCGGCTCTGGTACGACCTGCAGAAGCGCGGGGTGCCGTCGAAGTTCCTCTACTTCCCCGACGAGAACCACTGGGTGCTCACCCCCGGCAACGCGACGGTCTGGTACGAGACGGTGCTGGCGTTCCTCGCCGAGCACGTGCTGGGCCAGGAGTGGGAGCGCCCTGCCCTGCTGTGACCCCCGTACGGCGGTGACCCCTCACCAGGGCCACCAGTCCGGCGCCGGGGGGGGGGGGGGGGGCCCGCCCCGCCCGGCGGCGGCGGGGGTGGGGGCCCGAGTCCCGGGATCCCCCCGCCGCCGCGACCCCGCCCATCCCCCCCCCCCCCCCCCCCCCCCCCCCCCCCCCCCCCCCCCCCCCCCCCCCGCCCCCCCCCCCCCCCCCCCCCCCCCCGGGCCGGCGGCGGCTTCGCGGACCAGCTCGCGGATCGCCGCCGGCGGCAGGCACGCGTCCAGTGCCCGCCGGAGCAGCACCGCCAGGGTGTAGCCCGGCTCGCTGGCCAGCGCCCGCTCCAGGGCCACGTTGGCCAGCCCACCGTCGCCGCGGGCCCACGCGGTGACCGCCAGCAGGGTGGCCGGCGCCGCGTCCAGCGGCGCCGGTGCCCGCCGGGTCAGCTCGGTGAACACCTGCTCGGCGCCCGCCGCCGACGAGCCGGTGCACAGCCCCATCGCGCGGTCCCGGACGTCGACGTCGCGCAGTCCCCACGCCAGCCGGGCCACCTCGAGGTCCGGCAGCCCGGTCGTCGTGCCCGGGCCGCACCGGTCGACGGCCGCCCGGAGCAGCTGCCAGGACTCCTCGGCGACCTCCTCCCACGCGGTGCCCAGCAGCCGCCGGGCCATGGCCTGCCCGATCTCGTCGCAGGCGCGGGCCATGCCCTCGGCCGCCAGGAAACCGACCGGGGCGACCCGCCGGACCAGCGCTGCCCGGTCGGGCTCCACGACCCGGCCGTCGACCGCCGCGGCTGCGGCCAGCTCGGTGCCGGACGGCACCGGCGTGCCGGCGCCCGGGCCGCAGCAGGCGTCCGGGCAGTCGTAGGACCACCAGCGGCCCTGCCGCACCAGCAGCACGTCCCGGACCGGCACCCCCGCCGCGTGGAACTCGAGCACCACCCGGCGGACCAGCTCGCGCTGCGGCAGCTGTGGGTCGGGGGCCAGGTCGTCGTCCTGGTCGGTCACCACCGCCACGACGACGGCCGCCGGGCGGTCGGTGAGCAGTGAGCGGACCAACCCGCGCACCACCTGGTCCCGGTGCTCGGGCAGAGGCAGGTCGACCCGCCCGGTGAGGCCCACCTCGGACGGCCGGGAACCCCGCAGGCTCACCGCGACCAGCGACTCGGCCGGGCGGAAGCCGACCAGGACGGGCAGGGCGGCGGCGAGGGCACCGGGGTCGGAGAGGCGGACGGGGAGCGGGCGTTCGGCTGCGGGCATGGCGACGACCCTGACCGCGGAACGGCCGGCGATCACCGGTCCGGGGCAGGTTGTGGACGGAGCGGCCGACTGTGGACGGCGACCGGCCGGCGGCGCCGCTGACCGGCCAGGCTGCTGCCCGGCGTGGACAGCACCGAACTCATCCGCGTCACCACCACCGGCGGTCAGACCGACACCTACACCTACGGGCGTAAGGACTCCGACGGCGTCCCGCTGGTCGAGGCACACCGTCGGCAGCAACAGCACCGCCTGCATCGCCCACGACCCACAGGGCACCCCCCCTCGCACTCCGCACCGCTGACGGCCAGGTGCACTACTACGCCCAGGACGGCCTCGGCCCCATCCCCAGCCTGACCAACCAGGACGGGGTCCACCACCGGCACCGACAGCTACGACCCCTGGGGTGTGACCACCACGGCACAGAACAGCTCCGAGGCGACCCGCTACAACCCCTACGAGTACGCCGGCGGCACCGCCGACCCCACCAGCAACCTCACCCACTTCGGGCAGCGCTGGTACGACCCCGACACCGGCCGCTTCACCCAGCAAGACCCCCTTGAGACCCTCGCCGGCCCCACCCGCGCCAACCGCTACGAATACGCCGCCAGCAACCCCAGCAACTACGTTGACCCAGTCGGCCAGGACTGGCAGGACTGGGTTGCGGGAGCCGCCAGCGCAGTCGGCGGCTGCCTGGGTGGCCTCTCGGCTAGCAGCACCGCAGCTGGCTACGCGACCGCTGTAACTGCCAATCCGCTCGCAGGGGGGGGCAGTGCTCGGAGCATCGTGTCCGGGAGGTGGAGCGCTTGGAGTTTGGGGAGGTGCGGAGGCACTTGGATAAGTTGGGCTGGAGCGCTCGATGACACCGCGGCAGCAGTTGATCGCAGTTCTTCTCATCCAACTGATGGTGGGAATCGCTGGGATCTATTGGGGAGTGCAAGAGGGTGGCGTGCGAGGCACCTTGGTGCTGATCCTGTGCATTGGGGTGATGGCCTGTCTCACCGTCTTCTTGGTGGTCTTCGCCCGGAGTCGACGAAACGACAGGTAGCCCCTCTGTCACGCATCACTTGAGCGTTACGCTCAGGTGATGTGTTCGGGCCGTTGATTACCACTGGTACTGCGTCAGTCTTTTGACTGGCGCAGTACCAGTGGCATTTGTTGGTCACCTTTTCGAGAATCGGCTCAGCGGCACTGGGAGCTGTCTCCTGCCTCCAGGGCGAAGTCACAACGGCTCGCTGCGCCATATGAGGTTTCGCAGATGGCAGGTCAGGAAGCGGCACCCCGAGAGGCCGCTCCGCAGCGGGCACCTGTTGGCGCAGGAGGAACCGACGGTCACAGATGAACTGAATGCGGGTACTACGCCCGGTCGGGTGGCGCCTGCCCCGGCCCGAGGGCTTCTGGAGGCTCCACGGCCGCGTCGGCTGCAGTCGGGGCCGAGGTGGCTCCGCCACCCTGCTCGAGCCGCCGGATGTGCTCGATCATGTCCGCGACGCCGGTCAGGCTCGCCGGGGAGGCGCAGCGCGACGTTCTGCCCGTGCCCGCTCCCACGACCGCCCCGACGGTGGCCCGCGCGGCGGAGCGCGGTGGCCGACCCGCGCGACGCTCCCGGTCAGACCTCGTACTGGACCGCCGACCTGCTCGCCAGGTGCGGGCGCACGTGCTCGGCGATGACGGCCAGGTGCCGGGGGTCCTCGGCATAGGCGCGGAAGGCCTGGACGTCGGGGAAGTCGGCCACCAGCGCCGTGTCGGCGTTGCCGTCGACCAGGCCGGCGTCCGGGCCCACGGCGAAGGACGTCATGCCCCCGACCTCCTCCGGCAGCCGGCGCAGCGCGGCCAGGGTGGCGAGGCGGACCTCCGGGGAGGTGTCCGGGGTCCAGGTGAAGAGCACGACGTGGCGCAGCATGCCCGCACCCTGCCAGGCCGCCGGCCGGCGTGCGACGGGGCGCCTCCGCCGGTCCCGGCCGTGCACGGGACCGGCGGGGGCCGCTGGTTAGAGTCCGGGCATGGGACGGTCGTTGCGCGTCGCACTGCTGTCCTACCGGAGCAAGCCGCACGGCGGGGGGCAGGGCGTCTACGTCCGGGCCCTCTCGCACGAGCTGCGCGAGCTCGGCCACCGGGTGGAGGTGTTCAGCGGCCAGCCGTACCCCGAACTGGCCGACGGGGTGCCGCTGACCCGGGTGCCGAGCCTGGACCTGTACCGCGAGCCCGACCCCTTCCGCACGCCCCGGCCCGGCGAGTTCCGCGACCTGGTCGACGTCCTGGAGTGGGCGACGATGTGCACCGCAGGCTTCCCCGAGCCGCTCACCTTCAGCCTGCGGGCGGCCCGTCTGCTCCGCCGCCGCACCGGCGAGTTCGACCTGGTGCACGACAACCAGTCGCTGGGGTGGGGGCTGCTCGGCCTGCGCCGCGCCGGGCTCCCGACGGTCGCCACGGTCCACCACCCGGTCGCGATCGACCGGGACCTGGAGCTGGCTGCCGCGACCGGGCTGCGGCGGCAGCTGACCCTGCGCCGCTGGTACGCCTTCACCGGCATGCAGGCCCGGGTGGCCCGGCGGCTGGACGGGATCACCACCGTCTCGGAGAACAGCCGGGCGGACATCGCACGGCACATGCGGGTGCCGTCCGGCGCCGTCGACGTCATCCCGGTCGGCATCGACCCGGAGGTGTTCCACCCCGGGAACGCACCCCGCGACCCGGCGACGGTGCTGGTCACCACCAGCGCCGACGTACCGCTGAAGGGGCTGGTGCCGCTGCTGGAGGCGGTCGCCAAGCTGCGCACCGAGCGGGAGGTGCGCCTGGTCGTGGTGGGCAGCGTCCGCCCCGGTGGCCCGGCGGCCACCGCCCTGGAACGGCTCGGGCTCCACGAGGCGGTGCGCGTGACCGGGCCGGTGCCGCAGGCGGAGCTGGTGCGACTGCTGCAGACCGCCACGGTGGTCGCCGTCCCGTCGCTGTACGAGGGGTTCTCGCTGCCCGCGGTCGAGGCGATGGCCTGCGCGACGCCGCTGGTGACCACCGACGCCGGGGCGCTGCCGGAGGTGGTCGGTTCGCACGCCGGCGTGCAGGTGCCCGCCGGCGACGTCGACCGGCTCGCCGCCGCGTTGCAGCTGGTGCTGGACCATCCCTCGCTGCAGGAGCAGCTGGGCCGGGCCGGGCGCACCCGCGTTCTGGCGAACTACACCTGGCGCCGCACGGCCGAGCGCACCGCCGCCTGGTACGAGGAGGTGCTCGCCCGCCGCCCGCGGGACGGGCACCGGGCAGGGAGCGCGACCGCGTGCTGACCGTCGACTACGAGCTGCTCGACGTCGGCCCGGGGATGCGGGTGCTCGACCTGGGCTGCGGCGAGGGCCGGCACGCCTTCGAGGCCTACCGCCGGGGCGCCTCGGTGCTGGCGATCGACTGGGGCATCGCCGAGGTGTCCACCACCCGGACCTGGCTGCGGGCGATCGCCGCCGCCGGCGAGGCACCGCCCGGCGCGGCGGCGGAGGTGGCGCGCGCCGACCTCCGCGCCCTGCCGGTGCCCGACGCCAGCGTCGACCGGGTCATCGCCTCGGAGGTCCTCGAGCACGTCCCGGACGACCGGACCGCGATCGCCGAGATCGCCCGGGTGCTCAAGCCCGGCGGCCGGGTCGCGGTCACCGTCCCCCGCTACGGACCCGAGCGGGTCTGCTGGGCGCTGTCGGACGACTACCACGCCAACGAGGGCGGGCACCTCCGCATCTACCGCGGCGACCAGCTCTGGGAGCGGCTGGCCACCGCCGGGCTGCGGCCCACCCGGACCCACCACGCGCACGCGCTGCACGCGCCCTACTGGTGGCTCAAGTGCGCCGTCGGTGTCGACCGGGACACCCCGGCCACCCGGGCCTACCACCGGCTGCTGGTCTGGGACCTGACCCGCCGGCCGTGGGTGACCCGCACCGCCGAGCGCCTGCTGGACCCGCTGGTCGGCAAGAGCCTCGTCGTCTACGCGGAGAAGCCGCCGGCAGGGGGGCCCGGTGACTGACCTGCTGCCCGAGGTGCCCGGCGTGCTGCGCGCCGACCAGGTGCGGGCGACCGTCGCCGCCATCGCCGCCGAGCAGTCCCCCGACGGGGCGCTGCCGTGGTTCCGCGGCGGCCAGCTGGACGCCTGGGACGCCGTGGAGGCGGCGATGGCCCTGGACGTCGGCGGCGAGCACGCCCGCGCGGCAGCCGCCTACGACTGGCTCGCCGCCCGGCAGCGGCCCGACGGCTCGTGGGCGGCGGAGTACCGGGACGGCGTGGTCGTCGCCCCGGGCACCGAGAGCAACCACGCCGGGTACCTGGCCGTCGGCGTCTGGCACTCCTGGCTGGCGACCGGCGACGCCGGACTGGTCGACCGGCTGTGGCCGGCGGTCCGGCGGGCGCTGGACCTGGTGACGGCGATGCAGCTGCCCGGCGGCGCGATCAGCTGGGCCCTCCGGCCGGACGGCACCCCCGACGGCACGGCGCTGCTCACCGGCAACGCCAGCCTGTTCCAGGCGCTGCGCTGCGGGATCGCGCTGGCCGACCTGGTCGGGCAGCCGCAGCCGGACTGGGACCTGGCCGCGACCGGTCTGGGCGTGGCGCTCCGCGAACGGCCCGCGGCCTTCGCCGACCGCTCCCGGTGGTCGATGGACTGGTACTACCCGGTGCTCGCCGGCGCCGTCACCGGCGGCGCCGCGCACGCCCGCCTGGCCGCCGGGTGGGAGACCTTCGTGGTCCCCCGCCTGGGGGTGCGGTGCGTCGCCGACCGCCCCTGGGTCACCGGCGCGGAGACCTGCGAGCTGGCGCTGGCGCTGGCCGCCTGCGGACGGCCGGACGACGCCGCCGAGCAGCTGGCCGCGATGCAGCACCTGCGGGCCGAGGACGGGTCCTACTGGACCGGGCTGGTCTACCCCGACGACGCGCGCTGGCCGGTGGAGCGCACCACCTGGACCGCCGCCGCGGTGGTGCTGGCCGCCGACGCGATCGCCGGCACCGGCCCGGCCAGCCGGGTGTTCGCCGACCCGGACCACCTCGAGCTCGCGGCCGGGGACCCGGTCGCCGATGTGATCGAGGACCGGGGTTGACCGGCCCCGGCCCCGGGCAGGCACCCCCCGTGATCACCGAGCTAGACCCCGCGCGGCCCGCGGTGACCTGCGTGGTGGCCAGCCGCAACCGGCGGGAGGACCTGCTCGCCAGCCTGCCCCGGCACGAGGCACCGGTGGTCCTGGTGGACAACGCCTCCACCGACGGCACCGTCGAGGCGGTGCGCGCGGCCCACCCCGAGGTCACCGTCGTCCCGCTGCCCGACAACGCCGGCGCCCTCGCCCGCACGGTGGGCGTCGAGCGCGCCGGCACGCCGTTCGTGGCCTTCACCGACGACGACTCCTGGTGGGCGCCGGGCGACCTGGCGCGCGCCGTCGAGGTCATGCGCGCCCACCCCCGCCTGGGGCTGCTCGCCGCCCGCATCCTGGTCGGCCCGGAGGAGACGCTCGACCCGGTCTGCGAGGTGATGGCGGCCAGCCCGCTGGGCACCGACCCGGACCTGCCCGGGCCCTCGCTGCTGGGCTTCGTGGCCTGCGCGGCGCTGGTGCGCACCGAGGCGTTCACGAGCGCCGGCGGCTTCGACCCGGTGGTCCGCTTCCCCGGCGAGGAGGAGCGGCTGGCCCTCGACCTCGCCGCGGCCGGCTGGGGCCTGGCCTACGTCGACGAGGTCACGGTGCACCACCACCCCTCGACCCGGCGGGAGGCATCCGCCGTCCGGCAGGCCGGCCTGTGGCGCAGCCGGGTGCTGACCGCCCTGATGCGCTACCCCCTCCGCGACCTGGCCGGCCAGCTCGCCCGCGCGGCCCGGGCCGGGCGGCCGGGGTGGCGCGGGCTCGCCGGCGCCCTCCCCCGCGTGCCCGCCGCCCTGCGCCGGCGCCGCACCCTGCCCACCAGCGTGATGACCGGAGTCCGGGAGCTGCAGCACTCATGACGAGCGAACTGGCCGAGGCGGCCACCACCGGGACGGGCGCCGACCCGCGGACCGCCGTCGTCGTCATCACGCACAACCGGCGCGACGAGCTGCTGCTCGCGCTGACCCGGCTGCGGGAGCTGCCCGAGCAGCCGCACGTCGTGGTCGTCGACAACGGCTCTGCCGACGGCACCGCCGACGCGGTCCGCCGCGAGCACCCGGAGGTCGAGCTGATCGCCAGCCCGGAGAACCTGGGCGCGGTGGGCCGCAACCTCGGCGTGGCCCGGCTGGACACCCCCTACGTCGCCTTCTGCGACGACGACACCTGGTGGGACCCGGGCTCGCTGCGCACCGCGGCCGACGTCCTCGACGCCCACCCGCGGCTGGCCGTCGTCACCGCCCGGATCGTGGTCGAGCCCGGCGGCGTCGAGGACCCGATCGTCGCCGAGCTGCGCGACTCCCCCGTCGTCGGCGCCGACTGGCTGCCCGGCCCTGCGCTGGGCAGCTTCCTGGCCGGGGCCAGCGTGGTCCGCCGCGAGGCGTTCGACGAGGTCGGCGGGTTCAACGAGCGGCTGTGGCTGGGCGGTGAGGAGGAGCTGATGGCCGGTGACCTGGCCGCCCGTGGCTGGGAGCTGTGCTACCTGCCCACCATCGGCATCCACCACCAGGCCAGCACCGCGCGCGACCCGCACAAGCGCCGGGCCGACGGCATCCGCAACACCCTCTGGACGACGTGGCTGCGGCGGCCGCTGCGGCCCGCGCTGCGACGCACCGTCCACCTGCTGCGCACCGTGCCGAAGGACCGGGTGACCGCCCGCGGGCTGCTCGCCGCCCTGGGCGGGGTGCCCTGGCTGGTCCGGGAGCGCCGGGTCCTCCCACCGCACGCCGAGGCCCGGTTCGCCGCGCTGGAGGACGCGCAGCGCAGGTCGACCGCCCGGCGGTACGTCAGCTGAGCACGGTTCGCCCGGCGCGGGCGACCGACGCGCACGCCGTCGGCGAGGCCCTCGCCGACGCCTTCACCGACTACCCGTGGGTGCACTGGGCCCTGGGCGGCGAGGGGCTGCGCGACCGGCTGACCGGCCTGTACCGGCTGGAGGCCGGGCTGCTCGGCGTCGAGACGCACGGCACCTGGCTGGCCGAGGACGACGGGCGGGTGCTCGCCGCGGCGTGCTGGGTCCGGCCCGACGCCGCCCCGTCCCCGGCCACGGCGCAGCTGGTCGCCGACCAGGTGCAGGCCCTGCTCGGGGACCGGGCCCCGGTACTGGCCGCCGCGGAGGAGGCCAGCACCGCCCTGCACCCACCTGGCGAGCACTGGTTCCTCGCCTGCGTCGGCACGCGCCCCGCGGCCCGCGGCCGCGGCCTGGCCACCGCGGTGCTGCGGGCCGGGCTCCAGGCGGTCGACGCCGCGGGGGCGAGCGCGCTGCTGGAAACCTCCGCGGCGGGCAACGTCCGGCGCTACGAACGCCTGGGGTTCGCCGTCGTCGGCGAGGTCGACCCGCCCGGCGGGGCCCCGCACACCTGGGTGATGCACCGGCCCGTCCAGCGCTGAACGGCCCCCACCGACGAGATGGTCAGCGGCGGCCGGCGAACCGGTCGAGGGCCGCCGTCATGGACGCAGCCTGCTCATCGTGCGCAGCCGATGCAGGTGCGGGCCTGGGGCCGCGCGGCCAACCGCTCGGCGCCGATCTCCCCGCCGCAGGTCTCGCAGACGCCGTAGCCGCCGGCCGCCGCCCGGGCGAGCGCGTCGTCCACGTCGGCCAGCCGGCGCCGCGCGGACTCCAGCAGCGCGGCGACCTGTTGCCGCTCGAAGGCGATCGTCGCGCCCTCCGGGTCGTGCTCGTCGTCGGCGTTCGAGGCTGCGGAGGCGGCCACCACCTCGTCGAACTCGCGGGTCAGCGCGGCGATCTGGGCGAGGGCCTCGGCCCGGGCCCGGGCCAGCTCGGCGGTGACGGTCACCGGCCCATCGTCCCCCGGCCGCCGGGTCAGGTGATCCGCCGCAGCAACCGCAGCGAGCCGGTGCCGGGCAGCTCGGTGAAGCGACCCGAGGCCACCACCCGGGAGTAGACGCCGAACGGTGCCTGCCCGCCGTCGGCCGGGTCGGGGAAGACGTCGTGGATGGCCAGCGTGCCCCCGACGGCCAGCTTGCCCACCCACGCGTCCTGGTCGCGGCGGGCCGACTCCTCGGTGTGGCTGCCGTCGAGGAACAGCAGCGCCAGCGGGGTCGACCACAGCGGCGCGAGCACCTCCGAGCGGGCGACGACGGCGACCACGACGTCCTCCGCACCGGCGTCGGCGACCGTGCGCCGGAAGCCGGGCAGGGTGTCGATCCGCCCGACCAGCGGGTCGACCAGCGAGGGGTCGTGGTACTCCCACCCGGGCTGGTGCTCCTCCGAGCCGCGGTGGTGGTCGACGGTCACCACCTGCCGGCCGGTCTCCCGGGCCGCGGCGGCCAGGTACAGCGCCGACTTGCCCAGCCAGCTGCCGATCTCCAGCAGCGGACCGGGCACCGCCACCGCGCGGGCGGCCTCGTAGAGCGCGCGCCCCTCGTCCGGCGGCATGAAGCCCGGGGCGGCGGCAGCGGCGGTCAGCAGGTCGGTGCTCACGGGTGCAGCATCCCCGCCGTCCGGGTCAGCGCGGGTCCCGGGGCCGCGGTGACCGGCCGCCGTTCCCCTCGGCCGCCGCCTCGCGCATCGCCCGCAGCCGCTCCCGGCGGCGCGCCGCCTCCTGCTCCTCCGGCGTGGGCTCGGGAGGCGGCGCGGCCGGCGCTGCCGCCGAGGCCGAGCTGGCCGCCACCAGCGCACCCACCAGGGTGGTCACCGGGACGGCGAGCACCAGCGCGATGCCGCCGACCAGAGTGCGCACCACCTCCTCGCCCACCTCCGCGCCGGTGAGCACGGTCCAGAACGGCCGCTGGTAGATCTCGAACAGCATCAGCAGCGGGAGCGCCACCCCGGCGTAGGCGAAGACGATCGTGTAGACGGTCGAGGCGATGTGGTCGCGCCCGATCGCCATGCCGCGGCGGAACAGCTGCCGCCAGCCCATCTGCGGTGAGACGTCGTGCAGCTGCCAGACCGCCGACGCCTGGGTGATGCTGACGTCGTTGAGGATGCCGAGCCCGGCGACCACCGTGGCGGCGACGACCAGCCCGGAGAAGTCCAGGCTGCGGTCCAGCTGCAGCAGCTGCAGGTTCTCCTCGTTGTTGAAGCCGATCAGGCGGGCGGCGCCCACCGCCACCGTGCCCAGCACCGCGCTGATCGCCAGCCCGAACAGCGTGCCCACCAGCGCCGTCGTCGTCCGGGCGTTGAAGCCGTGCGCCAGGTACAGGACGACGAACATGATCGCCGACGAGCCGATCAGGCTGACCCACAGCGGGGAGCCGCCGGCGAGCAGCGCGGGCAGCATGAACTCCAGCAGGACGACGAACGCGAACCCCAGCCCCAGCAGGGCGAGCAGCCCGCGCAGCCGGGCCACCGCACCCACGACCAGGGCGAAGGCGAGCGCGAGGACGACGATCGGGGTGCCGCGGGCGAAGTCCTGGAACTGGTAGGTGGCCTGCCCGCCGTCGACCGGGTCGCGGGTGAGCACCAGCTCGTCGCCGGCCTCGACACCGGCGTCGACGACCTCGGGAGGCAGGTCGACCTGCACGTAGTCGCCGCGGCTCTCCCCCTCCCCCACGACCATCACCGCGGTGGCGCAGGTCAGCGGATCACCGTCGGGGTCGGAGCAGTCGTAGGGCTGCAGGGAGGTGACGGTGGCCACCGGGTAGGTCTGCCCGGGCGGGAAGAAGGAGCCCGCTGCCTGCTCGGCCGCCGTCTGCTCGTCGTCCGGCCAGAACACCACCAGGCCGACGACGGTGGCCAGCCCGACGGGCACCAGCAGCCAGAGCATCAGCCGGACGGCCCAGCGGCGCCGCGCGACGGCGGCGGGGTCGAGGGCCAGCTCACCGTCGGACGGTCCGGAGCCGTGGGAGTGTGCCGTCACCCGGTCAGGCTAGGCGGCGAGGCGTCCGCGGCCGTGGAGCGACCGCGGTCCTCCGGCGCGCCCGGGCCCGAGGAGGCCGGCTGCCGGGGCTGGGTCACCGTGGCGGCCACCAGCGCGAGCGCGGCGGCCGCCAGGAAGGCGCCCGGCATCCCGAGGACGTCGGCCAGCGCGCCGAGCAGCACCGAGCCCAGCGCCTGCCCGACCGTCAGCGCGACGAAGAGCCGGGCGGCGGCCGACGCGGCGGCGGTCGGCCGCAGGTGCGCGGCCCAGGCGATGAGCACCCCGCTCATGGCGACGAACGCACTGCCGAACAGGGCCAGCGCGACGGCGGCGGCCGCGGTCACGCCGGGGACGACGGCCAGCAGCGCCGAGGCGCCGGCGGCGACCACCAGCGTCCCGGCCCAGGCCGCCCGCAGGCCCACCCGCTGCACCAGGGCCCCGCTGACCCCACCGGCCAGGCCCGCCGCGCCGAGCACGCACCACAGGGCGCCGGTCAGACCCGGCGGCAGGTCGCCGGGGCCGGTCAGCAGGTCCCGGCCGAACGTCCAGACGCTGGCGCACCCGGCGCCGGCCAGCACGGCGGCCAGCAGCGGCCTGCCGAGCCGTCCCGCGGGGGTCCCACCGGCCGGATCGGCCGACGCCGACCAGCGGGCCGACCGGTCGGCCCACCAGGTGACCAGCACCGCCGCCACGGCGAACGACGCCCACGCCCACCGCCAGGCACCGGGGACGGCGAGGACGAGCAGGCCCCCGGCCACCACGCCCGCACCCGTGCCGCTGTTGACCACGCCCTGGGCGCGGGGCTCCCGCGCCGGCGGCACCGTCGCCGCGACCGCCGTCACCAGGGCCGGGGTCGCCGCCCCCGCACCACTGCCGGCCACCAGGGCCCCGGCGGCGAGCAGCGGGACGGAGGTCGCGGTGGCCACCACCAGGCACCCCACCGCAGCCGCGCCCCCGGCGGCCCACAGCGCCGTCCGGCCACCGCTCCGACGGGACAGCCGGGGCGCGACCAGCGCCGCTGCGCAGTACGCCAGGTAACTCCCGGCCGCGAGCACCCCCGCAGTCCCTGCCGAGAAGCCGAACTCGGCGCGGAACTGCGGGAGGTACAGGCCGTAGCCGTAGCGGGCCAGCCCGTAGGTGACCGCGATGACCGCGAGCCCCGCCCCGACGAGTGACCGTGGCCGCCCCGCCGCCGTCTGTAACGATCGTTTCACCATAACGCTCGTTACAGTAGGCTCATGACCCGCTCCCCCGCGACCCGACCGGCCCGGGAACGCCTGCTGGCCGCCGCCGCCGACCTCTTCTACGAGGGCGGCATCGCGGCCACCGGGGTGGACGCCGTGCTGCGGCGGGCCGGCGTCGCGCCCGCCACGATGTACGCCCACTTCGCCGGCAAGGACGACCTGGTCGCCGCCTACCTGCAGGAGCGGCACGAGCACTGGCGGGCCACCTGGGACCAGGTGCTCCACGAGTGCACCGACCCGGTCGCCCGGCTGCTGTCGGTGTTCGACGCGGTGGCCCGCTACCGCGAACGGGAGGGCAACCGGCGCGGGTGCGGATTCCTCGCCGCGGCCACCGAGCTGCCCGCAGGGCACCCGGGCCGGTCCTGGTTGGACGCGGACAGCCGACTGCTCGTCGAGCGACTGCGCGACCTGGCGCGAGAGGCCGGCGCGGACGACCCGGAGTCACTGGCCGGCGAGCTGCTGCTCCTCTACGACGGCGCCCTGGCGCGGTACGCCCGGAACGCGACGACGCCGCAGCTCGCCGGCGAGGACCCGCTCCCCCGAGCACGCCGGCTGGCCGCGGCCGTCGTGCGACAGCACCTCACCGACGCCGCCGACTGACCCGGCAGGAACCTGCAGCGACGGATGGAACATTTTTCCAGCCGGGACGTTTACTCGGGTGCACGCGCGAGGTAATCTGCAGTCGCCGCTGGAGATCCACCTCGGGCGGCCTGGAGAACCCAGCGACACCACAGGAACGACACAGCACGACCCGGAGGTACTCGGCCATGATGCTGAACTCCTACGACCCCTTCGCCACCACGTCGGCCGCGTTCCGCGCGCTCGACCAGCTGACCGGTCGATCGGGCACCACGACGGCGCGCCCCCTCGCGGGCATGCCGATGGACGCCTACCGGGTGGGTGACAACTTCGTCGCCCACTTCGACCTCCCCGGCGTCGACCCCGGTTCGATCGACCTGCAGGTCGAGGGCACCACGCTGACCATCAGCGCGGAGCGCTCCGTGCCGCAGATCGAAGGCGCCCAGTGGCAGGTCGCCGAGCGTCCGTTCGGCAGCTACACCCGCCAACTGGTGCTGGGCCGCAGCCTCGACACCGACCGGCTGGAGGCCAGCTACCACGACGGCGTGCTCACCGTGAGCATCCCGGTCGCGGAGAAGGCCAAGGCCCGCAAGATCACCGTGACCCGCGCGGATGCGCCGGCCGCGGTGGAGGCGCACACCATCGAGGGCGAGCAGGCCGCGGTGGAGTCGGCGGAACCCGCACAGCGCTGACGCCGACCGACCCTCGACGGGGGCGGGGCCCGACGGCCCCGCCCCCGTCGTCGTCCCGAGCACTGGAGGACCCGTGGGCAGTGACCCGCTCGACCGGCTGGACGATCCCGACCACCCGGTCCTCACCATGAGCCAGGCGGCGGAGCTGCTCGGCGTGCAGGCGGCCTTCCTGCGCAGCCTGGACACCTCCGGCGTCCTCCACCCGCACCGCTCCCCCGGCGGCCACCGCCGCTACTCCCGGCACCAGCTGCAGCTCGCCGCCCGGGTGCGAGGGCTGCTCGACGACGGCCACCTGCTGGCCTCCGCGCAGGTCATCGTCCAGCTGGAGGACGACCTGGCCCAGGCCCGCGACGAACGCGACACGGCCCGGGACGAGCGGGACGCCGCCCGTCGCGAGGCGCCCGGCCCCGCCGTTCGATGAGCCCCGACGATCAGAAACATGACTTCACGTGTCGATCATGGGCACCGGGGTAACGGTGAGTCATGGCAAACGCAGATTCGAACAGGTCCACGACTGGCCGTACGCATGAGCACACCCGCCCGGCGGCTACCACGGGCGCCCACATCGCCACGGCCGGCGTCGTGGTCTTCCTGATCGCCACGTTCCTGGACTGGGTGTCCACCGAGGGCGAGCAGAGCACCTCCGGCTCGGGCTACGAGACCGACACCACCATCCCGCTGGTCGCGTTCCTGGGCATCGGCCTGGTCGTCGGCCTGCAGTACGCGGCCAACCGCGCCCGCGGTCGCCAGCACCGCGGCCTGTCGCTGACCGCCATGGCCGTCGGCATCGCCGCGGTCCTGCTGTCGCTGAGCTACGTCTTCGACGCGCCGGGCGCCTTCGAGCGCGGCGCCGACCTGTCCACCGAGATCGGCGCCTGGATCGGCCTCGTCGGCGGCATCGTCTGGTCCGTCGGCGCCGGCCTGCTGGCCAAGGAGCCCGAGGGCGACGACGACTGGGACGACCACACCACCGAGGCGCGCCGCACGCGCTGACCTCCCCGCGCGGCCGCACGCGCCGCGCAGCGAACGGGCACCGGCCCCAGGCAGTCCGCCTGGGGCCGGTGCCCGTTCCGCGTTCCCGGCGCACTGCCCCGCCCCCGCGCCGGAAGTGACCACGTCGGCGGCGACGCGTCAGAGGAGGGCGGGGAGCAGCAGCAGGACGGTCGGCACCAGCAGCAGCGCCAGCGCGCTCGCGATCGCCGCGACCCGGCCGCCCCGGGGCAGTGGCGCAGCCGGGGCGAGCAGCCGGCGCACCCGGACGGCGACCGCTCCCCCGGTGACCGCCAGCGCGCCGGCCGGCACCTGACCGCCCGCGCCACCCGCGGAGGCGACGATCGCCGCAGCCAGGGTGCGGCGCGGGTCCGGGCCGGGCAGCGAGGTCAGTGCGACGTCGTCGGCCCGCATCTCCACCAGGTCCCGGACGGCGTCGTGCGCCCGATCGGCGGCGGGGAGCACCGGCAGCGCCGCCCGCCAGGCGACGAAGGGCAGCAGCAGCAGGTGGTGGTGCTCCCGCAGGTGCGCCCGCTCGTGCGCGACGACGGCGGCGAGCTGGTTCCGGGGCAGCTCGGCGACCATCCCGGAGGAGAGCACCAGCAGCGGCCTGGCGCCGGGGATGCAGAAGGCGACCGGCGCCGGGTGGTCCAGCAGCAGCGCCTCGGCCGCCGGGTCGAGCGCGCCGGGCAGGCGGGGGGCGACGACGAGCTCGAGCAGCTCCCGGTGCCGCCGCCGGGTGCGGGCGGTGCGCACCCAGGACAGCGCGAGCACCCCCAGCAGCTCCAGGGCGAGCACCGCGGCGAGGGTCTGCGCGACCCAGTGGTCCCCGCGCACCGGTTCGGTGGCCGGTTGGCGGGTGACCCAGTGCCACCACGCCTCGGGCAGCGAGTGACCCCACGGCGCCAGCCCGTGCACCAGCAGTGCACCGATGATCGACAGCCCACCGGCCAGCCCGATCGCCTGCCAGCAGACCAGGGCCGCCAGCGGGTCGCGGCGCGCCCAGCCGGCCCGGGCCAGCGCTGCGGGCACCGGCCACGCCAGCAACGCGGCGAGGACGGCGAGCGCGGTCGCGGTCGCGGTCAGCACGGTCAGCGGGCGCCGGCGTCCTGCTCCGGCCGGTCGACGCCGGCCAGCAGCTCGCGCAGCATCCGCGCCTCGTCCGCGTCGACCCCACCTACGAACCGGGCCAGCACGGCCTGCCGGTCGGCGGCCTGACCGAGCACCTCCCGCATCAGCTCCGCGGCGTGGTCCTCGCGCGAGGCCCGCGGCGCGAACCGGCGGGGACGGGCGTCGTCGTGCACCAGGAAGCCCTTCTGCTCCAGCCGCCCGAGGACCGTGTGCACGGTGGTGAGCGCGAGGTCGCGGTCCCCGCCGGCGGCGTTGAGGCCGTCCCGCACCTGCGCAGCGCTCGCCGGACCGCCGGCGGTCCACAGCCAGTCCATGACGGTGCGTTCCAGCTCTCCCATCGAGGCCAAAGGTCCCTCCCTGTCCGGCGTCTCACAGCCGATTGTCTCTACCGGTCGTAGAACTTCGGTTCTACGAGGCGTAGAAATGAGTTCTACGAACCGTAGAAGAACGTGTCGATCGTACGACGCGAGAAGAGGGGCAGGCCCGTGGACGTCCTGGACGTGGCGCGCTGGCAGTTCGGGATCACCACCGTCTACCACTTCCTGATGGTCCCGCTGACCATCGGGCTGGGGATCCTGGTGGCGGTCATGCACACCATGTGGGTGCGCACCGACAAGCCCGAGTGGCTGCGCATGACGCGCTTCTGGGGTCGCGTCTACCTGATCAACTTCGTCCTGGGCGTGGCCACCGGCCTGGTCCAGGAGTTCCAGTTCGGCCTGGCCTGGAGCGAGTACAGCCGCTTCGTCGGCGACGTCTTCGGCTCGCTGCTGGCGCTGGAGGCCCTGCTGGCCTTCTTCCTGGAGTCGACCTTCCTCGGCCTGTGGATCTTCGGCTGGGGCCGGATCCCGAAGAAGCTGCACCTGGCCTCGCTGTGGGCCGCGGTGATCGGGTCGATCGTCAGCGCGTACTTCATCATCGCGGCGAACTCCTGGATGCAGCACCCGGTCGGCGTCGTCACCGACGACACCACCGGCCGCCCCGAGCAGGTCGACTTCTTCGCGGTGCTGAGCAACAACACCGCCCTGGCCGCCTTCAGCCACACCATCGCCGGTGCGCTCATGGTCGCCGGCGCCGCGCTCGTCGGCATCGGCCTCTACCACCTGCGCAAGCGCCGGCTGGCCGGGCGCTCGCCCGAGGAGACCGACCACGCCGTGTGGCGCCGCTCGGCCCGCCTCGGTGGGTACGTGTCGCTGATCGCCTTCGTGCTGGTCGCGATCACCGGTGACTACCAGGCCAAGCTGATGTACGAGCAGCAGCCGCTCAAGATGAGCTCGGCCGAGGCGCTCTGCACGACCGAGGCGCCCGCACCGTTCTCGATCTTCGCCTTCGGCAAGCTCGGCAACAACGAGTGCGACGACGTCCACTCCTGGACCGTCCCCTACCTGCTCTCCTACCTGGCGCACGGTGACTTCTCCACCGCCGTCCCCGGGGTGAACGAGCTGCAGGAGGAGTACTCGGCCGCCTACGGCGCCACCTACCCCGACGACCCGTCGTTCGGCGACAAGGCCGGCGAGCCGATCGACTACACCCCGGTGCTGGCGGTCACCTACTGGAGCTTCCGGCTGATGATCGGCATGGGCGTCGTCTCGGCCGCCGTCGGGGCCTACGCCCTGTGGTCCACCCGGCGCGGGAGGGTGCCGACGTCGCAGATCGGGGTCTACGGCTCGCTGCTGGCCGTCGGCACGCCGTTCCTCGCCAACGCCGCCGGCTGGATCTTCACCGAGATGGGCCGCCAGCCGTTCGTCGTCTACCCCAATCCCGACGTCCCGCGCGAGGAGCAGGTCTACTTCTTCACCGCCCAGGCGGTCTCCCCCGGCGTCAGCGCCGCCGAGGTGTGGACGTCGCTGATCGCGCTCACGCTGGTCTACGGGGCGCTCGCGGTCGTGGAGCTGTGGCTGCTCACCCGCTTCGTCCGCCGTGGTGTCACCACCAGCGACGGGGCCCCCACCCCCGGGCACACCCCCGAGGGCGGCCCGGACGACGACGTCAGCGGCGGCGCCGACGTCACGCCGGGCAGCGCCAGCACCCGCCGGGCCGACGAGGACGACGTCCTCTCCTTCGCGTACTGATCCGACCGAGAGCCGAGAGAGAACGACATGGACCTGCAGACACTCTGGTTCGCCGCCGTCGCGGTGCTCTGGATCGGATTCCTGCTGCTGGAGGGCTTCGACTTCGGCGTCGCCGCCCTGCTGCCGGTGATCGGCCGCAAGGAGGCCGACCGCCACCTGATGCTGCGCAGCATCGGCCCGCTGTGGGACGGCAACGAGGTCTGGCTGATCACCGCCGCCGGCGCCGTCTTCGCCGCCTTCCCCGGCTGGTACGCCACCTGGCTGCCCGCGTTGTACCTGCCCTTCGTGCTCGTGCTGTTCGGGCTGATCATCCGGGCGGTCGCCTTCGAGTGGCGGCACTCGCACCACACCGCGCAGTGGGACAGCACCTGGACCCACGTCATCACCGCCGGGTCGCTGATCGCTGCGCTGGGCATCGGTGCCGCGCTGGGCAGCACCACCCTCGGCCTGCCCATCGACGGCGACGGCACCCGGGTCGGCGGCGCGTTCGCCGGGGTCGGCTGGCCGGCGCTGCTGGGCGCGGTGGCGGTGCTGGCCTACTCGATGGTGCACGGCGCGGTGTTCCTCGCGCTGAAGACCGACGGCCCGGTCCGGGTGGCCGCCCGCCGGTTCGCCACCCGCTGGTCACCGGTCGCCGCCCTGCCGCTGCTGCTGTGGGCCGGGCTGGTACAGCTGCGCTCGGGCACGATGGTCACCGCCGTCGTGTGGCTGGTCGCCGCGCTCGCGGTGCTGCTCACCTGCAGCTACCTCCGGCTGGACCGGGAGGGTCCGGCGTTCACCGCGTGGGCGGTCGTCATGCTCGGCTCCGCCGCCACGATCTTCGGCGCCGCGTACCCGGTCGTCGTCCCCTCGACGATCGACCCCGCCTTCGACGTCACGATCGCCGACGCCTCGGTCAGCGACTACACGCTGACCGTGATGACCTGGGCCGCCGGGTTCGGGCTGCCGATCGTGCTCGGCTACCAGGCGTGGACCTACTGGGTCTTCCGCACGCGGCTCTCCGCCGAGCCGCAGACCCCGCACGAGGCGCCCGGGGAGCCGGTGAGCGCATGACCCCGGCCCCGTCCGGGGCAGGAATCACCATTTCTGCCCCGGTGGACGACCGGCGGCGCGGCCCGCTGGGCGCGCTCGCGGGCGTGCCGGGGCTGCCCGGTGCCCTCGCCCGCGCCGCCGTCCTCGCGTTCGTGCAGACCGCCGGCGTGGTGCTGCTGGCCGCCGGGCTCGCCCGGTCGGTCGCCGACGTGTTCGCCGGGCAGACCCCCGGGACGGCGCTCGGCGTGGCCCTGCTCGGTGCGGCGGTGCGGGCGCTCGCCGGCGGGGTGGGCACCGTCGTGGCCACCCGCGACGCCCGCCGCGCCGAGGACACCCTGCGGCGCCGGCTGCTGGTGCGGCTGCTGGGTGGCCAGGGCGAGGCAGTGACCGCGGCCGGGGGCACCGGCCCCGCGGCGGTGCTCGCCACCACCCGCCTGCACGACCTCGGGCCCGCGCTGGCCACCTACCTCCCGGCGCTGGCGCAGACCGCCGTCGTCCCGCCGGTGCTGCTCGTCGTCCTCGGGGTGACCGACTGGCTCTCCGCCCTGCTGGTCGGCGTGACCCTGCCCCTGGTGCCGCTGTTCATGGTTCTGGTCGGGCTGCACACCCGCGACGAGACGGCGCAGGCCGCCCGGGCGCTGGACCGGATCGCCGGGCACGTCGCCGAGCTGGTCCGCGGGCTGCCGGTGCTCAGCGGCCTGGGCCGCGCCGCCGACCAGCTGACCGCCCTCGCCGAGCTCGGTGAGACCCACCGCCGCCGCACCCTCGCCACGCTGCGCACGGCGTTCCTCTCCTCCCTCGTGCTCGAGGTGCTCGCCACCCTGTCGGTGGCGCTGGTCGCGGTCACCGTCGGCATCCGCCTGGTCGAGGGCGGCATCGACCTCGACGTCGGGCTGCTCGCGCTGCTGCTGGCGCCCGAGGCGTTCGCCCCGCTGCGCGCCCTCGGCGCGGCCCACCACGCCTCGGAGGACGCCGCCGAGGCCGCGGCCGCCGCGCGCGGGGTGCTGGACACCCCGCTGCCGCGCCCGGTCGTCGGGCCGCCGCCGGCCGGTGCGCCGCGGGGCGTGACCGTCGCCGACCTGACCGTGCGCTTCGCCGGCCGCGGCGTCCCCGCGGTCGACGGCGCCGCGCTGACCGTCGCCCCCGGCGAACTGGTCGCGCTGCGCGGGCCCAGCGGCTCGGGCAAGTCGACCGTGCTCGCAGTGCTCGCCGGTCAGCTGGCCGACGGCGCCGGGGTCGAGGTCACCGGGACCGTGCTGCGGCCCGAGGACGTCGCCGTCGTCCCGCAGTTCCCCCGCACCGTCGCCGACACGGTCGTCGACGAGCTGCGCCGGCACGCCGGGGACGTCGACGCCGAGCGCGCCACCGGCCTGGCGGAGACCGCCCTGGAGTGGGTGGAGGGCGGGCACCTGCGCGACCGGGTCTGCCGCACGCTCTCCCCCGGCGAGCTGCAGCGGGTGGCGCTGGCCCGCGCGCTCGTGCGGGTGCAGCGCGGCGCCCGGGTGCTGCTGCTCGACGAACCGACCGCCGCGCTCGACACCGCCGCCACCGCGCGGGTGGCCGCCGTGCTGCACCGGCTGCGCGGCTCGCTGTGCACCGTGCTCGTCACCCACGAGCCGGCGCTGGCGGCGCTCGCCGACCGCACGGTGGCGCTGCCGGCGCCGACCGGGACCCCGCCGCTGACCACCGTTCCCCGCACGCTCCCCACCGGCGCACCCACGCTCGGCGCCGGCATCCCCACGCTCCGCGCCGAGAGCGCCCCGCCGCCGACCACCGTGGGCGCGGGGCGTGCGCAGCCGGCGACCGCGGCGCTGGGCTGGCCGCGCCGCGTGCTGGCCAAGGCCGTGGGCTACGGCGCCGCCTCCAGCGCGGCCGGCATCGCGCTCACCGCGGTCTCCGGCTGGCTGATCGTGCGGGCCGCGGAGCAGCCGCCGATCCTCACCCTGATGGTCGCCATCGTCGCGGTGCGCGCCTCCGGCCTGGGCCGTGCGGTGCTGCGCTGGCTGGAGCGGCTGGCCACCCACGACGCCGCCTTCCGCCTGGCCTCGACGACCCGGCTGCAGCTGTGGCGGGCGCTGGTGGCCCAGGGCCCGGCCGCCGACCGGACCCCCGGCCGCGCGCTGGCCCGCCTGGTCGGCGACGTCGGCCTGGTGCAGGACCTCTCCGTGCGGGTGGTCACCCCGCCGCTGGTGGCCGGCTCGGTGCTGGTCCTCACCACGGCGGTGCTCACCGTGCTGGACCCGCGGGCCGGCGCGCTGGTGGCCGCCGTGCTGGCCGCCGCGGTGATCCTGGTGCTGCTGGTGCACCGCTGGGCGGACCGGGGCGTGTCCCGGGCCGCCGCCGAGCTGCAGACGGTGACGCTGCGGGAGACCACCGCCACCCTCGACGCGGCCACCGACCTGCGCACGCACGGCCTGGTGCCCGCGGCGGTCGACCGGCTCGACGCCCTGGGGCGCCGCCAGGGACGGGCGGCCGGTGCGGGCGCCGCCGCGGTGGCGGTCGGGGACGCGGTGGCGGCGTTCGCCACCGGGGCGGCCGCCGTGCTGGCGCTCGCCGCATGCGCGGCCGCGGTGCGCGCCGGGGAGATCTCCGCCCCGGTGGCCGCCGTGCTCGCGCTCGCGCCGCTGGCCCTGCTGGAGCCGCTGGCCGCGATCAACGCCGCCCGGCGGCACCGGCTCGCGCTGTCCGACGCCCGGGCCCGGATCGCCGCCGTGCTGACCGAGCCGGTGGCCGCCGACCCCGCACCGGCCGACCGGCTGCCCGCCCCGCGCCCCGTCCGGGAGCTGGCCACCGAGTCCCTGTCCGCCGGCTGGCCCGGGCGCCCCGGGGTGCTGCGTGACCTGGACCTGGTCGCCACCGCCGGCAACGGGTGGCTGGTGGTCACCGGCCCGTCGGGTTCGGGCAAGTCGACGCTGCTGTCGGTGCTGCTGGCCGCGCTGCGCCCGTCGTCCGGTGAGTACGTGCTCGGCGACGGCCGACGCCCGGTGCCGGTGTCCCGGCTGACCCGTGCCGACGTGCAGGCCGCGATGGCCTGGTGCCCGCAGGACGCGCACGTGTTCGACGCCTCCCTGCGGGCCAACCTCGCGCTGGCCCGGCCGCGCGGCGAGCTCGCCGGCCCTCCCGGGGAGGCGGCGATGCGGCAGGCACTGACCGACGCCGGGCTGGCCCCGCTGCTCGCCTCGCTCCCCGCCGGGCTGGACACCCCGGTCGGGGCCGGCGGGACGTCGCTGTCCGGCGGGGAGCGGCGGCGGCTCGCCGTCGCCCGCGCGCTGCTGGCCGACCGGGACGTGGTCCTGCTGGACGAGCCAACCGCCCACCTGGACCCGCCCACGGCGGCGGCGCTGGTCGCCGACCTGCGCCGGGCGCTGGCCGGCCGGCTGGTGGTGTGCGTGACCCACGACCCGCAGCTGCCCGACGAGGACGACACGGTGCTCACCCTGCCCGGCGCATCGGTGCAGTCCGCCCGCCGCTGACCCGGAGCGCGGGTGGCACAGGTCACCCCTGCGGGTCACCCCGGCCCTGCACCGGCTCCAGTCGAGCCCGGGCGGTACCGAAACGATCGTGTCCGCCCATTCAGGCGGCTCGACCGCATCGGCACCGGAGGCACCTCGCCATGAACCACCTCTCCGCTGCGCCACAGCGCGCCGGGCGCGACTCCCCGTCCATCCTGCTGGTGGACGACGAGATCGCGATCCTCGACGGTCTGCGCCGCCAGCTGCGCAAGCAGTTCACGGTGCACACGGCCACCGGTGGGGCCGCCGCCCTCGAGCTGCTCGAGACCGAGTCCGTGCACGTCATCGTCTGCGACATGCGCATGCCCGAGATGGACGGGGCGACACTGCTGTCCCGCATCCGCGAGCAGCACCCGGAGATCGTGCGCGTCCTGCTCACCGGCCAGGCCGACACGCAGGCCGCCATCGCCGCGGTGAACGAGGGGCACGTCTACCGGTTCCTCACCAAGCCCTGCCCCCCGGAGGTCCTGCTCGAGGAGCTGGACAACGCGGTGGAGCTGAACCGGCTGATGAGCGCGGAGAAGGAGCTGCTGGCGACCACGCTGCGGCGCACCGTCGACGCGCTGACCGCCACCCTCGCACTCGCGCAGCCCACCGCGTTCGCCCGGGCGTCGCGGATCACCCGCACCGTCCTGGAGCTCGCGGTGGCCCTCGAGGTGGAGGACCCCTGGGAGATCGAGATCACCTCGATGCTCGGCTCCTTGGGTCTGGTGAGCATCCCCCCGTCCGTCTTCGCCAAGATCGACGCCGGACGGCCGCTCGACGAGGACGAGCTCGCGATGGTGGGCCGGATCCCGCAGGTCAGCCGGGACCTCGTCGGCCGCATCCCGCGCCTGGAGCACGTGGCCGACGCGATCGGCTGGCAGCCGGCCCGCTACGACGGCCGTGAATCGGGACCCGGCGTCCCCGTGGGCGCCGACCTGCCCATCGGATCCCGGATCCTCAAGGTGGCGGTGGACTTCCACAAGGGCTTGGACCAGCGCCCCTCCGTGCAGGACACCATCGCCGCCCTGCGGGCCGACGCCGGCGCGTACGACCCGGTGGTGCTGGACGCGCTCATCAGCTGCCACGAGACCGAGGGGGACGCCCCGGTCCCCTACGAGGTCACCGTCCCGGAGCTGCGCCCCGGGATGGTGGTGTTCGACGACGTCGCCACCACCTCCGGGGTCCTGCTCGTGGGCCGCGGGACGATCGTCACCGAACCGCTGGTGCAGCGCCTGGAGAACTTCCTCCAGCAGGAGCAGATCACCGGCCGGCTGTCCGTCACCGGGACCGGTGCCTGATGACCGACGCACGCACCACCGAGCTGATGACCGCGACCGAGGAGGCCCTGGTCCCCCCCGCGCACGTGCGTGCGCTGCTGGACGCCTGCGCCGACGGCATCTACTCCGTCGACACCGACGGCGTCTGCCGCTACGCCAACCCGGCCGCCGCGGCGCTGCTCGGCCACCACCTGCACGACCTGGTGGGCGCCCAGCTGCACTCGCTCATCCACCACTCCCGCCCGGACGGCTCACCCTTCCCGTTCCAGGAGTGCCCCCAGCGCCAGGTGCTCGCCGAGGGAATCCCCTTCGTCGACGAGGACACGCTCGTCTGGCGCGGGGACGGCTCGCTGATCGCGATCGAGGGCCGCAGCCAGCCGGTGCTGGTCGACGGCCGGATCGTCGGCGCGGTCAGCAAGTTCTGCGACAGCACCCGGCAGCGCCAGAGCGACGCCCAGCTGGGCGGTGTGCTGGCCACCACCGGGGACGGCTTCGTCGGCATGGACCACGACGGCACGATCAACGGCTGGAACGGTGCGGCGCAGTCGCTGCTGGGCTGGTCCGCCGCGGAGGCGCTCGGGCAGCCGCTGCTGGACCTGATCGTCCCGCGCCGGCTGCGCGACGAGTACCGGGACGCCCTGACCCGGCTGCACGAGCTGGACGACGCCGAACTGCCGCTGGGCCCGGTGGAGATGCGGGCACAGCACAAGGACGGCCGGCAGATCGAGATCGAGCTCACCGTCGGTCGGATGCGGTGGGGCGGCGCATGGCGGTTCCACGCCTTCCTGCGCGACATCACCGAGCGGCGTGCCGCAGCGGTCTCACTGGCCCGGTCCGAGGCGCTGCACCGCCTGCTGGCCGAGAACAGCGGTGACCTGATCAGCCAGCACGACCCGGACAGCACGATCCGGTACGTCTCACCGGCGATCGCCTGCGTCCTGGGCATGGACCCCGAACAGGTGATCGGCGCGCGGGCGCTGGACTTCGTGCACCCCGACGACCTCGGCACCCTGCTGCACAGCGACGGGCGGTTCCGCGCCGATGCCGGACGTGGCGAGCTCACCTTCCGGCTGCGGCACCGGGACGGCCATTGGGTCTGGGTGGAGGCCATCTCCTCGGTGTTGCGCGACGCCGACGGCCGGATCACCGAGGTGCAGATGTGCACCCGCGACATCACCGACCGCAAGGCTCGCGACGCCGAGATGCACCGGGAGTCCAAGCTCGAGTCGCTGGGGCGGTTGTCGGCGGGGCTGGCGCACGAGATCAACACCCCGATCCAGTACGTCGGGGACAACGCGCGGTTCCTGGCCGACGCGTTCGGTGACCTCATGTCGATGCTGGTCCTGTACCGCGAGATGCTGGACCGCGAGGACCCGCTGGAGTGGCGGGAACGGCAGACCCGGATGCGCGAGGCCGAGGCCGGCATCGAGTTCGACTTCCTGCAGACCGAGGTGCCCAGCGCGGTCGCCCAGACCCTGGGCGGGATCGACCGGGTGGCGACGATCGTGCGGGCGATGAAGACGTTCAGCCACCCCGGCCACCCCGAGCTGGTGCCCGCGGACCTCAACGAGGCACTGACCGCCACGGTCACGGTGGCCGGGCACCAGGTGCGGAGCGTCGCCGACCTGGAGCTGGACCTGACGGAGATCCCGCCGGTCCGGTGCAACATCGCCGACCTGAACCAGGTCTTCCTCAACCTGCTCGTCAACGCCGCCGACGCGGTGGAGGAGACCGGCCGGCGGGGGACGATCGAGGTGCGGAGCGCGGTCGACGGCGACCAGGTCGTGATCCGGATCAGCGACACCGGGACCGGCATCCCCGACCACGTGCGCGCGAAGATCTTCGACCCGTTCTTCACGACGAAGGACGTCGGGCGCGGCACGGGCCAGGGGCTGCCGCTGGCCCGCGCAGTGGTCCAGGAGGCGCACGGCGGCACGTTGACCGTCCGGTCCGAACCGGGCGTGGGCAGCACCTTCACCGTGCGCCTGCCCATCGACGGGCCGCGGCGGGAGGAGCCCGGGGTCGCGTGACCGGTGCACGGTCGCTCCCCGCGCCGGAGCGGCCAGCCGGGCGTGTCGCCGCGCCGCCGCCGGCTGGTGGTGCGGGCCGGGCGGACCTGGCCGCGTTTCGGGCCGCCCGGGACGGCGCACTCCTGCGGGCGTGGGCCTGGGACGGCGCTTCGCCGCTGCACTGGCGAGCGAGCAGGCCGATGGCCAGGACCCCGCGCTGCTGCCCGACCGGCTGGCCCGGGCAGCCGCCGGGGTGCTCGCGGTGGACGGGGTCGGGTTCAGCGTGCGGGCCGGCACCCGGGGCCGCATACCGCTGGGCGCGAGCTCGCCGGAGGCGAGCCGGGCCGAGCGACTGCAGTTCACCGCCGGCGAGGGGCCGTGCACGGCGGTCTACGGCACCGGGCACCCGGTCCTCGCGATGCCGCAGGACCTCCGGCACCGCTGGCCGGCCTACGCCGATCTGCTCTTGACCGGCACGCCGTTCCGGGGGGTGGTCTGCCTGCCGCTGCGGTCGGCGCTGACCGGCGTGGGAGTGCTCGACGTCTTCCTGGCCGAGCCGGCCGACGTCCCGCAGCTGGACGTCTTCGACACCCTCGCGGTCGGCGAGCTGATCACCTCCGCGCTGGGTGACGCGGCGCTGTGGTCGTCCTGGACGGCGGCGGACGGCCCGGGGTGGCTGCACACCCCGGCCGCGGCCCGGCGCGCAGCGGTCTGGGAGGCGGTCGGACGGGCCACGACGGCATGGGACGTCGACGCCCCCGCGGCGCTGGCCATGCTGCGGGCGCACGCGTGGGCCACCGGCCGGTCGGTGGACTCGGTCGCCGCGGACCTGCTGGCCGGCCGGCTCACCCCCGCCGACGTGTCCGGCCGCCCCGCGGACTGACCCGCGTCAGCGGCAGGGCGCGTCGAGGGCGACGTCGACGCGGATCTCCGGGCCGAGCTGGGCGTCGATGAGCTCCAGCGCGTCGCCGGACCAGAAGCTGCCCGGGTCGAAGGCGGTGAGCGGCCGGTCCGCGGGCAGCAGCCCCATCGCGGTGTAGGTGGCGGCGACCAGCTCGGCACAGAACACCGTGTCGTTGGTCTGGTGCCGCCGCAGCCGGCCGTTGACCCAGCCCCGGGCGAGCCCGCGGGTGGTCGGGAACGGCTTGCCGTCCAGCCGCGCGATGGTGCGCAGCACGGCGTCCTCCATCGCCCGGGTCACCCCGCCGTCGTCGGCCGGGCCGACCAGTTGCCGCAGCCAGGCCTGCTGCCCGTACCGCTTCTTCCAGACGCAGACGGCGTCGGCGAGGTCGTGCAGCTGCACCCCGCGTTGGTGCCGGCCGGTCCAGACGTCGGCCAGCGAGTGGCCGAGCTCCGCGTGCCACAGCAGCGGCGGCAGGTCGTCGAGGACGACGGCCATGCCGACGTGGTTGACCGGGGCGTTGGTGACCGTCTGGATGGCGCGGTCGGCCAGCGAACCACCGCGGAACACCCACACGTCGCCGGTCCGGGTCAGCTCGCCGGCCTCGTGCAACGAGAGGGCCCGCGCGGAGGTGCCACGCACGAACCCGGTGCGATTGTGAGCCACACCACTACGGTACGGGTCATGCGGGTCGGGAAGCTGCTCGGAGTCGCCGGGATCACCGGGGTTGCCGCCACCGGGGCGGTGCTGCTGCGCCACGAACGGCACCGCCGGTCCTACACCGCCGAGGAGGTGCGGGCCAGGCTGCAGGGCCGGATGGCCGACGCCGAGGCCGCCCCCGCCGACCCGGACATGGTGCCGGACTGGCCGGCCGAGGTGCAGCCGCCGCGGCGGCACCCGATGGAGGCGGTGCTCAGCTCGGTGATGCGGATCGGGCCGCTGCGCCGACTGCCCCGGACGACCCCCGCCGACCCCGCGGGCCTGTGATCGCGCCTTCACCGACGGTCGTGTTTGCCGCGCCTGCCCGGCGATCATGGTCTTCGGGTGACGAGCGGCAGCGGCTTCGGCGAACCCGGACGGCAGCATCCGAGCACCGAGAGCGTGGGTGAGCGGCTGCTGGGCGCGCTGCTCGACCGGGCGCACCTCATCCCCCCGCGGCTCGTGGGCCCGCTCGTGGCCCAGGAGGCGGGCAGCGCCGGCGCCCGCGACGTGAGCATCCACCTGCAGGACTACGACCAGGTGTGGCTCCAGCCGCTCAGCGGGCGGGGCCTGGTCGGCGACCCGGCGCGCATCGACGGCAGCGACATCGGGCGGGCGTTCACCACCAACGCCCCGGTCGAGGTGCCGCAACCCGGCGGTGCGGTGCGGCTGCACCTCCCGATGCTCGACGGCTCCGACCGGGTCGGGGTGCTGTCCCTGACCCTGCCCCGCCTCGACGACCACGACCGGCAGCTGGCCCAGCGACTGGCCGGGCTGGTGGCCGACCTGGTGGTGACCAAGTCCGCCTACACCGACACCTTCGTCCAGACGCGCAAGACCCGGCCGATGACCCTGGCGGCACAGCTGCAGTGGCAGACCCTGCCCCCGCTGATGATGACCACCCCGGACATCGACCTGGCCGGGGTGCTCGAGCCCGCCTACGAGGTCGGTGGGGACGCCTTCGACTACGCCCTGAACGAGCACCTGCTGCAGGTGCTCGTCGTCGACGCCATGGGCCATGGCCTCGACGCGGCGACCATGGCCACCGTCGTCGTCGGCGCCCACCGGCACGGACGGCGGGCCGACGCGCCGCTGGACGGGATCTACGCCGAGATGGACCAGGTGGTCGCCGGCTCGTTCCCGGACCGGTTCGCCACCGCCCAGCTCGGCCGGCTGGACACCCGGACCGGGGAGTTCACCTGGGTCAACGCCGGCCACCCGGCCGCCCTGTGGGTGCGCGGCGGGCGGGTGATCGGCGAGCTGACCGGTCCGGTCAGCCGGCCGGTGGGCCTGGGCGCCGGGCGCCCGCAGGCGCGCTCGGTCCACCTGGAGGCCGGGGACCGGCTGCTGTTCTTCACCGACGGGGTGGTCGAGGAGCGGCTCGACGGCGGGGAGCAGTTCGGTGAGGCCCGGCTGCAGGCGCTGCTGGAGGAGCACACCCAGGCCGGGCTGAACTGCGCGGAGACCGTGCGCCGGCTGTCGCACGCCCTGATGGCCGCCCGCGCCGGGCGGACCAGCGACGACGCCTCCCTGCTGCTCGTGGAGTGGAAGAACCCGCCGCGGGACGACGAGCTGGACCCCCAGATCCCGGAGTCGACGCCGGCCGACTGAGGTTGCACCCGGCGTGGTCCCCGGAGATGACCGGCGAGCAGCACCCAGCCGGCGTCTCCGCCGCGGAGGTGCCTGCGGTCGACCCCCGCCCGGGTCCATTCGGCGTTCGGGCGACTGCGGGTCGGACGGTCATCTGCGGACCTCCGGCTCAGGGCCCCGGACCAGGCCGGGGGCTCCAGGAGGACGTCAGCGTGCTCGCCCCGACCCGGCCCGTTGACGGGGTGTGGCAGAACGGGACGCCGAGTCCACGCACGGCTCGACGGGCCCGCGGTCGGTGCGGCGAGCGACCTCCCGGTCAGCCGACCTCGAGCAGCTGCAGGTCCCGCAGGTAGCTGCAGACGCCGACGTGCGCGCGGACCGCCGCCGGGCGCAGCACGCCGCTGACCGGCCGCAGCACCACCGCCACCGGACGCCTTCCGAACGCCACCGGCTGCGCCCAGCCCCAGCGCGGCAGCACCGGGCGCCGCACCCGCTCCTCCTCGATGCCCAGGACGAGCACCGCGGCCAGCACCGCCACCAGCGCCACCGTGCCCAGGGCCGCGGGCAGCCCGGCGTGGTCGGCGAGGAAGCCGATCAACGGCGGGCCACCGAGCAGACCCGTGTACCCGACCGTGGTGGACAGCGCGACGCCCGAGGGCCCACCGAGTGCACCGGCCCGGGCGATGGCCAGCGGGAAGACGTTGGCCAGTCCCAGGCCGACGACCACGAAGCTGGCCAGCGCCACCGGCAGGGACGTGGTCGTCACCGCGACCAGGGCGCCGGCCGCGGCCAGGAGCGAACCACCGACCAGCAGGCGCCGCTCGCCGAGGGCGAGCACCAGCCGGCCGCCGGCCAGCCGGCCGGCGGCCATCGCCGAGGAGAAGCCGGCGTAGCCGGCGGCCGCGAGGGCGGGCGCGGCCGCCACCTGCTCGCGCAGGTGCAGCGCACCCCAGTCGCTCAGCGCACCCTCGCCGTAGGCGGTCGCCCCGGCCACCGCGCCGAGCAGCACCAGGACGCCGGTGGGGCGTCGACCGCGTGCCTCGTCGGCGACGGGGACGGACCGGCCGGCCGAGGGGCGGCCGACGTCGCCGCGGACGAGCACCGGTCCGGCCCAGGCCATCGCGCCCAGCCCGACGACCGCCACGGCGGCCAGGTGGGGTGCCACCCCCGTCACGGCGGAGGCCAGCCCACCGACCAGCGCACCGACCAGCCCGCCACCGCTGAACGCCGCGTGCAGACCGGACAGCAGCGGCCGCCCGGCCCGGGCCTCCACCTGCACCCCAACGCTGTTCGCGGCGACGTTCACCGCACCTGTGACGGCGCCGAAGCAGAGCAGCCCGGCGCACAGCGCGGGCACCGAGCCGGCCAGCCCGGGCAGGACGGCGCTGACGCTGGCGGCCACCCCGGCCAGCGCCGCCACCCGCCCGGTGCCGAACCGGGCGCACAGGCCGCCGGTGATCTGCATGCAGGCGAGCGCGCCGAGCGAGAGGCACAGCAGCGCGACCCCCAGGGCGGAGTGGCCCGCGCCGGTGGCCGCGCCGACGTCGGGCACCCGGGCGGCCCAGCTGCCGAACACGAAACCGTCGAGACCGAACAGGACGGCGACGGCGACCTGCAGCCGCCGCAACGACGGCGGCGCGGCGGGCGGACCGGAGGACGGCGCGGGCCGGCTCACCGCAACGCGCAGCGGTGCGGGAACCCGGTCACGGACACGGGAGGACACAGGCATGACCATGGGAGACCTTCGGGGAGTGGACGCGCAGCACCGCGGAGCGGCTGCGGGGGTCGGGGTGCACACGACCTCGGGCGCTGTTCTCCACGATGCCACCGGGAGGTGTGCCCTGCCGTCCCCGACGTGGTGAGAGCGCCCACGGTGCCGCCCCACCAGGCCCGTCCGGCTCTGCGGTTGCCGGGGGCCCGATCCCCGCGCAGGGTCAGAGCATGACCGGGACCTTCACCCGCGGCCTGCTCGCCGGCGCCGCCGGGACCACCGCTCTCAACGCCGTCACCTGGCTGGACATGGCCGTGCGCGGCCGGCCGGCGAGCACCCTGCCCGAACGGACCGCCGAGGCGCTGGCGAACGCAGCCGGCACGCCGATCAGCGGGAGCGGCCGGGAGCGGGAGTCACGCCGCACCGCGCTGGGTGCGCTGGCCGGGATCACCAACGGCGTGGCCCTGGGCGTGGTGTCCAGCGTCGTCCGGTCCGCCGGGGTGAAGCTGTCGTTCCCGGTCGGCACCGTGGTCAAGGGCGCCGCGTCCAGCGCGGCGACCAACCTGCCGGTGGCCGCGCTCGGGGTCGACGACCCGACGGCGTGGAGCAGCCGGGACTGGGTCGCCGAGGCGCTTCCCCACCTGGCCTACGGGGCGACCGTGCAGGCGGTGGTGTCCGGGCTGCCGACCCCCCGGGAGCGCGTGCTCCCCCGGCAGAAGGCGCGCCCCGGGCTGGTGGCCCGCTCGCTGCTGCTCGGGGTGGCCACCGGCGGCCGGAGCTCGCTCGGCATCGCCGCACCGACAATCACCGCGCAGGACACCGGGGCGCTGAAGAAGCTCGCCTCCCTGGCCTCGGTGGGCGCTGAGATCTACGCCGACAAGCAGCCGGGCGTTCCGGCGCGCACCAGCGCGCAGGCGCTGCCGGGCCGGCTGGTCAGCGGCGCCGGCGGCGGTGCCCTGCTGGCCCGGCGGGCCGCGGCGAACGCCGCCCTGCCGGCGACCGCGGGGATCGCCGGCGCCCTGGCCGGCTCCTACGGCGGCGTCGCCTGGCGGCGGTGGGCCGGGCGGCTGATGCCGGACTGGCAGGCCGCCGTCATCGAGGACGGCGCGGCGGTGCTGCTCGCCCTCGCCGCGTGCCTGCCGGGGCGGCGCCGCTCGACCCGGCTGAAGGTGGTCCGCCTCCCCGCCCGCTGAGCCCGGTCAGCGCGCGGGATCGCGGCCGGTCAGCGCGAGCGCGCGGTCCAGCGGGCCCGCGTCGGCCGACACCGGGACGGCGGGGCCGTACCAGCCGCCGTCCCGGCCCATCGGCGCCAGCTGCTCGACGGCGGCGAGGGTGCGGTCCGCCAGGCCCGACGGGACGGACAGCGGCGCGCCCACGGCCGTGGCCAGGTCCCAGCCGTGCAGCGCGAACTCGGTCAGCATCAGCGACCCCACGACGGTGGCTGGCAGCGGGGCGCCACCCATCACCGTGTCGCCCTCCCAAGCGGCCGGGTCGGCCCACGCGTCGGCGGCGGCGTCGAGCTCCGGGACGACCGCCGCGGCCCACTGCTCAGGGAGCAGCCCGTCGAGGAAGGGCGCGGGCCGGCCCGGGGCCGGCGGGTCGAGCGGCATCCGGGTGGCCGACCGCTGGGCGATCAGCGCAGCCCAGGCCAGGTGGTCCAGCAGTGCCCGGACGTCCCAGTCGGCGCACGGCGTGCGGGCGGCCAGGTGCTCGGGGCGGACCGCGGCGAGCGCGGTGGCGGCCAGGTCGGCGGCGGATCGGACGGCCTGGGGCGGGATGACGGGGTCGGTCATGCACGCAGCCTGCACCGACCGCGCGCCTTCGCGCTCGACCGGGGACGAAGCCCGAGCGGTGGGCCAGCACGACGGCCTGCGTCCGGTCCCGGGCCCCGGTCCTGGCGAGCACCCCGGCCACGTGGCTGCGCACCGCCTCCACGCCGAGGAGCAGCCCGGTGCCGGCGCCGGCGAGGGCGGTCCACGCCGTGGACGTGCGATCGAGGAGCGACGGGCGTGCCGTGCCCCGCGGTGCGGGAAGGCGCGGTGGGTGCGGGGGCGAGGGCACGGTGGACCTCCGGATCAGTGCTCCGGGTAGCTGCCCGAGCGCCGTCCAGCGTCGTGAGCGCGGGCGGCCACCGGCGCCCCCGCGCGGGAGAGCCGACTCCGGCGTCCGGGTGGGCTCAGCCCCCGCGGGCGTCGGCCGCCGACAGCAGCCAGCCGGGACCGGTGACCCGGGCCGCCGCCGGCAGCCGCGCGCGCAGGCCGCGGTCGGCGGTCACCACGAGCACGTCGTCGTCGCCGTCCGCGAGTTCGGCGGCGGTGGCGGCGAGCGCGTCGTCCCCGCTGCCGGGGGCGCGGACGAGCCGCATCCCGGCGGGTGCGTCGACGTCCCGCGCCTGTCCCTCGACGACGGCGACCAGCCCGGCGACGGTGACCTGCCCGCCGTCCGGCGCGTCGAGGGTGGCCGTCCGGAGGGTCGCGAGGCGGTCCAGCAGCCGGGCCGTCGCGCCGGCGCGGTCCCGCCACCAGCCGTCGGGGCGGGAGCCGAGCACGTTGGCGACGTCGACCAGCACGACGGTCACCGGCTCAACCCCGGCGGGAGGAACCCAGGACGGCGGTGCCGGCGACGACGGCCAGCGCGACGACGGCGAGCCAGAACAGCCCCTTCAGCACCCAGCCGACCACGCTCAGGGCGACCCAGACGAGCACCACCAGGGCCAACAGGAGCAGCAGTGTCCGCAGCACACCCCGACCGTAGAGCGCCTCGGGCGGCTCCGCTCAGCTGCCTTCCGCGGCGCCGGTCCGCCAGTACCCCATGAAGGCCACGGAGGTGCGCGGGACGCCGAGGTCGCGCACCAGCCGGCGGCGCAGCTTCTTGACCATGCCGGCCTCCCCGGCCAGCCAGGCGTAGCAGCCGTCGGCGCCGGCCTCGGGGACCTCCCAGAGGATTCCGCTCCCCAGGTCGACGTCCTCGGGCTCCTGGCCAGGCGTGGGCTTGGCGACGCCGAGCTCGCACAGCGCGGCGTGCACGGCCGGGCCGAGGGCTTCGCCCCGGGCCCGCTCGCCGCGTACCAGCCAGCGGACCTCGACACCGGCGGGGACGGCGAGGGAGAGGACGTCGCCGGCGACCGGGACCTCCAGCACCGCGATGGTGCGGCGGCCGGCGGGCAGCGCCTCGACGATGGCGCTGATCGCCGGGACCGCGGTCTCGTCGCCGGCGAGGAAGAGGGTGCCGTCGGCCGGCGGCGCCCACTCGACGCCCCAGGCGCGGCCGGTGCCCGGCCGGTCGGGGCCGAGGACCACGATGCGGTCACCGGGGACGGCGGCGGCGGCCCAGGAGGCGGCCGGGCCGGCGTGGCCGTCGTCGATGCCGTGCAGGACGACGTCGACGTCCAGCTCGCCCAGTTCGGGGCGGGCGTCGCGCACGGTGTAGGTGCGCAGGTACGGACGGCGGTCGTCGGGCAGCGCGCAGTACTCCTGGTACCAGGAGGGGCCGTCGGTGAGCAGCTCCTCGACCGGGGCGCCGTCGCGGGAGAGGACGAGCTTGATCCGCTGGTCGGCGCCACCGGCGCCGAAGCCGGTCAGCTCCGGCCCGGCCAGGGTGAGCCGCCGGAAGGTGGGGCTGATCCGCTGCACACGGGCGACGCGTACGGCGAAGAAGCGGTACTCGGGAGCCGCGGCCGGGGTGGAGGACGCTGCTGAGGCAGTGCGGGCGGGACGTTCGGTCGTCGCCGTGCTCATGGTGCTCTCCCGGTTCGGCAGACCGGCGCTTCCGCCACCGGACGTTGGTGAGGCTAGCCTAACCAGCCCGTCAGGGGAACCGCCTGCCTGGAGCCGCCTCCTTCGGTCACTGCCCCGCCGGCTGCTGCACAGACCCCGCCGCCCACCGCTGAACCCGCACGGCCGCTTCCCAGCCGATCTCGGGCCGCGGGGGTTCGATGCTCACCGCAGTCGCGCAGCGCAGCGCAGATCCGATCGACGACCGCATCAGGGTCCTCGTGCTCCCAGAACCGCAGCACACGCCAGCCCAGCCCGGTGAGCACTGCGTCCGTCCGCCGGTCCCGCTGGACGTTGCCGGCCAGCTTCGCCGAGCGGCCCCTCTGCAGGGGCCCGCCGCGAGCGTGCGAGCGGTGGGGGGCAGAGGGGTCCTTCGACCGTCGATGAAGACGACGACGCGGCGGCCCTTCCAGACGAGGTCCCCCCGAGCCCGGGTCTCCCGGCAGGGCCGCACGTCGACCCGGTACCGGACACCACGGGCGTGCAGGCGGCGCCGCACCGCCAGTTCCGGTGCGGTGTCCCGGCGCCCCTGCCGCCGAAAGCGCTCGCGCACCGGTGCCGACGACGGAGGCGGCGCGACCCGGAGGTCGACCGGGACTGTCATGCGCTGGTCGGGGCGGCGGGGGTGCCGGTGGCGACCTCCACCAGGCGGCACAGGCCGTTGACCAGGCGGAGCTGCTCGGGGGTGTGCACCGGCGAGGTCAGCAGCGCCGGGCTGCCCACCAGGTAGGCGACGGTCTTCGCCCGGGACAGCGCCACGTTGAGCCGGTGCCGGTCGAGCAGGAACTCCAGCCGGCGCGGCACGTGGGCGCCGCTGGACGCCGCCAGCGAGAACACCGTCACCGCGGCCTCGCGCCCCTGGAACTTGTCGACGGTGCCGACCTCCACGCCGCCGAGCCCGGCACCGGCCAGTGCGCTGCGGACCTGGTTGACCTGCGCGTTGTACGGCGTGACCACCAGGACGTCGGCCTGGCCCATCACCCGCTCCTGGCCGCCCGCCCGCCAGGTACGGCCCATCAGGTCACCGACCAGCTCCGCGACGACCGCGGCCTCCTCGGCCGACGCCGCGCCGTTGCCCTCGTGCACCACGGGGACCCAGCCGATGCCGGCCGGCGCGGCCCAGCGCGGTGGCGCGTCCAGCGCGTTGTCGGCGGTCACCCACGCCGGCTGCAGCTGCCCGTCGTAGGCGAGGCCGCTCACCACCGAGCACAGGGCGGGCGCCATCCGCCACGAGCGGTCGAGGAAGACCCCGCGGTCGGCCGGGAGCACCTCGTCGCCGCCGAGCACGTGCTCCAGCGCGGACACGTCGGCGCCGTCGGGGTGGATGCCGCGGCCGGGCTGCCGCAGCTGCTGCGGGTCGCCGAGCAGCACCAGGTTCCGCGCGGCCCGGCTGACCGCCAGGGTGTTGGCCAGCGACAGCTGGCCGGCCTCGTCGACCACCAGCACGTCGAGCCGGCCGGCGAGCTCCTCGCGGGTGAACAGCCACGAGGTGCCCGCGACCAGGTCGACGTCGCCGCCGTCCAGGGCGTCGACGACCTGGCCGTTGCTGCCGACGCACTGCACGTCGCGGTCGCTGCACCGCTGCAGTTCGTCGGCCTTCTGCAGCGCCCGGACCGGCACCCCGGCCTCCCGGGCGGCGGCCATCACCGCGTCGAGCAGGTTGCCGATCACCTTGTGGCTGGAGGCCGTCAGCCCCACCCGTCGGCCGGCGCGGACCAGGTCGACGACCGCCCGGGCACCGGTGTGGGTCTTGCCCGCGCCCGGTGGCCCCTGCACGGCCAGCACCCCGCCGTCCAGCGCGGCGGCCAGCCGGCGCGCCGTCGCCCCCGGCTCCTCCCCCGGCTCACGCAGCCGGGTACCGGTGACCAGCCGCGGCGGGCGGCGCAGCAGCAGGTCGCGGGCGGCCCGGCGCGGGCCGTCGGCGTCGATGCCGGTGGCCGCGACCTGTTCGCCGAGCTCGGCCAGCGCGGCCCGGAACAGCGCGTCGCTGGGCGGGGCGGTGGGCAGCAGGCCGGTGGGGTGCTCGGCGGCCGTGGCCGTTCCGCGGGCGAGGACCACCCAGCCGGCGGTCGGGTCGATGTCCACGACCGTGCTGGTGACCCGCCCCCCGTCCACCGCCGGCAGCAGGTGCTCGAACCGGGAGCCCGCCGACACCTTGGTCTCCTGCGGCGGGAACGTGTAGCGCCAGTGCTGCGACCGCCGTTGCGCCCCGAGGAACTCCGGGTCGGTCAGCGGGCCGAGGGCGGCGGTCTCCCGCTCGAGGTCGTCGGCGGGGAGGTCGCGCAGCCGGAAGTACTCCCACCAGGCCGACCTCGCCTCCCGCGCGTGCCAGCCCAGCTGCTGGGCGAGCAGCCAGGTGGCCTCCTCCTCGGGGGTGCGACCGGCCGGCGGCAACCCGGCGGTCAGCCGCTCCTCGAGCTCCTCGCGCAGCGCCTGCGCCGCGACGAGTTCCGCGGATGCGTCCGGGTCGCCGTCGGCCGGCCGGCGCAGCTCGGCGCCGGAGCGGAGCAGCTCGGTGCGGCGCTCCTCCAGCCAGTCGCGCAGCTCCCGGGTGGAGAGGCAGTCGTCGCGGTTGTAGGCCTCGATCTGGTCGAGCAGCCCCTGGTCGCGGGTGGCCAGCCAGCGCTCGAAGGCGACGATGCTCTCCCCGGCGTCGGAGACGTCCGCCCCGTGTGCGCGGGTGGCGCCGCGGTAGTAGTCCTCGACCTGCTTGATCGAATAGGACTCCTTGCTCAGCCGCAGCCCCTGCCGGACCACCGCGTAGAGGTCGACCAGGACGTCGGCCCGCAGCAGCCGGTCGACCTCGGCCTCCCGGGTGCCGAGCCGGGCGGAGAGGGTCTTCAGCCGGGTCGGTTCGTAGGGCGCGTAGTGGTAGACGTGCATCGCCGGGTCGGCGGCGTGGGCCGCCGTCAGCTGGTCGACCAGCGCCTCGAAGGCCCGTTGCTCGGCGTCCGCGTGCTCGTTCCCGGTGGGGTCGCAGCCCCAGTGGGCGGTGAACGCACCGGCCGCGTCGAGGACCCCCCAGAGGTACTCCAGCCCGGTGTCGCCGGCGAACGGGTCGCCCTCGATGTCGAAGAAGAGGTCGCCGCCGCTCGGCGGGGGCAGCAGCTCGAACCCGCGGCCGGGCTCCCGGGGCAGGAACTCGTAGGACGGCTGGCCGGTGGCGCGCTCGGCCACCTGCAGCCGCGCCTGCTGGGTGAGCCGTTCCCGGGACGTCCGCCCGATCCCATCGGGCAGCGCATCAGGGCTGTGCTCGGCGAGTGCGCGCACCGTGGAGATGCCGGCCGCGGTCAGCGCGAGGGCGTGGTCGCGGCGCATGAACGCCACCAGCGAGAGGGAGTCCTCCCCGCGCCAGCGTTCGGTGCAGGTCTCCCGCCACGGGCAGACCCCGCAGTGCGCGTTCGGGTAGGGCGGGGCGAGCTCGCCGTCGGCCAGCCGGTCGAGGAAGCGCTGCCGGGTGCTCCGGGTGTAGGCCGCCGCGTCGGCGTAGCGGAAGACCAGCTCCTGCTGGTCACCGGTGACCACGGTGAGCAGCTCGGGCGGCGTGCCCTGCAGGGACGCCAGCAGGTCGCCGTAGAGCGCCATCTGCAGCAGGGCCGGGACCTTGATCCGCCGCGCCAGCTTGGTGTCGGCGACGTCGTAGGCCCAGGGACCCAGGTCGCTGACCCGGTCGGTGCGCTTGAGCAGGAAGTCGGCGTGCCCGCGCCAGGTGCCGTCGGTGAAGGTCGCCTGGTAGACGACGTCGGCGCCGGCGCGCATCGCAGCGAGGGTCTCGGCCTGGGCGCGGCGCAGGGCCGCCGGGTCCTTCCCGGTGGGGCCGGCGATCTCGACGACGGACAGCCCGCGGTCACGCAGCCGCTGGAGGTGCCGGGCCTCGTGCTCGATGCCGTGCGCGGCGACGAGCTCGGTCATCGGGTCGACGGCGGCGGGCCGGGCGCGTTCACCGCGGGCCACCTCCAGCGAGAGCCGGGTCAGGTGCTCGCACTCCAGGAACCCGGTCAGGTCGCTCGCGCTGACCACCAGCCCGCCGTCGATCTCGTACACCGCGCCCCCGTTCCCTCCCCCGGCGGAGGAGCTGCGGACGACGCTAGGGCCACGGTCCGACGGTTCCGGGTCCGGGCGTCCGCCGCACTGACGGAACGATCATGAACCCGTACCTATAGTGATGAATCGTGTCTGCCACGCTCTCCTCCGTCGCGGCCTACGCGGGGGTCAGCACGAGCACCGCGAGCCGGGCGCTCTCCGGCCACCCGGCGGTGCTGCCCAGCACCCGGGCCCGGGTCGAGGCAGCCGCCGCGGCCCTGCAGTACCAGCCGAACCGGATGGCCAGCGCACTGCGCACCCGGCGCTCGGGGCTGCTCGGCCTGGTGATCAACAACCTGCGGAACGCCACCTTCCACACCATCGCGGAGACGCTGCAGAACTGGGCCGCCGGGCAGGGGTACCAGGTGCTGGTCTGCACCACCGGTGGCGACCCGGCCCGCGAGGCGGCGTTCCTGCGGACGGCCCGCGCCCACCACTTCGACGGGATCGTCGTCGCCGGGTCGGGCGCGAACACCGACCTGGTCAACGCCCTGGTCGCCGACGGCCGGGCGGTGGTGACGATGAACCGCGAGGTGCCCGGGTCGCTGGCGCCCTCGGTGATGTCGGACTACCGCACCTCGGCCCGGCTGGGCACCGAGCACCTGCTCTCCCTCGGGCACGTCCGGATCGGCGTGGTGCAGGGGCAGCCCGACGTCACCTCCGGCAGGCTCAGCGACGCCGGTTTCCGGGAGGCGATGGCCGCCACGGGCACCCCTGTCGACCCGGACCTGGTGGCACCCGGCCGCTTCGTCGTCGACTTCGGCCAGGAAGCGGCCACGACGCTGCTCGGGCTCGCCGCACCCCCCACGGCGCTGCTCGTGACCAACCACGAGGCCTCGCTGGGCGTGTTGCAGGTGGTCGCCACCTCCGGCCTCCGGGTGCCGGACCAGCTCTCGGTGATCTGCACCGAGGACGAGCCCTCGTGGGCGTGGTGGACCCCGCCGATCACCACCGTCGACAACCAGGCGCGGGTGCTCGCCGAACGGGCGGCGGCGGTGCTGCTGGCGCAGCTGACCGGCACCGAGAGCGCCTACCCGGTGAGCCGCGAGGAGCTGGTGGAACCGGTGCTGGTCGAGCGGGCGTCGACGGCACCGCCGGCCTGAGGGGCCGCCGTCAGCTCACCCGCTCGAAGACCGCGGCCAGGCCCTGGCCGCCGCCGATGCACATCGTCTCCAGGCCGTACCGGGCCTCGCGCCGGCGCATCTCGTGGGCCAGGGTGGCGAGGATGCGGGCGCCGGTGGCGCCGACGGGGTGGCCCAGGGAGATGCCCGAACCGTTGACGTTGACCCGCTCGCGGTCGTCGGTACCGAGCCCCCAGGCCTGCAGGCAGGCGAGCACCTGGCTGGCGAACGCCTCGTTGAGCTCGATGAGGTCCATGTCGGCCAGGGTCAGGCCGGTCCGCTCCAACACGGCGGCGGTGGCCGGCACCGGGCCGATGCCCATCGTCTCCGGCGGCACGCCGGCCACCGACCAGCCGACCAGCCGGACGAAGGGCTCCCAGCCGCGCCGATCGGCCTCGGCCCGGGTGGTGACGACGCACGCCGCGGCGCCGTCGTTCTGCCCGGAGGCGTTGCCGGCGGTGACCGTCGCCTCGGGGTCGACCCGGCCCATCACCGGACGGAGCTTCGCCAGGTCCTCCATGGTGGTGTCCGGCCGGGGGTGCTCGTCGTCGAGGACGACGCGGGCGGGGGTCTTGCGCGTGCCCGGCACCTCGACGCCGATGATCTCGTCCTCGAACCGGCCCTCGCGGATCGCGGCGCCCGCCGCCTGCTGCGAGCGGAGTGCCCAGGCGTCCTGCTCCAGCCGGTCGATGCCGTGCTCGCGGCGCACGTTCTCCGCGGTCTCCAGCATGCCACCGGGCACCGGGTGGTCGACGCCGCCGGCGGTCTCGCGGGCGCGGGCGAGGCGGTCGTGCAGCATCACGCCGTCACCCTTGGCGCCGGTGCGCAGCCCGAGTGCGTAGTGCTCGACGTTGCTCATCGACTCCACGCCGCCGGCGATCACCACCTTCCCGGCGCCGGAGGCCACCTGCATGGCCGCGTAGATGACCGCCTGCAGCCCGGACCCGCAGCGCCGGTCGATCTGCAGCCCCGGCACCTGGACCCCCAGCCCCGCGTCGAGCGCGGCGATGCGGCCGATGGCGGGGTTCTCACCGCTGGGGTTGCAGTGGCCGAGCACGACGTCGTCGACCTCGCCCTCGGCCAAGCCGGTCCGCTCGGCGATGGCCCGCAGCGCGGTGGCGGCGAGCTGGTTGGCGCTCAGGCCGGCGAAGACGCCGCCCATGCGGCCGACGGGCGTGCGCACCGGGGAACAGATGACGACGTCGTCCATGCACTCACTGTGCCAGCCCACCCCCGTGCCGGCGCTGCGTCGGCCTCCGCTCAGCGGAAGCCCGGACCGGACGACGCCCGTCCCGGCGGACCGGGAGGGGCGCCGTGCGGAGCGGTCGGGCGGGAGGTCAGTCGCGCGGCTTGGCCATCGCCTCGTGCGCGGAGGTCTTGAAGGCATCCGGCAGGACCTTGTTCATCGCGCCCTGCGCCTTGGTCATCAGCGAGGCGGCGACGACCTGCTTCTCGCCCTTCATCATCGCCTCGAAGCCCTGCTCGGCGACCTCGGCGGCGCCGTCCTTGGGGCCCTTGCCCATGGCGGTGTCCTCCAGGTCGGCCCGCCGGAAGAAGTCGGTGTCCGTCGGGCCGGGCATCAGCGAGGTGATGGTGACGGCGGAGTCCTTGAGCTCCTGCTGCACGGCCTCGGTCAGCGACTGGACGAAGGACTTCGAGGCGTTGTACACCGGCTGGTAGGCCCCGGGCATGGTGGCGGCGATCGAGGAGGTCACCAACACCCGGCCCTCGTTGCGGCCGGTCATCTCCACCAGCACCAGCTTCAGCAGGGCGGCGGTGGAGACGACGTTGAGCTGCATGACCTCGAGGTCGTCGGCCCAGTCGGTGTCGACGAAGGCGCCGCCGCGACCGACGCCGGCGTTGAGCGCGGCGGCGTGCAGCGGCCGCCCGAGGCCCTGGACCCGGGTCCACAGCTGCTCGATGCCCTCCGGGGTGCGGAGGTCCGCCTGGACGGGGATCACCTCGGTGCCCTCGGCGCGCACCTTCGCCGCAGCGGTGTCGATGGTGTGGTCCTCGGCGTTCACCACGACGTCGTAGCCGTGCTGGGCGAACTGCTTGGCGAGCTCCAGCCCGATGCCGCTGGAGGCACCGGTGACCAGGGCGAGCGGCTTGGTCTCAGTCATGGGCGTGCGGATACCCCGGCCCGGTGGAACGGAACCGTGCGCCGGGCAGGCCAGCTCGTCGGCTCAGGTCAGCAGTGCCCGATGCACGACCCGTGCAGCTCATCGGTCGCCAGCGCGTCCAGTGCCGAGCCCGACCGCACCGCGAGCGGACACTCCGGGTCATCGGCAGGGAGTCCGGCCACCACGTTCGGCGGCAGGGGCGCCCGGCAGACTGCGCGGGTGACCGAAGCGACGACCCCGGTGATCTGCTCGGGCAAGGGCTGCACCCACCCCGCCCGCTGGCGGCTGGTCTGGAACAACCCGAAGCTGCACACGCCGGACCGGGAGAAGGTCTGGACGGCGTGCGACGACCACCGCGAGCCGCTCTCGCACCACCTGGCGATCCGCTCGTTCCTGCGCCGCGTCGAGCCCTTCGGGCACGCCGGGTAGGTTCTGCGCTGCACACGGGAGCCCGGGCGCGGGCTGAGACGGCGGACGATCCCCGCCGACCGTCCAACCTGATCCGGTTCGTACCGGCGGAGGGAGCTGCCCGATGCTCGCTGCCCGTTTCCACGCGGCACACCAGCCACTGGCCCTGGACGACGTCCCGGTGCCCGAGCCCGGCCCGGACGAGGTGCGCGTGCGCATCGGCGCCGCCGGGGTCTGCGGCACCGAACTGCACTTCACCGACGGGCTGTACGCGCCGGCGAAGACCCCGATGACGCTGGGCCACGAGGCCGCCGGCACGGTCGAGGCGGTCGGCTCCGCGGTCACCGGGTGGGCCCCGGGCGACCGGGTGGCCGTCTACTACTACCTCTTCTGCGGCGCGTGCCGCTGGTGCCTGCGCGGCCGGCAGAACCTCTGCCTGGCACCCCGGGGCGTGCTCGCCTTCGCCGCCGACGGCGCCTTCGCCGAGCAGCTCGTCGTCCCGGCGCACTGCCTGGTGCGGCTGCCCGACGAGCTGTCGTTCGCGGCGGCCGCGCCGCTGTGCTGCGCCGGCACGACCGCGGTGCACGCGCTGACCGAGGCCGCCGTCGAGCCGGGCGATCTGCTGGTGGTCATGGGCAGCGGTGGAGTGGGGCTGGCCGCGGTGCAGGAGGCCCGGCGCCGGGGCGCCACCGTCGTCGCGGTCAGCCGGGACGACGCCCGCCGCGCCGCCGCCCGCGCGGCCGGGGCGACGGCAGCGGTCTCCCCCGCCGACCTGGCCGACACCGTGACCCGGCTCTCCGGGGGCCAGGGCGCCGACGTCGTCGTGGAGCTGGCCGGCGTGACCGCCACGCTGGAGCTGTCCACCGCGGTGCTGGGCCGGCGCGGCCGGCTGGTCCTGGTCGGCTACAGCGCCGACTCCCTCACCGTGAGCCCGCTGGCGATGGTCGTGGCCGAGCAGCGGGTGCTCTCCAGCGTGGGCAACACCCTGGCCGAACTGGAGCAGGCGGTGGCCCTGGCCGCGGCCGGCCAGCTCGCTCCCCCGGTGGCCGGCACGCTGCCGTTGAGCCAGGTCAACGACGCGCTGGAGCGGCTGCGCGCCGGCGACGTCGCCGGCCGGCTGGTGCTCACGCCATAACGGTCGGGGGGCCGTGTCAGGATCGCTCCTCGTGCGACGCCACCGCGGGGAGACCGCACTGCCCCGCGAGGTCGGCGTCCTCGCCATCGTCGCCTTCGTCGTCGCGCTGGGCTTCGGCGTGGTCGCGCCGGCGATCCCGCTGTTCGCCCGGTCCTACGGGGTGGGGACGACGGCGGTCGGCTTCGCGATCAGCGCGTTCGCCTTCTTCCGGTTCGTCTCCGCGTTCGCCGGTGGCTCGCTGGTCGAGCGGATCGGCGAGCGGGTGGTGCTGGCGGCCGGGCTGCTGATCGTCGCGGTCACCACCGGCGCGGCCGGGCTCGCCGGCAGCTACCCGGTGTTCGTCGCGCTGCGCGCGGCCGGCGGGGTGGGCAGCGCGATGTTCACCGTGGCCGCGCTGTCGCTGCTGCTGCGCACCGCCCCGCCCGCCCAGCGCGGCCGGGCCGCGGCCACCTACCAGGGCGGCTTCATCCTCGGCGGCATCGCCGGTCCGGGCGCCGGCGGCTTCCTCGCCGAGGTCTCCCCACGGCTGCCGTTCTTCGTCTACGCCGGCTTCCTGCTGGTCGCCGGGGCGGTCGCGCTGGTCCTGCTGCGGACCCCCACGCGACCGGCAGTCGAGGTGCCGGCCGCGCCGGTGGCCTCCGGCGTCGACCAGGGCGGCGGAGCCGACACGGCGGCCGCCCCCGGCGTGGAGGCGCCCAGCGGAGGCCTCCGGGCGGCGCTGCGCTCGCGGGCCTACCTGGCCGCGCTGGTGGCCAACCTCGGCGTGGGCTGGGTGCTGTTCGGGGTGCGCAACTCGCTGGTGCCGCTGTACGTGACCGAGGAGCTCGGCAAGACGGTCGCCTGGGCCGGTGCCGGGCTGCTGGCCGGGTCGGTGGCCCAGGCGGTCGGCCTGCTGCGCGCCGGGGCGCTCGCCGACCGCTGGGGCCGCCGCCCTTCGCTGGTCCTCGGCTCGGCCCTGGCCACCGCGTCGCTCGCCGTGCTGGTGCTGCCGCCGGCGACGGGTGCGTTCCTGCTCTCCATGGCCAGCTTCGGCCTGGCCGCCTCGCTGCTGGCCAGCGTGCCGGCCGCGGTGGTGGGCGATGTGAGCCCGGCCCGCAGCGGGCAGGTGGTCGCGGTGTTCCAGATGGTCGCCGACCTGGGGGCGGTCTGCGGGCCGCTGGTCGCCGGCTGGCTGACCGACGCCCTCTCCTACCAGTGGGCCTTCGGGGTGAGCACCGCCGTCCTCGCGCTCGGCTTGGTCATGGCGCTGGCGATGCCGCGCACCATCCGCGCGGTGAGCTGATCCTCAGCCCGGGCGGACCACCCGGTGCCCGTGGTCGGCCGCGTAGGCCTCGAGCACCTCGTCCACCCCTGCGCCCACGTGCAGGAACCGCTCGTCCAGGATCCCGGCGAAGTCCTCCACCGCCAGACCGAGCAGTTCCCCCGCGACCCGGACGTCCTGGCGGGGTGCCTCCCGCGCGGCGTCGCGGAACTCCAGGGCCGTGCCGAGCATGGCCGCCAGGGACGCTTCCTCCACCCCGTCGCGGAAGTAGTAGGTCTCGGAGTACTGGGTCAGGTCCACCCGGACCTGCACGAGATCACCGGCCAGGCCCTCCAGCACCGGCGCGGCGAGCTGCCCCTGCGGGTCGCCGGTGAAGCGGGCGGCCCGCACCCGGCGCAGCCCGGCGAGCCGCAGCGCCAGCACACGGCGCCGGACCAGGGCCGGATAGATCTGCAGCACCCAGGTGACCGAGGCGGTGAGCAGCCCGAACCCGAGCAGCGCCTGGACCGGGACGACGATCCGCAGCCAGTCCGCGGCCGGCGTGACGTCACCGAACCCGAGGGTGGCCAGCGTGACCGTCGAGGTGTAGAGCGCGTCCAGCCAGCCACCCCGCTGCGACGGGTCGAGCGAGCTGCCCAGCAGGAACCCGTCGGACATGTGCGGCCCGTAGACCAGTGCGCCGCCGAGCACGAGCACCGCCACCCACGCCACGATGACCAGCACCATCGACGTCGGCCCCGCCAGCACGCCGGAGTGCCCGCCCTCCCGACGGCGTCGCGCCAGCCGCCACACGGCCGACATCAGGTGGCTGCTCAGCCAGCCGCTGCCGGTCGGGTGCCACAACGTCTGGAAGACGTCCCGCAGACCGAGGAGGACCACCAGTCCGCCGACGGCGGTCACGACCCAGCCCCATGCCCCGTCCACCCGGCCAGCCTGCCAGGCGCCGGGGGCGAGCGCGGAACGGCTACCGGTGAGGGGTCCGGAGGGGTTGGATGGGAGGTGCCACCGGGGGCGCCCCCACCGGGGCGACCACCCTCGCGGCCTCGACCGGAGGTGCCGTGCCCGCAAGACCCGTCCTGCTCACCGTCGACGACGACCGCGCCGTCAGCCGCGCGGTCGCCCGCGACCTCCGCCGCCACTACGGCGACCGGTATCGCGTCGTCCGCGCCGAGAGCGGCGCCGACGCGCTCGCCGTGCTCCGCGAGCTCACCGCTCGCGGCGAGGTGACCGCCCTGCTGCTCGCCGACCACCGGATGCCCGGGATGACCGGCGTCGAGTTCCTCGAGCAGGCGATGGACCTCGTGCCCACCGCGAAGCGCGTGCTGTTGACCGCCTACGCCGACACCGACACCGCGATCCGGGCGATCAACGACGTCGACCTGGACCACTACCTGCTCAAGCCCTGGGACCCGCCGGAGGAGAAGCTCTACCCGGTCCTCGACGAGCTCCTGGAGCAGTGGGGCCGGGCGGCGCCCGCGTCGTTCGAGGGGATCACCGTGCTCGGCCACCAGTGGTCGGCGGAGACCCAGGAGCTCAAGGAGTTCCTCGCGCGCAACCAGGTGCCTTACCGGCACCTGCAGGGCGATGCCGCGACCGGGGTGCGCACCGCCGCCGGGCTGACCGAGGACGCCCTGCTGCCGGCCACCGTCTTCCCCGACGGTGCGGTGCTCAGCCGGCCCACGCTGCGCGACGTCGCCGAGCGGTGCGGCCTGCCGACCAGCGCCGGCAGCCCGTTCTACGACGTGGTCGTCGTCGGCGCCGGGCCTGCCGGGCTGGGCTCGGCGGTCTACGCCGGCAGCGAGGGGCTGCGCACCCTGCTGGTCGAGCGGACGGCGACCGGAGGGCAGGCGGGCACCAGCAGCCGGATCGAGAACTACCTGGGCTTCCCCCGCGGGGTCTCCGGCGCCGAGCTGGCGCGGCGGGCGCGGGACCAGGCGGTGAAGTTCGGCGTCGAGGTGCTCACCACCGCCGAGATCACCGAGATCACCCCGCACGGCGAGGGCCGGGTGCTGCGCTTCGCCGACGGCAGCGAGGTCACCGCGCACGCCGTCGTGCTGGCCACCGGGGTGCAGTGGACCCGGCTGCCGGCGACCGGCGCCGAGGAGTTCTCCGGCCGCGGCGTCTACTACGGCGCCGATCCGCACGAGGCGCTGAGCTGCCGGGACGAGGAGGTCTACGTCGTCGGCGCGGCGAACTCCGCCGGCCAGGCGGCGCTGCACTTCGCCAAGTACGCCCGCCGGGTGGTGATGCTGTGCCGCGGCCCGGACATCCGTCGCGGCATGAGCGAGTACCTGGTGTCGCGGATCGAGGCCTCCGACGTCATCCAGGTGCGCACCTGCACCCAGGTCGTGGCGGTCGAGGGCGGTGACCACCTGGAGCGGCTGGTGCTCACCGACACGGCCGGCGGCGGCACGGAGACCGTCGCGGCGTCCCGGTTGTTCGTCTTCATCGGCGCCCGGCCGCTCACCGACTGGCTCGGGGACGCCTTCTCCCGCGACGACCACGGCTTCCTGCGCACCGGCCCCGCGCTGCTCGACGGTGACGGCCGCCCACCCGCGGGCTGGCCGCTGACCCGCGCGCCCTACCACCTGGAGTGCTCGGTGCCCGGGGTGTTCGCCGCCGGCGACGTCCGCGCCGAGTCGGTGAAGCGGGTCGCCGGTGCCGTCGGCGAGGGCGCGATGGCCGTCACCCTCGTGCACCGCTACCTGGAGGGGACCCGATGACCAGCACGAGCCAACGGATCGGCGTCGACGAGCTCCGGTCGCTGTTCCTGTTCGAGTCCCTCGACGACGACGTGCTGGCCTGGCTGGCCGGGCGCGCCGAGGTGCGGGTGTTCGACGCCGACGCCGTCGTCTTCGCCGAGGACGAGCCGGCCGAGGCGCTGTTCGTGCTGCTGGAGGGCAGGCTGCTGCTCACCAAGCACGCCACCGACGAGGACGTGGTGATCAACGAGACGTCGCACCGCGGGTCGTACTCCGGCGCCGTGCGGGCCTTCACCGCCGGTCCGCCCGAGCGGTACCAGACCTCGATGCGCGCCTCCCGACCCAGCCGGTTCCTGCGGATCGCGGCTGCCGACTTCGCCCAGCTGGTCCAGCAGCAGTGCCCGATGGCGGTGCACCTGCTCGACGGCATCTACGAGGGCGTGCGGGCGACCGAGTCGACGATGCGCCAGCGGGAGCACCTGGTGCAGCTCGGCGTGCTGTCGGCCAACCTCGCGCACGAGCTGAACAACCCCGCCGCCGCCGCGGTCCGCGCCACCGAGCAGCTGCGCACCCGCATCTCGGGGATGCGCAACAAGCTGAGCCTGCTGGCGAAGGAGGGGCTGTCGCCGGAGATGGTGGCCAAGCTGGTCGCGGTCCAGGAGCAGTCCGTCGAGCGGGCGCTGAAGCCGCGGCCGGAGCTCAGCGCACTGGAGGAGAGCGACCTGGAGGAGGCGATCTCCGACCGGCTGGAGGAGCGCGGCGTCGCGCACGCCTGGGAGCTGGCCCCGGTGTTCGCCGCCGCCGGGCTGGACGCCACCTGGGTCGACGACGTCGTCGAGCAGGTGGACGGCGGGCTCAAGTGGGACGCCGCCTTCGGGTGGATGCGCTACACGCTGGAGACCGAGGCGCTGATGAGCGAGATCGAGGAGGCCACCACCCGGGTCTCCGCGCTCGTCGGCGCGGTCAAGCAGTACTCGCACATGGACCAGGCGGAGCACTCCGAGGTGCCGCTCAAGCCCGGCCTGGAGAGCACCCTGGTGATGCTCGCCCGCAAGCTCACCGGCATCGAGGTGCGCCGGGAGTACGCCGCCGACCTGCCCGTCGTGCCCGGTTACCCCGCGGAGCTGAACCAGGTGTGGACCAACCTGATCGACAACGCCGCCGACGCGATGAACGGCTCGGGGGTGCTGACGCTGCGCACCCGCGCCGACGACGCCTCGGTGTTCGTGGAGATCGCCGACGACGGGCCGGGCATCCCCGAGGAGCTGCAGCCGCGGCTGTTCGAGCCGTTCGTGACCAGCAAGCCCGCCGGCCAGGGCAGCGGGCTGGGCCTGGAGAACGCCAAGCGGATCGTCGAGCGCCGGCACGGCGGCTCGCTGACCTACACGACCGGCCCGGCGGGGACGACGTTCTGCGTGCGCCTCCCCCGGCGCAACCGCTCCTGAGGAGGACGCGATGACCAGCTGGCAGGTGCAGGACGGCGTTGCCTGCGCGCACGGCGCCGGGCTGCCCGAGCCGCCCGGTGCTGCGGCGGCGTGCGAGGACTGCCTGGCGATCGGCGGCTCGTGGGTGCACCTGCGGCGCTGCCTGAGCTGCGACCACGTGGGGTGCTGCGACTCCTCCCCCCACCGGCACGCCACCGCGCACTTCGCCGGCACCGCCCACCCGGTGGTCGCCTCCGCGGAACGGGGCGAGCACTGGGCCTGGTGCTACACCGACTCCGCGGTGCTCCTCCCCCGCTGACCGGTCAGGCCGGCGCGCTCCGCCGTTGCGCGGCACCCGGGGTGATGTCCCCGGACGTCGCCCCGACGACTGCGCACCGGCAACGGACGCGACGACGGCGCCGCCCCGGTCGGGGCGGCGCCGTCGTGTCGGGCTCGCTGCTCAGGCGGGGCGGCGGCCGGCCAGCTCGCGGGCCGCGGTGACCGCCGCGGCGTCCAGGGCGTCGGCGTCGCCGCGCTCCCGTGCCTGCGCCTGCCCGTCGAGCCAGGCGATGTGGCGCTCCCACGCGGCCCGGGGGGAGACGCCCAGCGCCCGGGCGATCTGCTGCCAGTCGGCGCCACCGCGGAGGGCCGCGCGGATGCCCAGGTGGCGGCTGCTGTGCGCCTTGCGGGCGACGACCTCGCCCAGGGCCAGCAGCTCGAGCGCCTCCTCGACGTCCAGCGAGGTGCCGACGTCCTTGATGGCCAGCCAGTCGTCGTCGGTGTCGGCGTTGTCGATCGGCTTGTCGATGACGACGTTGTCCCGGCGGCTCAGGAAGTCCAGCCGGGTCACGGCGGTCATGAGCGAGAACTCGCTCTCCAGCACCTCGGGGGTGATGGCGACCTCAGGCGGAGTGGTCATGAAGCACTGTGTTTCCCGACGACCGCCAGCCATAACCGTGATGCGCACGACACCTGTTTGTCACGGGCTGTCGTACCGGTGGGTGACCGGCCGCGGACGACCGGCCCGCGTCCGGCGGACGCGGGCCGGAGCGGGTCAGTCGGTCACGCCGACGGCCTCCTTGGCCAGCGCCGCGAGCCGGGTCTGGGTCGCACTGACCACGCTGGAGCGCGCCTTGTGCGTCTCCTCGTAGCGGATGATGGTGTTCACGTCGGCGGCATCGTCGAGCTGCTCGACCGCGCTGGCGATCTGGGCGGCGGACATCGAGTCGTAGCCGGGGATCGGCAGCTCGTCGGCGGTGACGTCACCGAGCTCCCGGCGGGTGGCGGCGACCGCCTCGGCCGCCTCGGTGTCGCCCTCGCGCTGGGCAATCCGCTCCGCGCGGCGCAGCGAGGCCAGCCGGCCCACGGTCAGCGTCTCGCGGACCGCGCCGGTGAACGCCGTCGCCCGGTCACGGACGTCGTCCACCACGCTGGTCAGCGTGCCGCCGGCGGAGTCGCCGGCGTGCTGGGCGCTGCCGACGGCGCGGTTGACCGTGTCGGCCGCGAACCGGACCGGCATGTTGACCAGCTTGGTGGCTCCGCCGGCCACCTTCTGGAACGGGGTGGCCCGCAGGGCCGCCGGGCCGCCGAGGGCCTGCTCGGCGAGCACGACGGTGAGCCACTCGACGGTGGCGGAGTGCGCCGTCACCAGCCGGTCGGCGAGCTCCTCCACGGCCGGCTGCTCGGCGGCCTGCGCGAGGACCTTGAGGTAGGTCGCGCGGTCGAGCAGCTGGTGCTCGAGCTGGAGGTCGCCCAGCAGCGCCTCGTCGATCGGCTCGGCCTGCTCCAGCGTGCCCTTGACCAGCGCGGTGAGCCGGCCGACGACGGGGGCGACGACGTCGCCCATGCCGGAGACGGCGCGCAGCTGCTCGGTGATCGCCGTCGCGCGTTCGACCGCGTGCTCGGCGTTCTGCTGGAGCTCGCGGCGGACGGCGTCGGTGCGCGCCTGGGTGATGCGGATCCGGGCGATCTGCTCCTCGGTCTGGGTGAGGGTGAGCAGCGCCCGCAGCTGGGTGATGAGCGGAGTGTGGTCGGTCACGAGGACTCCCGGGTCGGCGGCTGGCCTGACGCCCTCCCCCTACCCACCGCCGGCCGGCGCTAACTGCAGCAAGCAGTTCGCTAGCGCACGGCCCACCCGCCCGGGGCAGCCGGCCCGGGGGCGCCCACCGCCCGCCGCCGGGAACGGGGACACTGAGCCCGGGGGCCAGTCGAGGAGACGAGCAGTGGTGGAGACGACGAGCGACGACGAACGCGACCCCGATCTGGTGGCGGTGACCGAGGGCACCGAGGCAGCCACCGAGCTGACCCGGCCGGCGGGCCTGGACCGGGAGCGGATCCTGCAGGCGGCGATCGGCTTCATCGACGAGCACGGCCTGAGCGCGCTCACCATGCGCCGGCTGGGCGCGGCGCTGGGCGTGGAGGCGATGGCCCTCTACCGCTACGTGCCCGGCCGGGAGGACCTGCTCGACGGCGTGGTGGACACCGTCGTCGAGAGCCTCTTCGACGACGACGACGCGCCCGACGACATCCACCTGGAGCACGCCAGCGGCTGGCAGGACTACCTGATGCGGCTGGCCCACGGGGTGCGCCGCATCGCCCTGGCCCACCCGGCGGTCTTCCCGCTCGTGGCCAGCCGCCCCCCGGCGGCCCCGTGGGTGCGGCCACCGCTGCGCAGCCTGCGGATGGTCGAGTCGTTCCTCCGCACGCTGTGCGACAGCGGCTTCACCGACCAGGCCGCCGTCGCCGCCTACCGGGCGTACTCCAGCTTCCTGCTCGGGCACCTGCTGCTGGAGGTCACCCAGATCGGTGCCCAGGTCAGCCTGCTCGACCAGCCCGAGGGCGACCAGGGGGCCCAGCAGGCCACCGACCTGACCGACTACCCGGCCCTGCTGCGCACCGAGCCGCTGCTGTCCCAGGACAGGTCGGCCGCGGAGTTCGAGGAGGCGCTGGAGAACCTCCTCGACCGGCTGGAGCGGGTGCTGCACGAGGCGAAGAACTCCGACGACGGCTCCGTGCTGGACCTCTGAGCGCGGGGCCGGCGCGGTCACCGCCAGCGGTACTCGTGCTCGGGGCCGCCCTGGGCCGCCGTACCGGGGCACCCGGTCGGGCCCCCGCGCTCGGCGAGGTGCCCCAGGTGGCGGCGGGCGGTGCTCCACGAGACACCCACCCGGGCGGCGAGCTCGGTGGCCGACAGCCCGTCCCCGCCGCGCAGCGCCCCGACGACCAGGTCCGGCGTCTCGCAGCCCATCCCCTCGGGCAGCGCGGCGCATCGCGAGGTCGCGCTCCCCCACTGACCGCGGTCCCCGACAGCGGCGCCGCCCCGGATCCACCGGCGCCGCGCCGCTGCGCGCCCGGGTACGGAGTGGTGCCGGAGCGTGACCGCCGCGCTCCGGCACGTACCCGGACGACGGCGCTCGTTTACGGCGTAAACGGCTGGGCTACCAGTGCTCCGCAGGGGCGGCCGGCGCACGGTGCGACACCGCCCGGCACCCCACGAACCCGCCGCTGAGGAGTACGAACGTGATCACCGAGCAGGACATCACCACCGTCATCGGAACGACCGCCGTGGACGCCGACGGCGACAAGCTCGGCAAGGTCGGCCAGGTCTACCTGGACGACCAGACCGGCCGACCCGAGTGGGCCACCGTGAGCACCGGCCTGTTCGGCACCTCGGAGACCTTCGTCCCGCTCGCCGAGGCCCAGCTCGCCGACGGCCACCTGCGCGTCCCCTACCAGAAGGCCAAGGTCAAGGACGCCCCGCGGATGGACGCCGACGCCGGCCACCTGAGCCCCGACGAGGAGGCCGAGCTCTACCGCTACTACGGCGTGGGCACCGGCACCGCCGACACCACCGCCGGGTACACCGACACCACCACCGGCCGCGCCGAGGGCGTCACCGACACCAACCGGCACGGGACCACCGGTCACGACACCTCCGGCCCCACCACCGACGACGCCATGACCCGCTCCGAGGAGCAGCTCCGGGTCGGCACCCAGCAGGTCGAGACCGGCAAGGCCCGGCTGCGCAAGTTCGTCGTCACCGAGAACGTGACCACCACCGTGCCGGTCTCCCACGAGGAGGTCCGGCTCGAGCGCGAGCCGATCACCGACGCCAACCGCGAGGCCGCCCTCGACGGCCCGGCGATCTCCGAGGAGGAGCACGAGGTCGTGCTGCACGCCGAGCGCCCCGTGGTCGCCAAGGAGGCCGTGCCGGTCGAGCGCGTGCGGCTGGACACCGAGACGGTGACCGAGCAGGAGACGGTGACCGACTCGGTGCGCAAGGAGCAGATCGAGGCCGACACCGACGGTGTCACCGAGGGTCGCCGCACCCGCTGAGCCACCCCCCGGCCGGCGGGTGAGACCCCCGCCGGCCGGGTACCCACCGAGCCCTCGACCCCCCGGGAGATCCCATGGCCACCAGCTCGTCCCCCGAACCCACCGGCGCGGCCACCAGCGCCCGGGACACGGAGTTCCGCAACAACGCCGCCGGCGCCCGCGCCACGAGGGGCACCGCCCGCGACGCGGTCGACGCCCAGCACGCCCGCTTCGGCGGGATCAAGTGGGGCGCGGCGTTCTTCGGCTGGCTCTCCGCCAACGGCCTGGCCGTGCTGCTGATCGCACTCGTCTCCGCCGCCGGCGTCGCCCTCGGTCTCACCGAGAACCTCGACGTCGCCGAGGCCACCGACCAGCCCGGCACCGTGGGCATCGGCGGCGGCATCGCGCTGCTGGTGATCCTCTTCCTGGCCTACCTGGCCGGCGGGTACGTCGCCGGCCGGATGGCCCGCTTCGACGGGATCCGCCAGGGCATCGCCGTCTGGGTCATCGGACTGCTCGTGGTGATCGCGCTCGCGGTCGCCGGCGCCGTCCTCGGCTCGCAGTACAACGTGCTGTCCCAGCTGAACCTGCCGCGCATCCCCGTCGACGAGGGCACCGCCACCACCGCCGGGATCATCGCCCTGGTCGCCGTCCTGGTGGTCACGCTGATCGGCGCGGCCCTGGGCGGCAAGCTCGGCGAGCGCTTCCACCGCAAGGTCGACCGCGCGGGCTTCGACGCCTGATCGACGTCCCCGCACGCCAGGGGCCTGCCCACCGGGACCACCCGGTGGGCAGGCCCCTGTGGTGCGTGGGGTGGGTGGGGCGGCGAGCGGGCGGCACCTGGCGTGTTGACCCACGGATCGCCGTCGACAACTCACATGGTGGCGGGCATGGGATTCACCTACCGCACGGCACGCGCCGTGATGATGGTCGGGTCCATGTCGGACCCGGCCGGCCAGCAGGCCCAGCTCATCGGCCCCGCCCACGCGACGCTGGGGCTCCGCGGCGCCCGCGGCCGCACGGCCCTGTGCGGGGTCTACGTCGCCCGCGACGAAGAGGTCGCCTGGCCGCCACAGCCCGACGTGTGCGACTCGCTCTGCCCCACCTGCAGCCAGCTCGCGCTGCTCTGAGATCGGTGACATCCGTCCCCACCAGGCACCTGTCGTCACACCCGCACCACCCGTCGGCCGGGTGCGCCGGACCGGTCCGTCCGAACCGGTAGACAGGGCCCATGGGGAACGCCGCCGACCTGCAGCACCAGCCCGACGGGCCGGTTCCGCCGCCTGCTGAGCAGCCGGGCCCCCCGCCTGCCCCGGTGTCCCTCGAGCTCACCGCGACCCCGGTGCTCAGCTACGCGCTGGCGCACAACGACGTCCCGGTCGTCTCCCGGCTGGTGGTGCACAGCGCCGCCACGACCGTCCGCGGCGCCACCGTCCGGCTGTCGGTGACCGACGACGGGGGGCCGGTGGGCCCCGCGGTCGAGCGGCTGGTCGACCTGGAGGCCGGGCGCACCACCGTCGTCGGCGACGTGGGGCTCACCCTGGACGCCGCAGCCCTGCTGCAGGTGCCCGAGCGCCGGTCCGGCTGGGTCCGCGCCGAGCTGACCGCCGAGGGCCGCACGCTCGCGTCCCACCGGACGCCGGTGCACGTGCTGGCCCCGGGCCAGTGGCTGGCCACCCCGCTGCCGCTGGCGCTGGAGCTGCTGGCGGCCCACGTCCTGCCGCACGACCCGGCGATCGGCCGGCTGCTGGACGACGCCTGCGACCTGCTGGAGGAGGGCACCGGCAGCCGCGCGCTGCCCGGCTACGACGACGGCCCCGAACGGGTCGACGAGGTGGTCGACGCCCTGGTGTGGGCGATGCGCCGGCGCAGCGTGCGGCCCACCCTGCCGCCGGTGAGCTGGACCGACGTCGGCCAGGTCGTGCGCACCCCCGACGAGGTGCTCGACGGCGGCGTCGGCACCAGCCTGGACACCACGCTCACCCTCGCCGCCGCCTGCGAGCGGGCCGGCGTCCGGCCGTTGGTCTGGGTCGCCGACGGGCACGCCTTCTGCGGCTACTGGCGCGCGGAGCGCAGCAGCGAGACCGCGGCCACCACCGACGTGGCCGGCCTGGTCAACCTGGTCGACCTGGGCGTGATCCGGCTGGTGGAGACGACGCTGCTGGCCGCCGGCGGGAGCAACGTCGCCGACCTGCACCGCCCCGCCTACGCCGCCTGGCTCTCCGGCGACCTCGGGCGGCTGCTGGGGGTCACCGACGTGACCCGCGCCCGGCGCGAGGGCGTGCGGGCACTGCCGGTGCACCCCACCGGCGAGGACGGCGACGGCGTGCTGGCGCACCGGGCGGCCGCCGGACCGGCCGGCACCGCCGAGGCGGCGCAGACGCCGCCGGCGCCCGATGGCCGGCCCCCGGCGCCCCCGCGGGTGCAGCAGTGGAAGAACGCGCTGCTGGACCTCAGCCTGCGCAACCGGCTGCTGAACTACGGCGAGCGCTCCGGGGTGCCGCTGACCGTGCCGCACGACGCACTGCCGCTGCTGGAGGAGCTGCTCACCGGCGGCACCACGATCACCCTGCTGCCGGCCGACGCGCTCTCCGGCGTGCAGCGCGAGCGCGGGATGCGCGGTGCCCGCGAGCTGCCCGGTGAGCTGCTCACCGAGACCCTGGCCGAGCGCCGCGCCGTGCACACCGACGTCCCCGAGACCGCTTACCTCTCCCGGCTGCGCGGCCTGGCCCACCGGGCCCGCACGGTCGTCGAGGAGACCGGCGCGAACAACCTGTACCTGGCGCTGGGCAGCCTGGTGTGGGAGGCCGAGGGCCGCCCGCTGCGCTCCCCCCTGGTGCTGCTGCCGGTGCTGCTCAGCCCGGCCTCGCGTACCGGCGCCTACCGGCTGACCGTCGACGAGGCCGGCGTCGCCACCCCGAACTGGTGCCTGCTGGAGAAGCTGCGCCAGCTGCACGGGCTGACCGTGCCCGGCCTGGCCGAGGGCGCCGACGGCGTGCGGCTGGAGACCGCGCTGCAGGCGGTGCGCGAGGCGCTGGCCGAGCGCGACCTGCCGTGGCGGGTGGAGCCGACCGCCGACCTCGCGGTGCTGCAGTTCGCGAAGTTCCGGCTCTGGCAGGACCTGGACCAGCACTGGGCGGACTTCGCCCGCAACCCGCTGGTCGCCCACCTGGTCCGCGACCCGAACGCACCCTTCGCCGACCCGGCGCCGGACGCCGCCGGGCAGGTCGACCTCGACGAGCTGGCCGCCGGCTGCCCGGTGCCGGCCGACGCCTCCCAGCTGCGTGCGGTCGCCGACGCGGTCGCCGGGCGCACCTTCGTGCTGGAGGGGCCGCCCGGGACGGGCAAGTCGCAGACGATCACCAACCTGCTCACCCGCGCCGTCGCCGAGGGCAAGCGGGTGCTGTTCGTCGCCGAGAAGCGGGCCGCGCTGGACGTGGTGGCCCGCCGCCTGGACGCCGTCGGCATGGGCCCGTTCGCGCTGGACCTGCACGACAAGGGCAGCCGCCCGGCCGTCGTCCGGGCGCAGATCCGGGCGGCGCTGGACCACGCGGTGGAGGTCGACGAGCAGGGCCTGGCCGCCGACGCCGAGGACCTGCGCTCGGCCCGCCGCAGCCTGGACCGCTACGCCGAGCGGCTGCACGCCCCCAACCCGGCCGGGTTGTCGTACTACTCGGCACGCACCGCCGTGCTGGCCGCCGGGAACGCGGTGCCGCCGCTGCCGGTGCCACCGGCCTTCGCCGGCCAGGCCGACGCCGAGACGGTCACCGAGGTGCGCCGGGCGCTGGCGCTGCTGCCGGACATCGCCGACCTGGCCCGCCCCTCCGCCGGTCACGCCTGGGCCTTCCTGGACACCGTGGACGTGGACATCGAGGTGGTCCAGCGGGCGGCGGTCGCCGTCGACGCCGCCATCCGTGAGCTGCCCGGCGACGGCGCCCTGGCCGCGGTGCTGCGGGCGGTGCGCACCCCGGAGGACCTCGACGACCTGGCGCACCTGCTGGCCGGGCCGCCGCTGGGCCTGGACGTGCTCGACCAGGTCTGCACCGCCCGCTGGGCGGCCGCGACGGACGACCTCCTCGCCGACGTGGAGGCGCTGGCCGAGGCCGGGTCCCCGGCGTTCGACGTCGTCACCCCCGCGGCCCTCGACCTGCCGCTGGGCGAGCTGTTCGTGCAGGCGCAGGAGGCGGCCGCCGGCTCCTTCCTGGGCCGGCGCGGCAAGCTCGCCGAGGTGCGCGCCCGGTTCGCCGAGGTGCTGGCCGACGGCGCCACGCTGCGCACCAAGGACGTGCCGGAGCTGACCGCGTCGCTGCGCGCCGTGCAGGCCGCCGTGCAGTCCCTGGCCGCGCGCGCCACCGCCGTCCCGGGGCTGCAGGTGCCCGCCGGCTGGAGCCCCTTCACCGAGGCCGGCCGCACCCTGCTGGCGGCCGAGGCCCGCTGGCTGCGGCGGGCTGCGGCGACCGCGGACGGGAGCACCGGCCTGGCCGGTGCGGTGCGCCGGTGGCTCGTCGCGGTGCCGGCCTCCGACCCCGCCGCTGCGCGGCTGGTGCTGCGGCTGCGCGACGCCGTCCGCGCGCTGCTGGCCGCCTGCGCCAGCTCCTCGGCCCAGCTCGCCGCCTGGAGCGGCGAGCAGGGGCTGGTGCTGCACTGGACGATGACCCGCCCGGAGCGGGGCGTGGAGTACATCCACCCGATGTCGCTGCGGCGCTGGGTGAGCCTGCTGGACACCCTGGAGCCGCTGCGGCTGGCCGGGCTCACCGAAGCCCGGCGGCTGCTGGTCCACGGGGAGCTGCCCGCCGAGGACGCCGTGCGTGCCTTCGACCGCGGCCTGGCCGAGGCGTCGCTGGCCGAGCGCCGGGCGGCCACCGGTCTCGGCGCGTTCGACGCCGGCCGGCACGAGGCGACGATCACCCGGTTCGCCGCGGCGTCCCGGGCGGTCCGGTCGCACCTGACCTGCGCCGTGCCCGCCGGCGTGCTGGCCGCCCGCCCGTTCGACCCGGCGACCGGGGACAGCCGGGTGGGCGCACTGCAGCGCGAGCTGGCCAAGCAGCGCCGGGGCCTGGGCGTCCGCGGGCTGCTGGCCGCCCACGGTGACCTGATCACGTCGGTGCTGCCCTGCGTGCTGGTCAGCCCGGACTCGGTGGCCCGCTTCTTCCCCGCCGACGCCGACCTGTTCGACCTGGTGGTGTTCGACGAGGCCTCGCAGATCCGCGTCGCCGACGCGATCGGCGCGCTGGGCCGGGCCCGCGCCGCGGTCGTGGTCGGGGACAGCAAGCAGCTGCCGCCGACGACGTTCGGCGAGCCGTCCGCGGCCGACGAGGAGCCGATCGAGGACGCCGTCGCCGACGAGGAGTCGATCCTGTCGGAGTGCGTGCAGGCCCGGGTGCCGCGGCAGTGGCTGTCCTGGCACTACCGGAGCCAGGACGAGACGCTGATCGCATTCAGCAACGCCCAGTACTACGACAACCGGCTGGCCACGTTCCCGGCGCCGTCGCACGGCCGCGCGTCCGCGGGCCCGGAGGGCCGCGGGGTGTCGCTGGTGCAGGTCGAGGGCACCTTCCACCGCACCGGGGGTGGCCGGCTGCTGCGCACGAACCCGGTGGAGGCCGCCGCCGTGGTCGCGGAGGTGCTGCGCCGGTTCGAGCTGGCCGCGCCCGCGGTGCCCTCGATCGGGGTGGTGACGTTCAACGCGCCGCAGCGGTCGCTGATCGAGGCACGGCTGCGCGACAGCGGCGACCAGCGGGTGGTCGACGCGCTGGACCGCACCGATGGCGAGGGCCTGTTCGTGAAGAACCTGGAGAACGTGCAGGGCGACGAGCGCGACGTCGTCTTCTTCTCCACCGGCTTCAGCCCCGACGAGCGCGGGCACCTGCCGCTGAACTTCGGCCCGCTGAACCGGGCCGGGGGCGAGCGACGGCTGAACGTGGCCATCACCCGGGCCCGCCGCCAGGTCGTCGTCTTCACCTCCTTCGCCCCGGAGCAGCTGCGCGCCGAGCAGACCGCGTCGCTGGGGGTGCAGCACCTGCGGGCCTACCTGGACCTGGCGGCGCTGGGCACCGACGCGCTGCCGCGCGGCGCCCGGCCGGCCGGGGCGCCGGACCGGCACCGCGACGAGGTCGCCGCGGGGCTGCGGGAACGGGGGCTGGTGGTGCGCACCGACGTCGGGCTGTCGGACTTCCGCGTCGACCTGACCGTCGCCCGCTCGATCGCGCCGGACGCCCCGGTGCTGGCGGTGCTGCTGGACGGGCCGGCCTGGGCGCGGCGGAAGACCGTCGGCGACCGGGACGGGCTGCCGGCGGAGGTCCTCTCCGGGCTGCTGGGCTGGCCGGCGGTGGAGCGGGTCTGGTTGCCGACCTGGCTGGCCGACGCGGACGCCGTGCTGGACCGGCTGGTCGCCGCCGTCGAGGCCACTCCCCTGCCCCGCCCCGCCGTCCCGACGGAGCCGGTGGCTCGGTCGGTGGCGGCGGCGCCGGCCGAGGAGGCAGCCGAGGCCGAGGGGCCGCTGGCCGACGTCATCCCGATCCGCCCGGCGGCGCGGGTCGCCGAGCCGGCCGTCGAGGAGCCCGTCGTCGCAGCGGAGCCCGTCGTCGCCGCCGAGCCCGTCGTCGCCGCCGAGCCCGTCGTCGCCGCCGAGCCCGTCGGCGAGGAGCCGGTGGTCGAGGAGCCGGTGGTCGTCGCCACGCCGCGGACGCGGTCGGCGGAGCCGGTCGCCCCGCTGGACGAGGAGCTGCCGTTCATCGCCTGGTCGCCCAAGCCGGCCGGGGAGAAGAAGCAGCTCGACCAGCTCAGCGACCCGGCGGTCGCGCGGGCGGTCCGCCGGGTGCTCAACGCCGGCATCCGGGCCGAAGGGCCGGTCCACCGGGACCGGCTGGCGCGGCTGACCGCCGGCGCGTTCGGCCTGACCCGGGTCGGCACGGCCCGCCGGGACGCCCTGATGGACCTGCTGCCGCCCAGTGCCCTGCAGGGCGAGCACCTCTGGCCCAAGGGCGCCGACCCGGCCGAGTGGACCTGGTTCCGCCGGCAGGCCACCGCCGCCGAGCGGCCGCTGGAGCACGTCGCCCCGCGCGAGATCGGCAACGCGATGGTCGCCCTCACCCGGGCGGCCGGGCGCCTGCCCGGCGAGGAGCTGCGAGCCCGCACGGCGGAGGTCTTCGGGCACCGCCGCCGCACCCCGGCCGTCCAGGCACTGCTCGACGCCGCACTGCAGGCCGCCGTCGAGGCCGGGCGCCTGACGGTCGCCGAGGACGGGACCGTCACCGCCTGACCCACTCCGCGGACAGTCGTGGTCTGTCCACCCCCGGTGGGCAGACCACGACGTCCCACCGGGCACCTCCTGACCGGCCGGCGCCGGCCGGTGGGGGTTAGCGTCGGGCGGGTGCGCCGAGATCCGGCGCCGGGAGAGGACGGCGATGGCGGCCGACACGGGCACCGGCACGGGCGCGGTCGCGCAGGCCCTCGCCGCGGTGCTGCCGGCCGGCCGCCTGGTCACCGACCCCGACGTGCTCGCCGCGCACGCCCACGACCACGGCGAGTGGGCCCCCTGGGAGCTCCCCGCCGCGCTCGTGCGGCCGCGCACCGCCGAGGAGGTGCAGGCCGTCGTCCGCGCCTGCATCGAGCACCGGGCACCGGTCGTCCCCCGCGGGGCGGGCACCGGGCTCTCCGGCGGCGCCAACGCCACGGCCGGGTCGGTGGTGGTCGGGCTGGAGCGGATGGACGCCGTCCTGGAGGTCGACGGGCTGGAGCGGCTCGCCGTGGTCCAGCCCGGGGTGGTCAACGACCACCTCCGCGCGCACGTGGCCGCCTTCGGGCTCTGGTACCCGCCGGACCCGGCGAGCTCGCCGTGGTCGACGATCGGCGGCAACGTCGCGACCAACGCCGGCGGGCTGTGCTGCGTCAAGTACGGGGTCACCCGCGACTACGTGCTCGGGCTGCAGGTGGTCACCGGCACCGGTGAGCTGGTGCGGCTGGGCCGCCGCACGGCCAAGGGCGTGGCCGGGTACGACCTCACCGGGCTGCTGGTCGGCAGCGAGGGCACGCTCGGGGTGATCACCGAGGTGACCGTCCGGCTCCGTCCGCTCCGCGAGCCCGAGCGCACCGTCGCCGGGTACTTCGACTCGGTGGTGGAGGCCGGCCGCGCCGTCACCGCGGTCGCCGCCGCCGGGCTGACGCCCTCGGCGCTGGAGCTGGTCGACCGGCACTGCCTGGCCGCCGTCGACGCGTGGAAGAACATGGGGCTCTCCGCCGACGCCGGCGCGGTGCTGCTCGGCCGGGTCGACACCCCCGGCGCGGCCGGGGACGCGGAGGCCGCGGAGATGCTCGCCGCGTTCGAGGGCGCCGGCGCGACGTTCGCCGCGGTCAGCACCGACCAGGCCGAGGCCGATGCGCTGTTCGCCGCCCGCCGGCTGGCCTACCCGGCGCTGGAGCGGCTCGGGCCGGTGCTCACCGAGGACGTCTGCGTGCCCAAGGGAGCGGTGCCGGAGATGCTGGCCCGGATCGAGGCGATCGCCGCCCGGCACGACACGCACATCGCCAACATCGCGCACGCCGGCGACGGCAACCTGCACCCGCTGCTGGTCACCCCGGTCGGCGACGAGGCGGCCCGCGCCCGGGCGCAGCGGGCCTTCGACGAGATCATCACCGCCGCGCTCGCGCTGGGCGGCACGGTCACCGGCGAGCACGGCGTCGGCCTGCTCAAGCGCGACGGCCTGCGGGCCGAGCTGGCGCCGGCGGTGCTGGCGATGCACGCCGCGGTCAAGGCGGCGCTCGACCCGCACGGGATCCTCAATCCCGGCAAGGTGGTCTGAGCGGTCAGCGGTCCAGCGGGTTGGCTCGGACCCGCTGGGCGAACCCGCCGGCGACGAACCGGCCGGCCAGGGAGCCGGGCTTGCGCTCGGCCTGCGCGGTGAAGCAGCCGAGGAACTCCTCGGCCAGCCCGCGCCGGGGGTGGCGGGCCAGCACCTCCGCGCGGAAGCCCTCGGCCCACTCCTCGGGCCGGCGGCCGGAGACGTCCAGGCCGGTGGCCAGCTCCAGGAGGTGCGCTTCGGGGTCGACGGCGACGTCGACCTCGGCCCACATGTGCCGCACGATCACGTCGGAGACGCGGCGCCGCCGGTCGGCGTCCCAGCCCGCACCGGCAGCGAACACCCAGCCGACCGCTCCCCCGGCCTCCTCGAAGGGCTCGGTCACGCTGTCGAACACCGGCACCAGGCCCAGGTCGTGCAGCATCGCGGCGACGTACAGCAGTTCGGCGTCGAAGCCGATGCCGCGGGCCCGGCCGTACTCCGCGGCCCAGAGGTGGGAGCGGTCGCAGTGCGCGAGCAGCGCGGGCGAGGAGAAGGCCGCGGCCACCTCACGGGCGGCACGAGCGGCGGCGGAGCGGGGGACCAGGTCATCGAGGGGCACGGACGGCAGTCTGGCCGCCGTCCGTGCCCTCACCTCGCCGATCCCGGCCGGATGGCAGGAACCCTGCGGAGGTCGGCAGGGTGCCCGGCCGTCCTCCGCTGCGGCGTCAGCCGCGGCGCGTGCCGCCCGACGTCCCGCCGCTCTTGCCGCGGTTGGTCACCGACGAGATCGCGCTCTTGATCTTCGCCTGGTTCTGCGGCTTGCGCGCCTCGTTCATCGCCTTCTTCGCCACGCCGGCCTTGGTGAGCTTGCTCAACAGCCCCATGACTGCCTCCTCGTCTCGTTGCGGTTGACCACTGGTGGGTGCCCTGGGGAGGACGGCGCCAACCCCCGCGGGCCCTGCCTTCCAGTTCGCGGCCGACCCGGACCGCTCAGCCGGCGGAGGGCGACCGGCGGTCCTCGCCGGCCCCGGCCTCGTCGTCCTGGTCGTCCTCGTCGCCCTCCCCGCTGTCCCGGGCGAGCAGGTAGGTCGCGCCGCCGAGCAGACCCCCGGCCAGCAGCGACAGCAGGACGACGGCCGTGGTGCCGATCGGTCCGACGACGGCGGTCAGCAGCGACCGGGACCGGGACGTCGGGTCGGCCAGCACCACCCCGACGAAGACGGCGACCAGCGTGCCGGCCAGCCCGGCGAACAGGTGCGCAGCCCGGCCGGCCAGCCCGACCCGGGCGGCGAGCACCCGCGCGGCCCGCACGATGCGCCCCGCCCGCAGCACCCGCAGCGCCCCGACCGTGCGGATGAGCCGCAGCACCTGCACCGGCCCGACGGCGAGCACGATCGCCACGACGATCCCGAGCGTGAGCAGCAGCATCCCGCGGTGACCGCGGATCCAGGCCCGCTTGTTCTCGGCCACCGCGAGCAGCACGACCGACTCGGCGACCAGCACGACGCCGCTGACGGCGTCGATCGCCCGGCCGGCGGTGCCGAGCGTGCCCCCGGCGAAGGTCAGGAACATCGCCGGGATCGAGGCCAGGGCAGCCACCAGCACCGGCAGCGCCAGCCGCCGTTCCCAGCGTTCCTCGCGGCTCATCGGCGACCGTCGCGGTGTTCCGGGGTGGGGGGGGGGGGGGGGGGGGGGGGGGGGGGGGGGGGGGGGGGGGGGGGGGGGGGGGGGGGGGGGGGGGGGGGGGGGGGGGGGCGGGGGGGGGGTGGG
>NZ_JBJHAI010000011.1:0-113968 GCF_054050955.1 Modestobacter sp. SYSU DS0290
CCCGAGGCCCCCCCCCCCCCCCCCCCCCCCCCCCCCCCCCCCCCCCCCCCCCCCCCCCCCCCCCCCCCCCCCCCCCCCCCCCCCCCCCCCCCCCCCCCCCCCCCCCCCCCCCCCCCCAGCCGGGTGGGCTGCCGGCGAACGTCGCGGGTCCAGGACGACCGCCCGGGACGCCGCTGGGCAGGAGGTCGGGGCCGGCGGCGAACGGGGAGACAGCCCCCGCGGCCACCCGGTTCGGGCCGCGCGAACGGTGCCGGCGTGGGAGCCTGCGCTCGTGACGCCAGCGGAGCGGCAGCCGGATCCTCGGGGTCGGTGCCGGGTCCGGGGCCTTGGCGCTCCGGTCGATCCGGTCACTGCTGCGGGTCGGGGACCGCCTGCTGGTCAGCAGACCGAACGTGACCCACCCGCACTCGCGGCTGAAGACGTTCCTCCACGGCGCCCCGCACATCTGCCGGCGCACCGGGTCGAGGTCGCCGGTCTGCGTGCCGTCGGGCTGCGTCACCGCGCCGCCGACTGGGAGGGCATCTGCGTCTTCGTCAGCGCCGTCGCGGCATGATCACCCCTGACCGGACCGCCGCGGGAGCCGACGTACCGAGCGGCTACGTCACTTGTCGCGGAACGCCCGCGACGAGTGCCCGCGCGGGTCCCGTCATCCGCGCGATCCGGAGTGACGCAGCTCATTCCTAACCTGCACTCCAGAGAGGTGGTCGGACGACCCCGGCCACCCACCGCCGTCCCAGCGACCCCTGCCAGGAGCCTCCCCCATGAGCCAGATGGTCACCCTCGGCGCCCCGCGTGCGGCGGCGTCCCCGATGCCCGGCACCCGGGACGTCGGCCGCCTGCTGGTGCAGTGCGACGACCGCCCCGGCGTCGTCGCCGCGGTCTCGACCTTCCTGGCCGAGCACGGGGCCAACATCATCGAGCTCGGCCAGTACTCCACCGACCCGGAGGGGGGCCGCTTCTTCCAGCGGACCGTCTTCCACCTCGAGGGGCTGTCGGCGCAGCAGGAGCGCCTCGAGGCGGAGTTCGCCCAGGTCGCCGCGGAGTTCGAGCTGGACTGGTCGCTCACCCGGGCCGACGAGCCCAAGCGGGTGGGGATCATGGTCTCCCGCTACGACCACTGCCTGCTCGACCTGCTGTGGCGGGTCGGCCGCGGCGAGCTGGCGATGAACCCGATCATGGTGGTCAGCAACCACCCCGACCTGGCCGACGAGGTGCGGGCCTTCGGCGTCCCGTTCATCCACATCCCGGTCACCAAGGACACCAAGGCCGAGGCCGAGGCCCGGCAGCTCGACGTCCTCCGCGGCAACGTCGACCTGGTCGTGATGGCCCGGTACATGCAGATCCTCAGCAGCACCTTCCTCGAGAACGTCGGCTGCCCGGTGATCAACATCCACCACTCGTTCCTGCCGGCGTTCATGGGCGCCAACCCCTACGTGCAGGCGAAGTCCCGCGGCGTGAAGCTGATCGGCGCGACGGCGCACTACGCCACCCAGGACCTCGACGAGGGCCCGATCATCGAGCAGGACGTCACCCGGGTGTCGCACGCGCAGACCTCGGCGGAGCTGCAGCGCCGGGGCGCCGACGTCGAGCGCTCGGTGCTCGCCCGCGCCGTCGCCTGGCACGTCGAGGACCGGGTCTTCCGGCACGGCAACGCGACCGTGGTGCTCTGATGCCGGCCACCCTGATGGACGGGAAGGCCCTGGCGGCGCGGGTGCGCGAGCGGACGACGGCGGAGGTCGCCGAGTTCACCGCCCGCACCGGGCGCACCCCCGGCCTGGCCACCGTGCTGGTCGGCGACGACCCGGCGTCGGCGGTCTACGTGGCCAGCAAACGGAAGCAGTGCGTCGCGGCCGGGATGACCGACCACCACCGGCCCCTGCCGGCGACGGCGACCCAGGAGGAGGTGGCCGCGGTCCTCACCGAGCTGGCCGCCGACCCCGAGGTCTCCGGGATCCTGCTGCAGCTGCCGCTCCCCCGGGGTCTGGACGCGGGCCCGCTGATCCAGCTCATCCCCGCCGCCAAGGACGTCGACGGGCTGACCACGCTCAGCGCCGGGCTCCTCGCGCAGGGACGCCCCGGGCTCCGCCCGTGCACGCCGTCCGGGGTGATCGAGCTGCTCGATGCGCACGACGTCCCCCTCGAGGGCGCCGAGGCGGTGGTCATCGGCCGGTCCGAGCTGGTCGGCAAGCCGGTCGCCCAGCTGCTGCTGCAGCGCAACGCGACGGTGACCGTCTGCCACTCACGCACCCGCGACCTCGCCGAGGTCTGCCGCCGTGCCGACGTCGTCGTCGCCGCGGCCGGCCAGCCCGGGCTGGTGCGGGGCGACTGGGTCAAGGAGGGCGCCGTCGTGGTCGACGTCGGCATCCACCGCACCGACTCCGGCCTCGTCGGCGACGTCGACACCGAGGCCGCCGCGGCCCGGGCCTCGCTCATCACCCCGGTGCCCGGCGGCGTCGGACCGATGACCATCGCGATGTTGCTGCAGAACACCCTGCTCGCCGCCCGCGCGCAGACCGAGGCCGGCTGAGCCGGCCGTGCCTCTCCGCGCGACATTTGACCCGCCCACCGCTGCCGCCCCCGGCCGCCGCGGTCCCGCCATTGCACTGTGCCGCCGGTCACAGGACGCTCCCTATGGTGACGGGAGGACGAACGCCATCGGGCGGTCCGCAGGAAACCCGCCGCCCGCGCCCCGGCCCCGGGCGCGCACCACACGAGGAAGGGACACGGAGTGAACAGGTCGCTGCCGCGCAGCCCCGACACCCGCGCTGCCCTGCGCCGGACCTTCGAGACCCTCGGCTACGAGGTCATCCCGTTCAAGAAGACCGGGGACGACGTGCAGGAGCACGTCCCCACCGACGTGCGCCTGACCGTCACCGCGTCCCCCGCGAAGGGCATCGGCGCCACGGTCGAGCTGGCCGTCCGGCTGACCCGGGCCGGCTACACCGTCGCCCCCCACCTGAGCGCGCAGCAGATCTCCGACCGGGCGCACCTGACCGACGTCATCGCCCAGGTGCGCGAGGCCGGCATCACCGAGGTGTTCGTGGTCGGCGGTGACCCCACCGACACCCCCACCGAGTTCCGCGACGCGCACGCGCTGCTCCTGGCGATGAAGGAGATCGGCCACCCGTTCACCGAGGTGGGCATCGGCGGCCACCCGGAGGGCCACCCGTCCGTCTCCGACGACGTGCTCTTCGGCGCGCTCGCCGACAAGGCGCCCTTCGCCAACCACATCACCACCCAGATCTGCTTCGACACCAAGCGGATCCAGACCTGGGCCCGGGAGCTGCGCCGGCGCGGCATCGACCTGCCGATCCACATCGGCATCCCCGGCGCGGTGACCCGGCAGAAGCTGCTGCGGGTCTCCAACGGCCTGGGCATCGGGGAGTCGGCGAAGTTCCTCAAGAAGCAGCAGAACCTGCTCTGGCGGTTCTTCCTGCCCGGTGGGTACAGCCCGGACGGCATCATCCGCGGCCTGGCGCCCTCGATCGGGGCGAGCGACCAGCGGATCGAGAAGTTCCACGTCTTCACCTTCAACGACCTCGCGCCGACCGAGGCGTGGCGGCAGCAGATGCTCAACCGCCTCGCGGAGCACTAGGCCGGCACCACCTGCACAGCCCCGCCGCCCTCCTGGACGGCACCGGGGGACCATCGACGACGAACGGACCCAGATGACCGCCAAGAACCTGCAGGAACTGCTGGACCAGAACGGCAACACCGTCGAGATGCTGCGCGACTCGCAGATCGGCGCCTACATCTACCCCGTGGTGCCGGCGGAGTTCACCAACTTCCGGCGTGAGGTCAAGTCCTGGCAGAACACCGCCGTGCTCTTCGACCAGTCGCACCACATGTTCAACACCTACGTGCGCGGCAAGGACGCCCTGAAGCTGCTCACCGACACCGGCATCAACAGCACCGCGAACTTCCCGGTCGACAGCGCCAAGCAGTTCGTGCCGGTCTCCCCCGAGGGCGGCGTCGTCGGCGACGGCATCCTCTTCCGCCTGGCCGAGGAGGAGTTCGTCTTCGTCGGCCGCGCGCCGGTGGCCAACTGGCTGATGTTCCACGGCCGCACGGGCTACGACGTGGAGCTGGAGAACGACCCGCGCTCGCCGTCGCGCCCCTACGGCAAGCAGGTCACCCGCAGCGTCTGGCGCTTCCAGATCCAGGGCCCGCGCGCCTGGGACGTCATCGAGAAGCTCAACGGCGGCACGGTCGAGCAGCTCAAGTTCTTCCGCATGAGCACGATGAACATCGCCGGCAACCAGGTCCGCACGCTGCGTCACGGCATGGCCGGTGCCCCGGGTCTGGAGATCTGGGGTCCGTACGAGACCTACGACCAGACCCGCGACGCCATCCTCGAGGCCGGCCAGGAGTTCGGCATCGAGCCCTGCGGCTCGCGCGCCTACTCCAGCAACACCCTGGAGTCGGGCTGGATCCCCTCGCCGCTGCCCGCCGTCTACTCCAGCGAGGGGCTGCGCGACTACCGCGAGTGGCTGCCCGCCGACGGCTACGAGGCCACCAACGCGCTGGCCGGCAGCTTCGTCTCCGACCGGATCGAGGACTACTACCTCAACCCGTGGGAGCTCGGCTACGGCAGCTTCGTGAAGTTCGACCACGACTTCATCGGCCGCGAGGCGCTGGAGAACATCGACAAGGACAGCCAGCGCCGCAAGGTGACCCTGGCCTGGAACGCCGAGGACGTCGCCAAGATCCTGGCGTCCCCGGTCGACAAGGACGGCCCCGGCTACCAGTTCTTCGACCTGCCGAACGCCAACTACGGGTCGTCGAACTACGACGCGGTGCTCGACGGCGACGGCAACCAGGTCGGCCTGTCGCTGTTCACCGGCTACAGCTCCAACGAGCGCACCGCCCTGTCGCTGGCCACCCTCAACCCCGACGTGCCGCACGGCGCCGAGGTGCGGGTCGTCTGGGGCGAGCCGAACGGCGGCAGCAAGAAGACCACCGTCGAGCCGCACGAGCAGATCGAGGTGCGCGCGATCGTGAGCCCGGCGCCGTACACCGAGATGGCGCGTTCGAGCTACCAGCCCGGCTGGCGCACCGCCGCCAGCTGACCTCCGGGTCGGTCGAACCAGGGGCCGGGGGGGGGGGGGGGGGGGGGGGCCCCCCCCCCCCCCCCCCGGCTCCGCGCCGGCCCCCCCCCCCCCCCCCCCCCCCCCCCCCCCCCCCCCCCCCCCCCCCCCCCCCCCCCCCCCCCCCCCCCCCCCCCCCCCCCCCCCCCCCCCCCCCCCCCCCCCCCCCTGGCCGTTCGGCGGCACGTCCGCTCCGCCGGCCGCTCCCCCCTCGCGATCACCTCGGGCGCCGCGCCGGTTCGGGAGGCGTCCCGGCAGGTCCGTGGCACCCATGATCACCTCGGGCCCAGCGCGGTCACCACGTCCACGAGACAGCGCTGAACCCGAGCTGATCATGGATCCCGGGGGCCGAGGGCCGGAGCCAGCGCGTCCACCAGGTCGTCCGCGGTGGCGCTCCCCGGGCCCTCGAACTCGGCCACCTCCACACCGACGACCTCGCTGCGGGCGACGACCGTCGCGCAGGTGTGCAGGTCGTCGAGGGTGAAGCCGCCGGGGACGGCGTAGTCGGTGGCGACGACGCCCGGCTCGTGGACGTCGCAGTCGATGTGCAGGTACACCGGGCGCCCGGCGATCACCCGGGCCAGCCGCTCGCCGAGGCCGGGTCCGGGCGGGACCAGCGCGATGCGCCCGGCCTGCACGTGTGCCGTCTCGGCGTCGTCCAGGTCGCGCGCGCCGACGAGCACGGCGTGGTCCGCGGGCACGCCCGCGCCCAGCCCGGAGTCCCACCAGCCCAGTGGGCCGGACAGGGCCATCCCGCCGAGGAAGCCGGTCCGGGTGTCCCCCGGGGTGTTGATGTCGCCGTGGGCGTCGAGCCACACCACCACCGTGTCTGGACGGTGCCGCACCACGACCGGCTGGGTCGCGAGCGCCACGGCACACCGGGTCATCGCCGTCACCGGCACCTGCCCGCCGGTCATCACCTCGTCGATGCGGGCGGCCATCGCCTGCAGGGTCGCCCGCGCACGGTCGAGCTCGACGTCCCACCAGGCCGGCCGGGCAGGGGCCGGCTCGCCCACGATGACGCCGTCGGACCCCAGCCGGCGCGCGAGCGCCGCGCCCACATCGACCACCGCCTGTCCGGCGCGGTCGTTGTGGTCCCCGGCGGGACCTCGGTACACGGTCAGCGAGACGTCGGCGCGCACCGGCCCATCCTGCCCGGCCCGCGACCAGGACGTAGGTTCCCCGCATGCCCGCCACCCCAGCGTCGACGACAGCGCCGGGGACCGGGCGAACGGGTTCTGCGCCGTGACCCGCGGCAGCGCCGGGACCGGCGAGCCGGACCGGCTGCCTGATGTCGCCACGACCTCCCCGCGGAGCGCAGCGGCGCTGCCAGCCGGGCTGTCGGCCGTCCACCCCACGGCGGACGACCACGTCCGGGTGCTGGAGGGGCTCGAGACCTGGTGGGGCGGCTTCGGCGGCACCGCCGGGGCGCAGCAGCGAGCCCTGCTGGTGCCCCGCCTGTTCTTCCAGCACTTCACCGACACCAGCTGGCTCGTCGAGGACCGGTCCCACCGGCTGGTCGCCTTCCTCGTCGGCTTCCTGTCCCAGTCGCAGCCGGGCACGGCCTACATCCACTTCGTCGGTGTGGATCCCGCGTTCCGCGGCAAGCAGCTCGGCCGCTGGCTCTACGAACACTTCGCCGGCGCCGTGTCGCAACGCGGAGCGACCACCCTGCGCTGCATCACCAGCCCGGGCAACAGGGCCTCCGTCGCCTTCCGCACCCGCCTGGGCTTCGAGGTGGAACCGGGCGCGACCGAGCTCGACGGGGTGGCCATCCAGCCGGACTACGACGGGCCCGGCCTGGACCGGGTCTGCTTCGTCCGCCACCTGCCGGCCTGACGGACGTCCCTCGCCCGTGGGGCCGGACCGGTCCCGGCCTCCGGCAGCCGCGGTCCGTGGTCAGCCGGCGGAGACGGCGGAGACGGCGGAGACGGCGGAGACGGCGGACAGGATGCGCAGGGCGTCCGCGGTGCCGGCCACCTCGTGCACCCGGACGCCCCAGGCGCCGGCCTGTGCGGCCAGCACCGAGGTGGCCAGGGTCGCCGGGTCACGCTGCTCCGCCGTCCGGGAGACCCCGCCCTGCCCGGTCAGCACCGCGTCCAGGAACCGCTTCCGCGAGGCGCCCACCAGCAACGGCAACCCGAGGTCGACCAGCGCGTCGAGGTGCCGCAGCAGGGCGACGTCGTGCTCGGGCCGCTTGGCGAACCCCAGCCCGGGGTCGAGCACCAGCCGCCCGGCGTCCACGCCCGCCGCGACCGCGGCGTCGGCCCGGGCGGTCAGCTCGGTGCGGACCTCGGCGACGACGTCGGAGTAGCGGGCGGCGGCGTACATGTCCCGGCTGTGACCGCGCCAGTGCATGAGCACCCAGGGCACCCCGGCGTCGGCGACGACGCGGGCCATCGCCGGGTCGGCCAGCCCACCGCTCACGTCGTTGACCAGCACCGCGCCCGCGGCGATCGCTGCCTCGGCGACCGCGGCCCGGGTGGTGTCGACGCTGACCGCCACCCCCGCGGCGGTGAGCTCGGCGACCACCGGGACCACCCGGCGCAGCTCCTCGGCGACCTCGACCCGGTCGGCACCCGGCCGGGTGGACTCGCCACCGACGTCCACGTAGTCGGCACCGTCGGCGGCGAGCGCCAGGCCGTGCGCGACGGCGGCGTCCGGGGTCGACCACAGCCCGCCGTCGGAGAAGGAGTCCGGGGTGACGTTCAGGACGCCCAGCACCGCGCACCGGCCGGGCCGGCGCAGCTGCGGGTGGGCCAGTGGCGGCGCACTGGGCGAGTTCACGACGGTGGCCACGCGGTGCTCCCTGGAACGGGGCGGCGCCCTGCGGCCGCCGGTCCGTCGACGCTACGGAGCCGGCGCCGCGGGCAGATCGGGCCGGTGCCCGATCCGCTCGCGGTCACCCGTCCTGCCCGCACCGCGACAGATGACCCGGACGCCGGTCAGCCGAGGGTCAGCCGCAGCGGCAGGCTGTCCAGCGCCCGCAGGGTGTTGTTGTGGTGCCGCCGGGGGGTGCCGACGAGCTCGATCGACCGCACCCGGCGGGCCAGCGCGGTCAGCACCGCCTCGGCCTCCAGCCGGGCGACGTGCTGCCCCACGCACTGGTGCAGGCCCATGCCGAAGCCGACGTGGCCGGAGGGGTCCCGGGTCAGGTCGAACCGGTCGGGGTCGGACCAGCGCCGCGGGTCCCGGTTCGCCGCGGCCAGGAACATCAGCACCTTGCGGCCCTCGGGGACGACGGTCCCGCCGATCGCGACGTCGGTGGTGGTGGTGCGGAAGAACGTCTGCACCGGCGACTCCCACCGCACCGCCTCGTCGAAGGCGACCCGGGCCAGCGACGGGGCGGCCACCAGCCGCTCCCACTCCCCCGGGTGCGTCGCGAGGCCGTACAGGACGGCGGAGATGCCGTGCACGGTGGTGTCCACCCCGGCGGTGAGCAGCGACCGCACCATCAGCGGCGCCTGCTGCGGGGTGATGTCGCCGCGGTCGGCGGCGGCCCAGATCGCGGCACCGAACCCGTCGTCGGTGAGCGCCTCCCGGGCGCACTGCGCGGCGACCCAGGCCGACAACTCCGCCACGCGCGGCTCGCCCTTGGCCACCAGGTCGTTGCCCGGGCCGAAGGCGTTGAAGGCGTGGTCGCCGTACGGGAGGAGGTTCTCCCGGCCGTCCGGGCCCAGCCCGACCGCGTCGGGGAAGACCCGCAGCGGGAACGCCTGCGCCAGCGCCGGGACGGCGTCGAACTCGGTGCCCTCGGCCAGCACGGCGTCGACCAGCTGCTCGGCGTCGGCGGCCCACCGGTCGCGCAGCCGGCGGAGGGCCCGGGGGCCGAGCACCGCGGTCAGCACCCGCCGGGGTGCGTCGTGCCGGGGCGGGTCGGCCTCCAGCAGCAGGCTCGGCGGCCGCCAGGGCTTCTCGGTGCGGAAGTTGCTCAGCCCGACGCCGGCGGCGGACTGGAACTGCTGCCAGTCGACCAGGGCGGCGTGCACCTCCTCGTAGCGGGCGAGGGCGAACACGTCGTAGCGGCTCAGGTGCACCACCGGACCGGCCTCGCGCAGCTGCTGGTGCATCGGGAGGGGGTCCTCGAGCACGTCGTGGGAGAAGGGGTCGACGTCGCTGACCGGCAACTGGCCGGTGGGCTGGACGGTGAGGGTCATCTGGGGCTCCCGCGGGGTCAGAGGTCGAGGACGAGGCGGTCGCTGCAGGAGCGGGAGACGCAGGGGTACATGCAGTCCCCCGCGGCCCGGTCGCCGTCGTCCAGCAGCGCGTCGCGGTGGTCGGGGGTGCCGGCGAGGACGACCGTCTCGCAGGTGCCGCAGGTGCCCTGCCGGCAGGAGGAGAGGACGTCGACGCCCGCCGCGGCCACCGCCTCCAGCACGGAGACCTCGGGGGTCACGGTGACGCTGCGCCCGGTGCGGGCGAGCTCGACCACGAACGGCGTGGTGCGCACCGGTGCACCGCCGTCGGCAGCGGCGAACCGCTCCGTGCGCAGCGCGCGCGCCGGCCAGTCCGCGCAGGCGGCCTCCAGCGCGGTGAGCAGCGGCGCCGGACCGCAGCCGTAGACGTGCACGCCCGGCCGCGGCTCGCCCAGGAAGCCGGCCAGGTCGAGCAGGCCGAACTCGTCCTGGGGCCGGACGAGGACCCGGTCGCCGTGGGGGGCCAGCTCGTCGAGGAACGCCATCGAGCTGCGCTGCCGGCCGCCGTAGAGCAGCCGCCAGTCCGCACCGAGCAGCTCGGCCTGGACGATCATCGGCAGCAGGGGCGTGATGCCGATGCCGCCGGCGACGAAGAGGTAGGCGTCGCCGGGTACCAGCGGGAAGTTGTTCCGGGGCCCGCCGAGCTGCACCTGGTGCCCCGGCTGGAGCTGCTCGTGCACGTAGGCGGAGCCACCCCGGCCGGCCGGTTCGAGCAGGACGCCCACCCGGTAGGTGTGCGGGTCCCACCGGTCCCCGCACAGCGAGTACTGCCGGGTCAGCCCGTTGCCGAAGGTGAGGTCGACGTGCGCCCCCGGCGTCCAGTCCGGCAGCCGTCGGCCGTCCGGCGCCGCGAGGGTCACCACCACCACGCCGTCGGCGACCGGCGTCTTGTCCAGCACCCGCACCACCGTGCGGTCCGCCGCCCTGCGCTGCTCCGCATCGAGCATCCCGACCTCCTCGTCGTCGCTGCGCCGAGGATGCGGCGTGGATCACGTCCCGCAGTACCCGGTTCTCAATGGACGAGACAACTGGTGGCAGACTGGTCCCGTGGCCCGCACCGCGACCGGAGAGTCGGTGCTGGCCCGCGCCGTGCGGGTGCTGGACGCCTTCAGCGCGGAGGAACCCGCGCTGACGGTCGGGGAGATCGCCCGGCGCAGCGGCCTGCACGTGGCGACGGCGTCCCGGCTCATCGGCGAGCTCGTGCACCACGGGCTGCTGGAACGCGGGCCGAGCCGCGAGGTGCGGATCGGCGTCCGGCTCTGGGAGCTGGGGTCCCGCGCCTCACCGACGCTCTCCCTCCGCGACGCGGCGATGCCCTTCCTGGAGGACGTGCACGCCGTGGTGGGCCACCACGTCCAGCTGGGGGTCCGGGACGGCGACGACGTGATCTTCGTGGAGCGGCTCAGCGCCCGCGACGCCGTCATCAACTTCACCCGGATCGCCGGCCGCCTCCCGCTGGCGACGTCCTCCTCGGGCCTGGTGCTGCTCGCCCACGCGCCGCACCCGGTGCAGGAGCGGGTGCTGGCCCAGCCGCTGCACCCGGTCACCCCGGCCGGGCTGCGCACGGCCGCCGAGCTGCGGGCCGCGCTCGCGGAGGTCCGCCGCACCCAGGCCGCGGTGCTCGCCGGGCACCAGCACCCCGACGCCACCGGCGTCGCCGTCCCGGTGCGGGACGGCGGGGGGCAGGTGGTCGCTGCGCTGTCGGTCATCGTCCCCACCGACGGCCGGGCCGCCGAGCTGGTGCCGCTGCTGCTGGCGACCGCCCGGGGGATCGGCCGCACGCTCGGGCCCGCCGCGCCCTGACCGCAGGGGGCACGTCAGTCCAGGAGTGCCCGCCCGAGCCGGTCCGGCCCGCCGGCCAGCAGCCCGGCCACCGTCGCGCGCGCCCCCTCGGCACGGAGCCCGGCGAGCACGGCCGGGTAGCCGGCGGCGACGCGGTCGTCGTCGACGAGGTCGCCGAAGAGGTCGGGAGCGGCCAGGAAGGCCAGTGGCTCCGCCTGCTGCCGCCGGGCGCGCTCCACCAGCGCCCCGGCGCGCGGGTCGCGCAGCTCGATGGGTCGTCCGGCGTCGTCGGTGCCCTCCGCCGAGCGGGCCCAGCCGGCCAGCACGGCCAGCGACCGCCGCACCTCCCCACCGCCGGCCAGGTTCGCGCGGAGCACCGGGAGCAGGAACTGCGGGACCCGGTCCGAGGCGTTCTCGCACAGCCGGGCCAGGGTGTCCCGGACGTGCGGGTTGGCGAACCGGTCGAGCAGGTCGGCCCGGTACTGCGCCAGGTCGATGCCGGGCACCGGCGGCAGGGTCGGCGAGCCCTCCTCCTCGAGGTAGCCGCGCAGGAACTCACGGAACACCGGGTCCTGGCACGCCTCGTGCACGAACTCGTGCCCGGCGAGCCGGCCCAGGTGCCCCAGCACCTGGTGCCCGGCGTTGAGCAGGCGCAGCTTCATCAGCTCGTAGGGCGCCACGTCGTCGACCAGCTGCACCCCGACGTCCTCCAGCGGCGGGCGGCCGGCCGGGAAGTGGTCCTCCAGCACCCACTGGGTGTACGGCTCGCAGACCACCGGCCAGTCGTCCTCGACGCCGAAGCGATCGGCCAGCTCGGCCCGGTCGCCGTCGGTGGTGACCGGGGTGATCCGGTCGACCATGGAGTTCGGGAAGGCGACCTCGGTGGCGACCCACTCCCCCAGGGCCGGGTCGCGCAGCGCGGCGAAGGCGGCGAAGCTGCGCCGGGCCAGCTCGCCGTTGCCCGGGATGTTGTCGCAGGAGACGACGGTGAACGGCGGCAGCCCGCGGTCGCGGCGGCGCACCAGCGCCTCGGTGACCAGACCGAACGACGTCCGCAGCGCGGTGCCGGGCTGCAGGTCGGCGACGACGGCCGGCGCCTGCGCGTCGAACTCGCCGGTGACCGCGGAGGCGTTGTACCCGCCCTCGGTGACGGTCAGCGAGACGATCCGGGTCGACTCGGCCGCCATCCTCTCCACCACCGCCTCCGGGTCGTCCGGCGCGAGCAGGTACTCCACGATCGACCCGACTACCCGGGCCTCCAGCTGCCCGTCGGGGTGCTTGACGACCAGCGTGTACAGGCAGTCCTGGGCGGCCATGACCTCCTGCATCCGGCGGTCCGCGGGCAGCACGCCGACCCCGCAGATGCCCCAGTCCTGCGCCTGCCCGGCCGCCAGCAGCCGGTCCAGGTACAGCGCCTGGTGCGAGCGGTGGAACCCGCCCACGCCCAGGTGCACGATCCCGGGGCGCACGGCCCGGCGGTCGTACCCCGGCGTCCCGACCGCCGGGTCGAGCGCGGACAGGGTGGCGGCGTCGAGGCGGGGCATCGGGCTCCTCGGGAGGTCGGGTGGGCCGGCGTGCAGCGTGCCGCACCGGTGGGCCGAGGCCCTACCCGCACCGCCGTGGTCGGCACACCGGCGCCGGCGGACGGCCCACGGAGCCGCTCCCTCCGGCATGCTGCCCGGGTTGCCCGAACGAGGCCGAGGGGGACCGGTGCCCGGATCCGACGGTGTGCTCCTCCGGCTGCCGTTCGCCGGCACCTGGCGCGCGGTGAACAGCCCGGCGCGACGGGTACCCAGCCACGGCAGCCACCTGTTCGCCACCACCTTCGCGATCGACTTCGTCGCCGTCGCCGGGCAGGAGACGGCCCGCACCCGTGACTGGCGCACGGTGCTGGCCACCGAACCGCCGGAGCGGTTCGTCGCCTTCGGGCAGCCGGTGCTCTCCCCCGCGGCCGGCCGGGTGGTGACCGTCCACGACGGCGAGCCCGACTCCGCGGCCCGGCGGTCGGCGCCGGCCCGGATGTCCTATGCGCTCACCCAGGCCTCCCGCGCCCGCGGCGGCGCGGGCGCGCTGGCGGGCAACCACGTGGTGCTGGCCGCCGGCGACGGTGCCTTCGTCGTCCTCGCGCACCTGCGCCGCGGCTCGATCCGGGTGGCGGTGGGGCAGCACCTCGAACCCGGTGAGCAGGTGGCCGAGTGCGGCAACTCGGGCAACTCCACCCAGCCGCACGTGCACCTGCAGGCGATGGACGACGCCGACCCGTTCCGCGCCCGCGGCCTGCCGATGCTCTTCGCCGACCTCCGGGTGTGGCCGGCGGACGGCGGACCACCGGTCGACCTCGCGCGTGGCGTGCCGGGCGAGCAGGACGTCGTCGAGCCGCGCTGACCGCCCGCCCCGGGCACGCGTGCGGCCGGCCGGACCGGCAGGATGAGCGGATGCCGCGCGAGCTCCCGCCCCTGCCCACGATGGTCGTCGGCAGCCTGCCCCAGCCCGACTGGCTGATCGACCGCGAGCGGCTGGGTCACCAGTTCCCGCCGCGGGTGCGGGCGGCCGAGCTGTGGCGCATCCCGGCCGAGCACCTCGCCGAGGCGCAGGACGACGCCACGCTGGCGGCGATCCGCTCGCAGGAGGAGGCCGGGCTGGACGTGGTCACCGACGGGGAGATCCGCCGGGAGTCCTACTCCAACCACTTCGCCACCGCGCTGGCCGGGCTGGACCTCGACGAGCCCGGGCACGTGCGCAACCGGTCGGGCGTCGACATCCCGGTGCCCCGGGTGACCGGTGAGCTGCGGCGTCCGGCGCCGGTGCAGGTCGCCGACGTGGCGTTCCTCCGCGCGCACACCGACCGCGCGGTGAAGATCACCGTGCCCGGCCCGTTCACCATGGCCCAGCAGGCGCAGAACGACCACTACCCCGACGACCGCGCCCTGGCGCTGGCCTACGCCGACGTGGTGCGCGAGGAGATCGCCGACCTGTTCGCCGCCGGCGCCGACATCGTGCAGGTCGACGAGCCCTGGCTGCAGGCCCGCCCGGAGATCGCCCGGCAGTACGGCGCCGAGGCGCTCACCCGTGCGGTGGAGGGCGCCGCCGGCCCGGTGCACGTGCACCTGTGCTTCGGCTACGCCGCGATGGTCGCCGAGCGACCGGCCGGCTACTCGTTCCTGCCCGAGCTGGCCGACGTGCCGGTCGCCGCCGTCTCGGTCGAGACCGCCCAGTCGCACCTGGACCCGGCGACGCTCCGCCCGCTGCGCGGGAAGGGCATCGCCCTGGGCGTGCTCGACCTCTCCACCCCGGAGGTGGAGACCCCGCAGGTGATCGCCGACCGGGTCCGCCGCGCGCTGGACTCCGTCGACGTCGACGAGCTGCTGCTGTCCAGCGACTGCGGGCTGAAGTACCTGCCGCGGGCCTCGGCGGCGGGCAAGATGCGTTCCCTCGCCGAGGCCGCCGCCGTCCTGCGCACGGAGCTGTAGCCGTCCAGGGCTGTAGCCGGTCAGGTGCCGCAGAAGGTCTGGTACGGCCCGAAGGTCTCCGGCGCGGGGGCGGCGTACCGCTCCAGGCCGGGCCGCGCCGCGAAGGGGCGCTGGACCACGGCGACGAGCTGCTGGAACGGGGCGAGGTCGCCGGCGGTGGCCGCGGTGAGCGCCTCCTCGACCAGGTGGTTGCGCGGCACGTAGACCGGGTTGGTGCGGTCCATCAGGTCGGCGTCCGGGGCCAGCGCACGCCAGCGGTCCAGCCAGCCGTCGAACGCGGCCAGGTCGAGCACCAGGCGGCGGGCCGGCTCGGCGTCGCCGCGGGCGGCGGTGCCGAGCGCGCGGAAGAACGACGTCCAGTCGGCCCGGCTCTCCTGCAGCAGCGGCAGCAGCTCCTCGACCACCGCGGCCGTCTCGTCGGTCCCCTCGCCCAGGCCCAGCTTGGCGCGCATGCCGGCGCCCCAGACCGCGTTGTACTCGCCGCGGAACCGCCCGAGCGCCTCGACCGCGATCGGCACGGCCTGCTCCTGCTCGTCGTGCAGCAGCGGCAGCAGCGCCTCGGCGAGCCGGGCCAGGTCCCATTCCGCGGCGAGCGGCTGGTTGCCGTAGGCGTAGCGACCGCCGGTGTCGATCGAGCTGTACACGGTGGCCTGGTCGTAGCCGTCGAGGAACGCGCAGGGGCCGTAGTCGATCGTCTCGCCGGAGATCGTGACGTTGTCGGTGTTCATCACCCCGTGCACGAAGCCGACCAGCATCCACTGCGCCACCAGTGACGCCTGGGCGGCCACGACCGCCTCGTAGAGCGCCAGGTACGGCTGCTCGGCGTCGGCCGCGGCGGGGTGGTGCCGGGCGATCGCGACGTCGGCCAGCCGGCGGAGCAGGTCGACGTCGCCGGTGGCGCGGGCGTACTGGACGGTGCCCACCCGCAGGTGGCTGCTGGCCACCCGGGCGAGCACCGCGCCGGGCAGCAGGGTCTCCCGGCGCACGTCGCGCCCGGTGGCGGTGACGGCGAGGGAGCGGGTGGTCGGGATGCCGAGGGCGTGCATCGCCTCGCTGACCACGTACTCGCGCAGCATCGGCCCGACCGCGGCCAGCCCGTCGCCGCCCCGGGCGAACGGGGTGCGGCCGGACCCCTTCAGGTGCAGGTCACGCGGCCGGCCACCGTCGTCGACGAGCTCACCGAGCAGCAGTGCCCGCCCGTCGCCCAGCCGGGGTGAGTAGTTGCCGAACTGGTGGCCCGAGTACGCCTGCGCCACCGGGTGCGCCCCCTCGGGCACGGCGTTGCCCACGAGGAAGCGCACGCCCTCGGGGCTGCGCAGCCAGTCGACGTCCAGGCCGAGTTCCCCGGCCAGCTCCTCGTTGAGGACCAGCAGCGCCGGCGCGGGCGCCTGCTCGGCCTGCCACGGCAGCGCCAGCTCGGGCAGCTCCCGGGCGAAGCGGTCGTCGAGCCGGACGGTGGGGCCAGGGGCGATGCTCACCCCGTCGAGCGTACGAGCGATCCCGCGGTCCGGCCGGGTCACCAGCTGCCGCCGCCACCTCCACCGGCCGCCCCGCCCACCGACGTCGCGCCGGCGCCGCTGCTCACCGGCGGGGAGAGCACCGGGTTGTCCGGCGAGGAGAAGGCCACCAGGGCCGGCCACATGCCGACGTAACCGGCCCCGTGCGCCGGCAGGTACCAGTCCGGCGCTGGTGCCGGACCGGCCGCCTCCAGCGTCCCGGCGAACTCCTTCGCGACACCCAGCGCGACGGCGTGCGGCAGGTAGCGGGCCCGGGGGTCCCCGGCCAGGTCGCCGACCGGGCCGGCGGCCACCCGCGCCAGCGCGTCCGACGCGGCCAGGGTCTCGCGGAACGCCACCACCTGCTGGTGCACCTCCGCGCCGGCCGCCGTCCGCTGCGGCATCCGCCCCGCGAGGGCGAGCACCACCAGCCCGGCCAGCACGACGCCCAGACCGGCCAGCGCCCAGGTGGTGGCCACCGCGAGCACGACCGTGAGGACGACGCCGGCAGCGAGCAGCGCGGCACCGCGCCCGTACCAGCGGCGCCGGACCGCCGCCGGGTCGGCGGTGAACCAGCCCAGCTCGACGACGTCGGCGTAGACGGCGGCGCGCACCCGGCCGTCCAGCCCGCCGAACCGCGGCTGCAGCTCCGACAGGGTCACGACGTCGCCCTCGGCGAAGACGCCGTCCAGCAGCAGCCGCTCGTAGCCGCGCAGATCCCGCGGGTCGGTCCCGGTCCGCACCAGCCGCCAGTCGGCCGGCCCGTCGCTCCCGTCGGCCGCGGTCCCGCCCGTCTCCTCGATCCGCAGGTGCCCGCGGATCGCCAGGTCCAGCAGGGTGGCGGTCACCTCGTGCCGCTGGGCGTGCCCGTCGAGCACCGTGCCCAGCTGGGCGGGCCGCCCGTCCTGCGGCGGGGTCAGCTGCGGCGGGACCGGCCCGGACGGCCCGCGTGGGCGGCCGCGCCGGGCGAGCAGCACCACCGGGCCGGCCAGGGCCAGCAGCGCGGCGAGGCCGACACCCACGGTGGCCGGGGTGGCCCGGAACGCCTGGGCCGGGCTGAACGTGTCGTCCAGGAGCGGCTCGGCGGCGGCGAAGGTGCCCGCCGGCCAGCGCCCCGCGACGGTGACGCCCTCCTCCGGCTCCAGCCCGGACGCCTGCGCGTGCAGTTCGCCGCCGGGTTCGACCGCCGCCTCGCACGGGGTTCGCGAGCCCTGGTCGCCGACGACGCAGTCCGCCTCGACCGGCGCGGCGCCCCCCGGGCCGGTGACCCGGACGTCCACGTCGTCGATGGGCACCTGCCAGCCGGTGCCGACGGCGTTCCACCGCAGCTCGTCGACCTCGGAGCCGGCGTCGGCGACGCCGGCGACCCGGTAGCCGATCTCGTAGGTGTGCCGACCGCTGACCTCGGTGTCCTCGTCGCCGACCCGGATGGTCAGCACGCCGTCCTCGCGGGTCAGCTCGGTGTCCGCCGGGGCGCCGGTGGGGCTGTCGACGCTGACGTCGCTGATCGGGTGCAGCCGGTCGCGGGTCTGCTCGTAGGGCAGCCGCTCCGGGATGAGCCGTTCGATCCCGTGCCGCTCCTCGTCGCCGAAGTCGTAGTCGATCACCTCGGTGACCCGGAGTGTGCCGTCGGCGGCCGCCTCGACCCGCACGTCGTAGGAGCGGATCGCCTCCGCCGGTCCGTCACTGGTGCAGCCGCCCAGCAGCGCTGCCCCGAGGACGAGCAGCCCGCCCGTCGCGAGTGCCCGCGGTGTACCCGTGCCGTCCATGTGCGCCCCGCCCGTCCGTCCCTGTCATCGCCGTGCCAGCTGCAACCGACCGAGGATCGCCGCGCAGCGACGGCCGGTCAACGCGGCGGGCCGTGCGTGCGGCCCGGGCAGTGGGTAGGGCGGACCGCATGGGAACAGGGAGCGCGTCGGTCGCCGCCGCGGACCAGTGGACCGACCCCGACGGGATCCGCCGGCCGGCCGGTGAGGTGCACGCCTGGCAGTCCGGGCGCAACGAGACCGTCTGCGGCCTGTCGCTGAGCCGGTCGCGGCTGCGCCGGTTCCCGCACGTGGCGTGGGCCGATGTGCAGCCGGAGTCCGGCCGGCACGCCGATGCCGTCGCCGAGGTCTGCCGCCGCTGCCGGGCGGGGATGGGCGCCCGCCGGGACGAACGCGGCTGGACTCGGACGAACCCGCGTCCCTGACCGCAGGCGCAGCCAGGGTCCACGCTGGTCCAGCCGCGGCAGGACGCTCACGCCGTGGCGCACCAGCCGACCGGCAGGCCGTGGTGCGGAGCGCGCGCAGCGGTGCCGACCAGTTGCTCGGTGGCGCCCATGCCCCGCGCCCCGCCATGCCGGCGGTCCCAGAGCAGGGACGTTCCGCAGGCGGCGCCGGGGCGGACGTCCCTGCGCCGGCCGGGGTCAGCCCCGGTAGTTCACGTGCACGTGGTCGAAGTGGTTGGCCGTGGCGCTGCCCCGGTTCTCCATCGCCTTCCAGGAGCCCGACGGCGAGGAGAGCATCCGCTGCTCCCAGATGAGGTAGTCCACGCCCAGCTCGGCCCAGTGCGCCCGGTGGTACGCCACGATGGCGTCGCCGAGGGCGGCGTCGGACATGACCATGTAGTCCAGCGCCAGGCCCGAGGGATGGCCACCGGGGTCGGTCGCGCTGGCGCGGGTGCCGCCGAGGGTGATGCGGTCGGCACCGGGGACGGCGGAGACGACCGCGTTCGCCGCTGCCTGTACCACCGGCCGCACGGCACCGGCGGTGTTGCTGATGCGTGCGACCGCGCCCGCGGCCGCCGCGGTGGCACCGGCCGCTGCGGTGGCACCGGCCGCCGCCGCCGCGCGGCCCCGCTGAGGAGCGGCCTGCTCGGCCTGTTCGGCCTGCCGCCGCGCCGCGGCCTCGGCCTCGGCCTCGGCGGCAGCCTTCGCCGCCGCCTCCTCCGCGGCGGCCCGCTCCGCTGCGGCCTTCGCCTCGGCCTCGGCGGCCTGGCGGTCGAGCTCGGCCTGGTCGGCGGCGGCCTGGACCTGCTGCGCGGCCACCTGGGCGTCCTCGCGGCTGCTGCGGGTGGCCGCGAGTTCCTGCAGCGGCGCCAGGTCGCGCTCGGGGTCGACCGGTCGGGCCGACCCGGTCAGGCCGAGCGCCTGGGCGACGCTGACCGTCTCGGTGGGTGCGGCCTCCGCGTGCGCGGCGGGCTCCGCGCCGGCGAGGACGTTCATCCCGACGGCGCCGGCGGCGGCGACCGCCAAGAGGAGCGGTGGGCGGCGCATGCCGGTGGGCGGGGTGCGGCGGGCAGCAGTGGTACGGGGGCGCATGAGCAGGAGGGCTCCGAGACGGCGGTCGGCGGCGCCCGGGAGGGCGCCGCGGGCTGCGGCGGGCCACCGGGCGCACCGGACCGGGATCCCCGGGGGTGGACGTCGGTGGCGCCCGCTCGGACCCCGCCGCTGAGGAGCGGGACGGCCGACCGGACTCAGCCACCGTAGGTGTGTTGTGAGTTCGTGACAATCCGGTCGGGCAGATTCGTCGAGTGACGCCCCTCGCGTCACAGGCGTCCCGCCCCGGGCCACGCCGTGCCCGGTCGCCCGGTCGCCGGGCTCAGTGCATGCCGAGCCGGGCGAGCGGCTCGACCAGCTCCCGCTCCTCGTAGGCGAGGTGGGACAGCAACGTGTCGCTGAGCAGGTCGACCGCGGCCCGCAGCCCGGCCATCCCGTCGGGGGCGGAGACGAACTCCACCAGCGCCCGGTCGACGGCCTCGAGCACGTCGTGGATGGCGGAGTGCTCCTGCTCCAGCCGGTCGATGACCGGGCCCAGCCGCGGGTCACCGGCGCGCAGGTGCGGGAACATCGACTGGTCCTCGATGGTGTGGTGCGTGGTCACGATCCGGCAGTAGGCCTCGCAGTAGGTGCCCAGCGTCCACTTGTTCTGCCGCATGGTCATCACGCTGATGTGCGACCGCGCCGTCCCCACGTCCATCGTGCCGGCGGCCACCTGGTCGACCAGCGACTGCACCTGGGCCAGCTCGGCGCGCAGCCCGTCGTGGATGGCGACCAGGTGCTGTCCCTGGGCCAGCTCGTCCGGCGTGTAGCTGCGCCCCGGGGTGGGCGCCGGGCCGGAGGGACGGGTCGACTCGTCCCACACCTGCCGGTCGCTGCGCCGGGTCCCGTCGTCGGGCGTTGGGACGACGGGGAACCCCGCCTCCCCCACCACCGCGGACGGGGCCGCCGGCTCGGCGACCGCGGGGGTCTCGTCGTCGAGCCCGGGGCCCTCGGCGGCCACCAGCTCCCGGACTCCGGGCGCCACCTCGGCGGCGAACCGGCGCAGGTCGTCGGGGTCGTCGCTGCCCAGCACGAAGGTGCCGATCCGGTGCTCCAGCGCGAGCTCGGCGAGCTCCTCGGCCCACTGTCCGGCGGGCCCCTGCAGCGGTCCGCGACCGGTGGCGGTGAAGGTGCCGGTGACGTTGAGCAGCCGGCGCACGTCCGCCGGCGACCGGCCGGCCGCGACGGCGGCCTCGTCGATGACCGCGTTGCCACGCGCCAGGTCGCCGGGCTGCAGGTAGCTCAGCGACGGCAGCCAGCCGTCGGCCCGGCGGCCGGTGAGGGCGAGCATCCGCGGCTTGTAGGCGCCCAGCCAGATGCCGACGTCGTGCGCGGGCGCCGGACCGCGCTTCGCACCGACCACCCGGTGGAACTCCCCCTCCACCCGCACGCCGCCCCGCGCGCCGGTGTCCCAGGTCTGGCGGACCACCTCGATCGCCTCCTCCAGCGCCTGCACCGCCTGCCCGCCGGAGAGCCTGCGCCCGCCCATCGCCTCGATCGCGTCCCAGAAGGCGCCGGCGCCCAGCCCGAGCTCCACCCGGCCACCGCTGAGCAGGTCGAGGCCGGCCACGCTCCGGGCCAGCACCGCAGGGGGGCGCAGCGGCAGGTTGGTGACGTTCGCCGCCAGCCGGACGGCGCTGGTCCGTGCCGCCACGAAGCTGAGCAGCGTCCAGGTGTCGAGGAAGGCGGGCTGGTACGGGTGGTCGGAGAACGTGACCAGGTCCAGCCCCACCTGTTCGGCCAGCACGGCCAGGGCGACGGTGCGGTCGGGCTCGGCGTTGGCGGGGGTCAGGAAGGCGCCGAAGGACAGCGGCTGGCCGGGGTCGCTCACCGGCCGACTCTCGCACGCCGCCCCGCCTGGCCAGCACGCATGACATTCCGCTCACGGATCGGGGGCGGGAGCTCTCACCGGGGCAGGTCCGGGTAGTGAACGGCGAGTCCCGTGGACGGCCGGACCGGCCGTTCCCGACCGGAGGAGTGAGACCTGACCGTGCACATCACCAACCGCGCACCCCGGGGCCGAGCGCTCACGGCCGCTGCCGCAGCCGTCGCCCTGCTGGGTGCCGCCGGCTGCGGGAACGACGACGACGCACCCCGGGAGACCTCGTCGCTGGAGGTCACCGGTGGCGCCGTCGGCCCCGACGAGGACGCCAGCGAGAACATCACGCTGCTGCAGGTGCAGCTGGAGTACCCGCTGGACGGCGTCTACGAGGAGGGCGAGGACGCCACCCTCTTCCTGGGCATCGCGAACGACGGCACCGAGGCCGACACCCTCGTCGACGTGAGCGGTCCCGACTTCGCCGACGCCCGGATCACGGGCCCGGACGGCAGCGCCGGCGGCGACGACATCTCGCTGCAGGTCGACGCCAACGACAACGTCTACGTCGGGGCGGAGGGGATGCCGGCGATCACCCTGGTCGACCTGCAGACCCAGCTGCGCTCGTCGCAGTCGATCCCGGTGACCTTCACCTTCGAGCGGGCCGGCGAGGTCACCATCGAGGCGATGGTCTCCGCGGAGGACCAGGACCCGCTGCCGACCTACGACTTCCCGGACCCGGACGAGGACCCCTCGGGCGAGACGCCCTCGGAGGGCTGAGCCGCGACGGCCGGGGTGGCGCCCGCCGGTCAGCGCCGACCGGCGGGCCACTCCCCGGCGAGGGCCTGCTCCACCCGTTCACACCACGCCCGGGTCTCCGCCTCGGGCACCTGGGTCGACCGCCGCGCGCTCTCCGCGACGGCGTCGGCGTAACCGAGCACCAGGTCGTCGACGCCGCGGCCGCGGGCCCGCCACGCGACCTCGCGCAGCAGGCCGGCCATCCGGCGCAGCACGGCGGGCTGGCCGTCGGCGAAGTGCAGCGGCTCCTCCAGGCCCAGCTGCAGCAGGGCCGGCAGGTCCCACGGCGGCACGACGACCCGCACGACCCCCGCCTCGTCCCGGAAGACCCGCTCGTCGGCCGGGTGCACCGCGAGCTGACCCAGCAGGGCCGAGGCGTGGGACAGCGCGTGCACCGCCGTCGTCGGGTCGTTGATCCCCGGGGAGAGCGCCCGTAGCGCGATGTCGATGACCTTGCGCAGGCCGTAGGCGACGTCGCGGCTGGCCGACCGCTCGAAGTGCAGCCGGAGCGCGTCGTCCAGCCGGCCGGTGAGCGCCTCGACGTCGGGGTCCGCGCCGGGTTCGAGCCGGGCCCGGGCCACCGGCGTGCCCTCCACGACCGAGTCGCCCATCCGCACCTCGAGCTCCACGACCGCGCCGGCCTCGGTCGCGGCGGCCACCGCCGCCCGGGCGTCGACCCCCACCAGGAAGCCGCTGGACCGGGCGGTGAGCAGCACCTCCCGGCCGCGCGCAGGGCTGTCGCCCCCGGTGTCCGCCGGGCCGCGCTCCTTCCCCGCGCCCAGCTCCCGGGCGATCGTGCTGCTGGACTCGTCGTGGACGTCGCGGAGCATCGTCTCGACCCGGAGCACCGAGGCCAGGTGGCCGATGAAGAGCACCAGCGCCACGACGCTGCCCAGGGTCAGCAGGAACGCCAGGGCGATGGACAGCCGTGGCACGAACGCCGACTCGCCCGTCGTGGCGTCCGCCGTCCGCACACTGCGGAGCACGGTGAGGGCGTAGACGAAGGTGAGCACCAGCTGGGCGAGCGTCAGCTGGACGACCCGGTCGGTGACGAACGTCTGCAGCAGCCGCGGTGAGTACTGGCTGCTGCTCAGCTGCAGCGCCAGCACGGTCAGGGAGAAGACCAGCCCGGTCACCGAGATCAGCGAACCGGCGATCGCCGAGAGCAGGTCCCGGGCGGCGGCGGGCCCGCCGCCGAAGGCGAAGGTCAGCGGGTGGTCGCCGAAGGCGAGCCAGCCGTCGACCGTGGGCAGCAGGATGCCCAGGCCGACGGCGACCAGGATCCCGATGAACGGGATGGGCCACAGCGACCCCCGCACCCGGTCGGCCAGGTTCCCGAGCGGGCTGTCGCTCAACCCGCTCACCGGCCGTGCCCGGGTGCGCCGGCGGCCGGGGTCACAACTGCGGCCGGACGCCGGCCTCCGCGGCCAGGGCACCCGGGTCCAGCGACCCCTGCCCGTCCATCGCCGAGCGGCCGGCACCGCGCCGGCCGACCGGCAGCACCGTCCTCTCGTGCGCGCCCTCCAGCTCCAGCGCCAGGGCGGTGTAGAACGCCACCGCCGCCAGCGCGATGCCCACCCACCCGGCGACCGCCTTCCAGTCCGACGACCCGGTCATCTCGTAGACGCCTGTCGTCACGAACCGGGTTGCGGCGACCGCCATCACCAGCGCCGGCATCACCTTGCTGCTGACCGCCGTCGCCGCCGGGACGAGCATGGCCAGCCCGGCGACGAACAGCAACACGCCCAGCCCGGAGCTGGTGCTGCCCGGCGGCAGCGTCAGCGTGGTGAAGCCGGCGACCGCCCAGGTGCCGCTGAGGATGCCCATGCCGGTGGCGGCGACCGGGTCGCGGCTGAGGAACCCGAGGACCGAGGCGAGCAGCTGCAGCGGCAGGGTGGCCGCCAGCGCCGTGATCGCGGCGATCCGCCCCTGGTCCGGGTCGACCCAGCCCAGCTGGACGGCGCTGAACACCGTGGTGGCCAGGGCGAGGGCCAGGAACCCCAGCGGCAGCGGGGTGGCCAGCGGGCGGAGGACCACCCGGGTCGACGGCGGAGCCGCCTCGAGGTGCTGGTCGGGCATCAGCTGACCAGGGCCTGGGTCGCGGACTCCTTGAGCTTCGCGTTGGCCCAGCGCATCTGCCGCAGCGTCTCCGGGTGGCACCGCTGGGCCAGCTGGAGCAGTTCGGGCTTCCTGGCCCCTTGGGCGGCCTGGGCGAGCAGCTCCCAGTCCAGCGACACCCCGGCGGCCTCGCGGTGGATGTGCCGCAGGTCGGCGAGCAGCAGCATCCCCGGCTCCGGCCGCCGGCCCACCGCATCCGACGCCCGCTGACGGAGGGTGGCGAGCAGGCTGGGGTCGCCCTCCGGCTCGGGGTCCAGCTGCACGTCGTAGTCCTGCCCGATCGCGGCGAGCGCCTGCACGTGGTCCTGCGACCAGCGGGCGATGTCGCGGGCCACGTAGAAGACCTCGTGGTCGGTCTTGTGCCGGTCCGAGGCGGCCAGCAGCGCCCCGGCGAGGTGGTTCTCCGAGCGGTGGAGCTCCTCGATGGCGAGGCCGAGCTTCATCGTGCACCTCCGGTGACGGTCGCGAACTGTTCGGTGCTCTCGGCGGCGGCGCCGCCCACGGTCGGCGGGACGTCGCCCGTCACCGGGCGCGATCCGGTCGTGGTCGGGGCCACCGAGGGACGGCCGACGCTCTTCTCGAGCCGCTCGACCCGGGCAGCGGCGGACTTGAACAGCGGCTGCTTGGAGACCGGGTCCCAGTCGGTGATGGTCAGCTCGTTGGCGGCCCGGCCGCGCTCGCCGTCCGGCTGGTGCCCGGAGGGTGCGTCCCAGTAGCCGTAGTGGAAGGGCAGGAACGCCACCCCGGGGCGGATGCCGCTGATCCGCAGCCGGGCCTCGACCCGGCCGCGCGGGGTGCTGATCTCCAGCAGGTCGCCCTCGCTCCAGCCGCGGTCGGCGGCGTCGCTGGCCGACAGCTCCACCCAGACCTCCGGCGCCGCCTTCTGCAGCTGTGGGGCCCGGGCGGTCTTCGTCCGGGTGTGGAAGTGGTACAGCGTGCGGCCGGTGATCAGCTGGAAGGGGAAGTCCTGGCTCACGATCTCGTGGGGCGGCAGGTACTCGGCCGCCTTGAGCACCGCCTTGCCGTGCGGGTTGAGCGCCCGGTACTCGGTCTGCGACACCGGTGCACCGGTGACCAGGTCCCGGCCGTAGCTCTCGCAGTAGTCGGGGGCGGCCCAGAACTGCCCGTCGACGTAGATGTGCTCGGTGCCGTCGGGGTGCTCGTCGTTGCACGGCCACTGGATGCCGCTGCTCCCGCGGAGCTTGTCGTAGCTCAGGCCGGTGTAGTCGCACGGCCGGCCGCGGGTGCACTCCTTCCAGCCCTCGAACGCCCCCTCCGGGTCGTCCCACTTCACCAGCGGCTGGCCGTCCTTGTCGCGCAGGTCCATCCGGCGGGAGAAGTCGATGAAGATGTCCAGGTCCGGCCGCGCCTCGCCCGGCGGCTCGACCGCCTTGTCCGAGAGGTGCACGGTGCGGTCGACGTTGGTGAAGGTGCCGGTCTTCTCGCCCCAGGTGGCGGCGGGGAGCACGACGTCGGCGAGCTGGGCGGTCTCGGACAGGAAGATGTCCTGGACGACGAGGAACAGCCGCTCCTGGGCCAGGACCTCGCGGATCCGGCCCAGCTCCGGCAGCGAGACGGCCGGGTTGGTGGCCTGCACCCACATGAACCGGATGGAGCCCTCCTCGGCGTACCGGAACATCTGCATGGCGTGCGTGGGCGGCGAGTAGTGCGGGATCTGCATCGGGTCGAGGTTCCAGACCTTTGCGAGGTCCTTCACGTGCTCCTCGTTGGACCAGTTGCGGAAGGCCGGCAGGTCGCCGTCGGCGCCGCACTCCCGGGTGTTCTGCGCCGTCGGCTGGCCGTTCATCTGCAGCAGGCCGCAGCCGGGCCTGCCGAGCATGCCCCGGATGATGTGCAGGTTGTTGACCTGCGTGGCCGCAGCGGACGCCTGGTGGGACTGGTAGAAGCCCTGCAGGACGCTGGACATCAGCCGTTCGGCGGTGCCCAGGATGCGGGCCGCCTCGCGGATCTGCTCGACCGGGACGTCGCACACCTCGGCCGCGACCTCCGGCGGGTAGTCGGCGACCCGCTTCTGCAGCTCGGCGAAGCCCACGGCGTGCGCCTGGACGTACTCCTCGTCCACCCAGCCGTTGGCGATGACCTCGTGCAGCAGGGCGTTCATCAGCATCACGTTGGTGCCCGGCCGCGGCGCCAGGTGCACCGTCGCCGCCCGGGCGACCGGCGTCTCGCGCGGGTCGACGCAGATCACCTGCGGCGGGTTCGGGCCGGCCAGCCGGTCCAGGATCCGGGTCCACAGCACGGTCTGGGTCTCGGCCATGTTGTGGCCGAAGAGCGCGAGGACGTCGGCGTGGTCGATGTCGGTGTACGAGCCCGGCTGCCCGTCACTGCCGAAGGACTCCTTCAGCGCCGCGGCCGCGGTGGCGGTGCAGAGCCGGGTGTTGCCGTCGACGTGGTTGGTGCCGATGCCGCCGTGCGCGATCAGGCCGAGGGTGTAGTACTCCTCGAGGAACAGCTGCCCGGTCGTGTAGAAGCTGATCGCGCTGGGGCCCTGCTCCTCGAGCAGCTCCTTGGCGCGGCCGGCCACCGCGTCCATCGCGGTGGCCCAGTCGGTCTCCACCAGCTCGCCGTCGCGCCGGATCAGCGGCCTGGTCAACCGGTCCGGTGACTTGTTCGCCTGCCACCCGAACAGGTCCTTGGGGCCCAGCCGGCCGTGGTTGACCCGGTCCTCGGCACGGCCCCGGACGCCGACGATCTCGCCGTCCTTGACCGCGATGTCCAGCCCGTCGCCGTTGGAGTGCAGGATCGTCGCCGACTGCACCCACCGGTCGACGTCGCTCTCCGCGACCCCCTCGGCCAGGTGGGTGTCCACCCGCACCGGCCAGTCCTCGCCCGGCCCGTACGGGGTGCGCGTGCCCCATGGTTCGGCGATGCGGTCGATCCGCGACATCGGGAGCCTCCAGCTCGTTCGGCGTGGTCGTCCGCAACAGCCCGTTCCCGGCCCATCCGCAGAGCACACGCCCGGCACATGGCATTTCGATGACATCGCCAACCGTCCGCTCCCGGCGGGCCACCCCGGGGTGGCCCGGCGCGCGCGTACCGTCGACCGTCCACCCGCACCGGAGGAGGTCACGCGTGCCGCAGCGCACCCACGTCGTCCTCGGCGGCGGCGCCGCGCTCGGGGCGTTCCAGGCCGGCGCGCTGCAGGCGCTCCTGGGCGCCGGGATCGAGGTCGACCACCTGCACGGCGCCTCCGTCGGCGCGATCAACGCCGCCTTCCTCGCCGTACGACCCGATGCCGGTCGCGCCGACGAGCTCGCGGAGCTGTGGTGCGACCCCCTCCTGACCGGGGTGCTCCGCCCGGGCTGGCGGTCCCGCGCCGCCGGGCTGGCTCGCTCGCTGCGCCGCGGTGGCGCGCTCCTGGACGACCGGCCGCTGCGCCGGATGATCGCCGCCCACGTGCCGGCACACGACCTGGCCGAGCTGTCGGTGCCGGTCACGGTCACCACCACCTGCCTGGACTGCGGCACGGCCGCCCGGCACGCCGCCGGTGCGGTGGGCGACGCCCTGGTGGCCAGCTCCGCACTGCCCGGGCTGTTCCGGCCGGTCCGGCTGCCCGACGGCCACTTGCACGTCGACGGCGGCATCGTCGACGGCGTCCCCGTCTCCGGCGCCCTGGCGGTCGCCGGCCCGGACGACCGCGTGCTGGTCCTCGACTGCGGGCTCGCCCCGGTGACCGGCCGGGTGGACGTCTGCGCGGCCGCCTCCGAGGTCGCGCCCGCGCTGGCCTGCGGCCTGCCGGTGGCCGACGGTCGTGGCGCCTACGTCGCCCCGGTGGAGGGCGCGTTCGGCGCGCTCGACACCGTGCTGCAGTCGTTCACCGTGGCCCGGGCGGCGGCCAACCGGGCCGCCGTCCGCGAGGCGCTGGACGACCCGCGGGTGGAGGTCCTCCCGCACGTCGCCGACGCGTGGGCCGGCGGGCTGCTGGCGACCCTGCCCACCGGGCCGCGCGACGTCCGACGCACCGCCGAGCTGCTGCAGGCCGGCCGGACCGCAGCCGCGCGCTGGCTGACCGGCCGCCCGGCACCGAGTTCAGCCGCGGCGCAGGACCGCTGAGGCGACCGGGCCGCCCAGCTCCCGGGCGTGCCCCACGGCGTAGGGCAGGCCGTGTCTGAGCGCCCACCGGACCCGCTCGCCGGCCGTGGGGCCACCGCCGGGCTCCGGCGCGGCCACCCGGTCCGGCGTCCACCCGGCCGTGCGCAGCACCTCGGCCGCCGCGGCGGCCAGTCCGCGGTGCCCGGCCCGGCTGGGATGCACCCGGTCGGCCGCCCAGCCGGCGGTGCCGGCCAGCGCGGGCACGGCGCCCAGGTCGACGACGTGCACCCCGGGCAGCCCGGCCGCGGTGTCGACCGCGGCGTTGACCACCGCGGTCCGCTCCCGGACCGCGCGAGCCACCGGCCCGGGGACGCGCAGCACCGCAGCCGGGTCGTGCAGCCGGCCGAGCAGCACCTCGGCCCGCCGCGCCCGCAGGGCCGTGACGACGTCGAGCAGGCCGGCGCGCACCGCCGCGGGGTCGAAGCCGGCGCGGGCCACGTCGTTGAGCCCCACCAGCACCGTGGCCAGGTCCAGCTCGCCGGGCACCCGGGGCAGCTGCCGGTCGCGGACGTCGGCCACCCGGGCCCCGGCGGTGGCCAGCGGTACGAGCCGCGCGCCCGGCAGCGCGGCGCACACCAGGCCCACCCAGGTGCACTCCGGCTCGATGCGCAGGCCGACGCCCTCCCCGCAGGAGAGGCTGTCGCCCAGCGCGGCCAGGAGCGTCATGACCGCACCCGCCGCGCAGACGCGTGCACGGCCAGGAACCCGTCCACCGTCGCGGCCCAGGAGTACTCCTCGGCCCGGGCGCGGGCTGCCCGGCGCCGTTCCCCCTCCGGGATCCGGGTCAGGTCCTGCACCGCGTCGGCGAAGGCCGCCCCGGTGCCCGCCGCGGCACGACCGGCCCGCGGACCGAGGACCGACGGCAGCGCCGAGCGGGACGCGGCGACCACCGGGGTGCCGCACGCCAGCGCCTCCAGGGCGGCCAGGCCGAAGGTCTCGACGGGACCGGGGGCCAGCGCGACGTCGGCGTCGGCCAGCACCTGCGCCAGCCGGTCCCGGCCCCGGACGAACCCGAGCCACTCGACCGGCAGGCCCCGGGTGGCCGCCTGCAGCGGCCGGAGCAGCGGCCCGTCCCCCGCCACGACCAGCCGGGCCGGCACTCCCCGGCGCCGGAGCTCGCGCAGCGCCGCCACCGCCAGGTCCGGGCGCTTCTCCCAGGACAGCCGGCTGGCCATCACCAGCTGCACCTCCTCCGTCGGTTCGGGCCGCTCCCCGGTGCGGGCGGCGAACGTGCCGGTGTCCACGCCCAGCGGGACGACGGCCAGGTGCGGCGTGCCGATCCGGCGGAACTCCTCGGCAGCCCACTCGGTCGTGCACACGACGGCGTCGAAGTCGCGGGCCAGGGCGGCGTTGGCACGGTCGGCCACCGCCGCACCGGGCAGCCCGGTCCACTGCCGGACCCACCGGTCGAGCCGCTCGTGGCTGACGGTCAGCGCGGGTACGCCCGCGGCACGCGCCCAGCGACCCAACCAGCGCAGGGTGGCGCGGTCGTGCACCTCGACGAGGTCCGGGGCCAGCTCCGCCACGACGGCCCGCACGCGCCGGCGGCCGAGCAGGGCGCGGTACCCCGGCGCCACGACCAGGGCGGGGGCACGCAGCACGATCCGCCGGCCCCAGCTCGTGCGGATGACGGCGTCCGCTGGACCGGGCACCAGCTGCACCACCTCGTGACCGGCCGCCGCGTACCCCTCGGCCAGGTGGTCGAGGGCGGTGCGCAGCCCGCCGGAGGTGGCCGAGACGAAGTTGGCCGCCTGCAGGACCCTCAACCCGCGGCCCTCCCGCGGACCGCCCCCGCGGTCGGTGCGCCGGACATGGGCCGAGCCTGCCCGGCGCAGGCGCCGTGTCCCACCGTGCACGCGCGCGTGCGGCTGAACTCCGGGCGAACTCGCCGTGCCCGGCCGTCGACCTCGGAACCGGTCGGGGTGCGCGATCGGTGCGTGGTCGGCGGCGCCCCGGGTAGGACTCCGGACGCAGCTGACCGCATCCATGGACGGAGGACACGTGAGCGAGCACGAGATCGAGGAGACCGGCACGGGCGAGGCGGCCAAGCGGATCGGCCAGGCGCCGACCACCACCGACGTCACCGACCCGGAGCGGTCCTCGCGCAACACCGCGGCCGGCAGCGGTTCCCAGCCCGGCGAGGGCCGCGTGCAGCCTGCCGCGGACGAGGGCGTGGACCCCTCGGCGAGCATCGAGCCGCACAACGAGGATCTGGCCTGACCGGATCGCCGCGGACGTGAGCGGGCCCCGCGGTCACCGGCCGCGGGGCCGGCTCCGTCCCCGGCTCAGTCCGCGTCCGCCCAGGACGCGACGACGGCGATGTCGAGCGGGAAGTCGACCGGGAAGTCCCCGAACAGCAGGCGGCCGGCCTCCGCCGCCGAGGCCCGCACCGCGGCGACGACGTCGTCGGCGTGCTGCGCCGGGGTGTGCACCAGCACCTCGTCGTGCAGGAAGAAGACCAGGTGCGGGCGGTCGGTCAGGGCGCCCTCCCCCAGCCGCCAGAGCCGGTTGCGCAGGTCGGCCAGCCAGCACAGCGCCCACTCCGCGCCGGTGCCCTGCACGACGAAGTTGCGGGTGAACCGGCCCCACGCGCGGCGGCGCCGGTCGGTGTCCTCGCGCGACCCTGCCGACTCCGGCGGCTCCCCCGGGTCGGCGGCCCGGTCAGCCCAGGAACCGGCGGGCAGCGGCGCGCCGCGGCCGAGCAGGGTGTGCACCACCTCGCCGCGCTCCCCCGCCCGGGCGGCCTCCTCGACCAGCCCGATCGCCCGCGGGTAGCGGCGGGTCAGCCGCGGCATCATCCGCCCACTCTCACCGCGGGTGCCGCCGTACATCGCCCCGAGCATGCCGACCTTCGCCTCGGCGCGGGTGGCCACCGTGCCGTTGGCGACCATGCCGGCGTACAGGTCCGCCGAGCGCGCCGCCTCGGCCATCGCGGCGTCCCGGCTCATCCCGGCCAGCACCCGCGGCTCCAGCTGGGCGACGTCGGCGACGACCAGGCGCCACCCCTCGTCGGCGACCGCGGCGGGGCGCACCTGGGTGGGCACCGACAGCGCGCCGCCGCCGTTGGACGCCCACCGACCGGTGACCACGCCGCCGGGGACGAAGACCGAGCGGAACCGGCCGTCGCGGACCCAGGTGTCCAGCCAGTTCCAGCCGTTGGCGGCCAGCAGCCGGGACAGCTTCTTGTACTCGAGCACCGGCGGGACGGCGGGGTGGTCGAGCTGCTCCAGCGTCCAGGAGCGGGTGTCCTCGACCGCGAGCCCCGCGGCCTGCAGAGCCCGGAGCAGGGCACCCGGGGAGTCCGGGTTCAGCTCCGGCGCCCGCAGGGCGGCCCGGATCCGGCCGGCCAGCCGCTCCAGCACCTCCGGGCGCCGGCCGCCCGGCGGCCGGGGCCCGAGCAGGTCGGTGAGCAGCTGCTCGTGCAGGTCGCTGCGCCAGGGCAGGCCGGCGTGCGTCATCTCCGCGGCGACGAGCGCGCCGGAGGACTCGGCGGCCAGCAGCAGACCGAGCCGGCCGCGGTGCGGCGAGGCGGCCAGGGCGGCCTGCTGGCGCGCGGTCTCGGCGACCGGGTCGAGGGCGTCGGCAGGGTCGGCGAGGGGGAAGAGCGCGGGGTCGGCGGCGACGACGGGCTGCAGGGCGTCCCAGCCGGCGGTGTCCGGGCCGGCCAGCAGTGCCTGGTCGACGAACGGCGACCGGCGCAGCAGGGCGTGGCACAGCCGCAGGTCGGTGCAGCGCGCCACCCGCACCCCGGCCTCCAGCAGCGCCGGGTACCAGCGCGTGGTGTCGTCCCAGGTCCAGCGGACCGACTCGCCCCGCTCCGCCACGAAGCAGGGCAGCTCCGCGGCCGGCAACCGGGTGGCCGACACCTCGTCCCCGGCGGGGGTCAGCGCCTCGACGACGTCGCCACCCCGCCGCACCAGCAGGACCCGCTCCACCCCCGCAGTGTCGCCGAGGGGGCCCACGTCGGCGCGAGGTGCGTCAGCGCGGGCCGGGCGGGTAGGGCAGGCGGATGACCGAGATCGACCCGAGGGACCCCGACACCCTCTACGCCGAGGGTCCGGTGGCGACCGAGCCGCCGGACGACGACCTGCCCGAGACCTCTCCGCTCCGCGACTCCGGCGGCACCGGCCCGGGCCCCGACGACCTGGACCGGCTGCTGTGACCGCCGACCCGGAGTACCCGCCGCTGGACCCGGACGCGCCGGTGCCGGACGACCCGGGTCCGCTGCTGCCGGACACCCCGGACGACCTGCCGCCGGCCCCGCCGGAGCCCGACCTGCCGGTCGAACCCACCGTCGACCCCGAGGGCCCGGACGACCCCGACGGCGTGCCCGCCTGACCCCGCGTCGGGGGCGGTCAGCTCCGGTGCCAGCGCACCGCGCCGGCCGCCGCGAGCGACAGCACGACCAGCGACAGCGCCGCGCTGCGGTCGGCGACGTCCCGGCCCCGGCGGGCGACCAGCACGGCGGCCGCGTCCAGCGCGGTGAGCAGCAGGGTCACCTCCGTCGTCCGGCGGGCCTGCGGCGCGGGGGTGACCAGCAGCGCCGCGCCCATGGCGATGTTCCGCGCCGCGATCAGGCGCACCAGCAGCGGCAGCGCGACGTCGCCCCGTGCGGCCTGCTCCCGGACGCCGAGCACGGCGGTGATCGCTCGCGGCGCGAACAGCGCACCGGTGCCGAGCCACACCGACAGCGAGCCGATGGTCTTGCGGGTCAGGTCCCAGTCGCGAGTCATGTCCGGCTGGTGCCCGGTCGGGCTGCCGACCAACCGGTGCCCACGAGCACCAGCACGACCGCCAGGAACGGCAGGGTGGCGGTGCTGGCCACCCAGTCGCTGACCGTGGCGACGGCGAAGGGGACGACCCCCGGGGAGTCCAGCGGCCCGATCACCCGGTCCAGGCCGAGGGCGGCCACCGAGGCCGGCACGGTGAGCAGCGCGGAGACCGCACCGCCGGCGACCACCCCGGCCAGCACCGTCAGCGGGGCCCGCCGGACGGCGGCCAGCGCCGTCCGCGTGCCCCGGCCCAGCGCCCCGCCCAGCCGCAGCGGGCCGCCGTCCGGCAGCCCGGCGACCGCGCCGGTCACCCACAGCTGCGCGATCAACGCGGTGCTGAAGCCGACGACGTCGACCGCGAGGGCGGCGGCGTACCGCGGGTCGTCCCAGACCAGCACCTGCCGGAGCACGTCGGGCACGGCGTTCACCGAGGCCGCGACCAGCGCCGCCAGGTAGGCGGCGCGCCACCGCCGGGCCAGCAGCCGCAGCGCGGCGCCCAGCGTGGCGCCGGGGCGGGCGTCCGGATCCCTCACGACCGGGCCGCGACCAGCCCGGTCCAGCAGCCGGCCAGCTTCGTCTCCTGCGCGAGGACGGTGAGACCGGCGTCCCGGCACGCGCTCGCGATCCCCTCCGGGGTGGGCCGGTCGCCGTCGGCCGGGTGCCGGGCGACCGCCCGCAGCGGCCGGCTGTCGATGAACCGGGCGGTCATCTCGCAGGAGTACAGCCGTCCGCCGGGGCGCAGCACCCGGGCCGCCTCCCGGACGACGTCGCGCCACGGACCGACGTGGTGCAGCACGTGCCAGCCGAACACCGCGTCGACCGAGGCGTCGTCCAGGGTCAGCGCGGTGGCGTCGCCCTGCTGCACGGTGACCCGGTCGCCGAGGTCGCGGGTCGCCGTGCGGGAGGCCTCCACCGAGGCCGGGAAGAGCTCGATGCCGGTGACGTGCTCGGCGCCGAAGCGCTCCACCGCCAGCCGCAGGCCGGTGCCGCGCCGGCCGGTGCCCAGCTCCAGCGCCCGGCCACCGGGCACGTCCCCGCCCAGCCGGTGGAGGATCGCCGCCTCCGCGCGGCGCTGCACGAGGGCCCGCAGCCGGGCGTCGACCCACAACCGGGTGCCGTCGACCAGGGTCGGCGGCACCCCCGGGGCGCGGGAGGGGGTGGCGGCAGGGATGTCGGACACGCCCCGGTGGTGCCCGCCCGGACCCCGGCACAATCGCGGTCCGCCGCCGGCCCGGCTGCGACGATGGCGCCGTGCTGCTCGCCGACGTCGTCGCCGCCTCCGCCGCCGTCGCGGCCACCCGCTCGCGCACCGCCAAGGCCACCGTGATCGCCGGCCTGCTGCGGCGGGCGGACGCCGGCGAGGTCGCCGCGGTCACCGCCTGGCTGGCCGGCGAGCCCCGCCAGGGCCGGCTCGGCGTGGGCTGGCGGACTTTGTCCCGGTTCACCGGCGCCCCGGCGGACGCGCCGTCCCTGGCGGTCGGCGACGTGGACGCCGCGCTGGCGGTGCTCGCCACCACCTCGGGCCCCGGCTCGGCAGCACGGCGGGACGCGGGCCTGTCCGCCCTGCTGGGTGCGGCGACCGCGGCGGAGCAGCAGTTCCTGGTCCGGCTGCTGACCGGCGAGCTGCGGCAGGGTGCCCTGGAGGGGGTGGTGCTCGACGCGATCGCCGCCGCGGCCGACGTCCCGGCCGCGGGCGTGCGCCGGGCGTTCATGCTGTCCGGCAGCCTGCCGGGGACGGCGGACGCGGCGCTGACCGGCGGGGTGGATGCGCTGGACGCCGAACGGCTGCGGGTCGGCCGCCCGGTGCGGCCGATGCTGGCCAGCCCCGGCTCGTCGCTGGAGGCGGCGCTGGCCGACCTGGGCAGCGAGGTCACCGTGGAGTACAAGCTCGACGGCGCGCGCATCCAGGTGCACCGCGACGGCGAGCAGGTGCGGGTGTGGACCCGGACGCTGCGCGAGGTCACCGACGGGGTGCCCGAGCTGGTCGAGCGGGTGCGCGCCCTCCCCTGCCGCACCTGCGTGCTCGACGGCGAGACCCTCGCGCTGGACGACGACGGCCGGCCGCGCGCCTTCCAGGACACGATGAGCCGCTTCGGCAGCGACGCGCCGGACGCCGGGGTGCTGCTGAGCCCGTTCTTCTTCGACCTGCTGCACCTGGACGGCCGGGACCTGCTCGACGCACCGCTGGCCGAGCGGCTCGACGCGCTGGCCGGGCTGCTGGCCGACGACGCCCAGGCGGCGCTGCGGATGCCCGGCGTCCGGCGGCCCACCGCCGGCCAGGCCGCGGCGCTGCTCGACGACGCGCTGGCCAGCGGCCACGAGGGCGTGGTGGTCAAGGCGCTGGACGCCCCCTACGCCGCCGGCCGCCGCGGCCGGGCCTGGCAGAAGGTGAAGCCGGTGCACACCCTGGACCTGGTGGTGCTCGGCGCGGAGTGGGGGTACGGCCGGCGCACGGGCACCCTGTCCAACATCCACCTCGGCGCCCGCGACCCCGACGGCGGTGAGCCGGTGATGGTCGGCAAGACGTTCAAGGGCATGACCGACGAGCTGCTCGCCTGGCAGACCCGCACCTTCCCCGACTCCGCCCTGGAGCAGGCCGACTGGGGCGTGCGGCTGCGCCCGGAGCTGGTCGTGGAGATCGCCGTCGACGGCGCCCAGCGCAGCCCGCGCTACCCCGGCGGCGTCGCGCTGCGCTTCGCCCGGGTGGTGCGGTACCGGCCGGACAAGACGCCGGCCGAGGCCGACACCCTCGACGCCGTCCGCGCCCTGCTGCCCGGGGGCTGAGCCCACCCGCTGGCCCCCTACCGCGTTGCAGGCAGCCCAGCACGCCCGAGCAGCCGGACCGGCGCCACGAGGCGCCGGCTCAGGCGCCGGCGACCCGCGGCGCGACCTCGGTGCCCAGCAGCTCGATGCCGCGCAGCAGGTCGGCGTGCGCCAGGCGCGGGTTGGTCATCTGCAGCGAGATCCGCTGCACCCCGCCCAGCTGCTCGGAGACCCGGACCAGCTTGTCGGCCACGGTCTGCGGGTCGCCCATGAAGAAGGCGCCGTTCGGCCCGCTGGTGGCGTCGAACTGGGCGCGGGTGGGCGGGGGGAAGCCGCGCTCGCGGGAGACCGCGGTGAACATCTGGTGCCACCCCGGGTAGATGGTGTCCGCGGCCACCTGGGTGCTCTCGGCGACGAAGCCGAACACGTGCAGGCCCACCTGGAGGGTCTCCGGCGCGTGCCCGGCCTGGGCGCCGGCCCGGCGGTAGAGGTCGACCAGCGGCGCGAACTGCCGCGGCTCGCCACCGATGATCGCCACCATCAACGGCAGCCCGAGCAGGCCGGCCCGGACGAAGGACTCCGGCGTGCCGCCGACGCCGACCCAGATCGGCAGCGGGTCCTGCAGCGGGCGCGGGTAGACGCCCTGGCCGGTCAGCGGCGGGCGGTGCCGGCCCGACCAGGTCACGTGCTCGGACTCGCGGATCTGCAGCAGCAGGTCCAGCTTCTCGCTGAACAGCTCGTCGTAGTCGGCGAGGCTGAGCCCGAACAGCGGGAAGGCCTCGGTGAAGGAGCCGCGCCCGACCACCAGGTCGATGCGCCCCTTGGCGATCAGGTCGAGGGTGGCGAACTGCTGGAACACCCGGACCGGGTCGGCGGCGCTGAGCACGGCGACCGCGCTGCCCAGCCGGATCCGCGAGGTGCGGGCCGCCGCGGCGGCGAGGATGACCGGCGGCGCGGAGTCGTAGTACTCCGGGCGGTGGTGCTCGCCGATGCCGAAGGAGTACAGGCCCACCTGGTCGGCGAGGGCGATCTCCTCCAGCAGGTGCTCGATCCGCTCCTCGGGGCCGATCAGGCGCTCGGTCGAGGGGTCGGTGACGGCCGAGACGAAGCTGTCGACGCCGAGGTACACGGGTCCTCCAGATGGTGGTCCGGTGGGCCCGGAGCCCATCCGGTTCAACGTTCAACGGAAGTGAACCAGACCCGGGCCGCCGGCGCGGCCCGGCGCCCGGACGTGCGGTCAGCCTCCCGCCGGCCCGTCCCCGGTGGCCCCGCTCCCCGCGCCCAGGTCCGGGCTGAACTGCTCGAGGGCCATCGCGGCCCCCGCGGCGAGCTCGTCGGGTACGCGGTGTCGCCCACGGCGGCCGCCCAGCACTCGACGGCCGCAGCCGACGCGCGCTGCACCTCCGGGCCGATCTCCCAGATCCGGGGGTCCTCATGGACCGTCTCACCGGCCAGGAAGCCGGCGAGCGCGAGGAGGCCGACGTCCCAGGTCCGCCACGCGTCCTCCCCGCCCTGCCGCGCCCGGTCCGCGCGCACGGCGGGGAGTCTGCACCGGTCGCTGGTGGGGCGCGAGCCCTTTCCCGGCCGGCGCGGGACACTGGGGCGTGACCGAGACGGCGGAACTGACCGCGGCCCGCAACTGGGCCGGCAACTACACCTACGGCGCGACCCGGCTCCACCGCCCCAGCAGCGTCGAGCAGGTGCAGGAGATCGTCGCCGCCGCGTCCCGCGTGCGTGTCCTCGGCTCCCGGCACTCCTTCACCGGCGTCGCCGACTCCACCGAGCTGCTCTCCCTCGAGGCGGTGACCGGCAGCGTCGCCGTCTCGCCCGACCGCCGCACCGTCACCGTCGACGGCGGCGTCCGCTACGGCCAGCTCACCGAGGTGCTGCGCGAGCAGGGGCTGGCGCTGCACAACCTGGCCTCGCTCCCGCACATCTCGGTGGCCGGTGCGGTGGCCACCGCCACCCACGGCTCGGGCGTGGCCAACCGGAACCTCGCCGGCGCGGTCGCCGGGCTGGAGGTGGTGACCTCGACCGGCGAGGTGGTGCGGGCAGCGCGCGGTGCCGCCGGCTTCCCCGGCATGGTCGTCGGGCTGGGCGCGCTGGGCGCGGTCACCCGGGTCACGCTGGACGTCGAACCGGCCTTCGAGGTGCAGCAGCGGGTGTTCGAGGGGCTGTCGTGGTCGACGCTGGCCGACCGGTTCGACGAGGTCGTCTCGGCCGGGTACAGCGTCAGCGTCTTCACCCTCTTCGGCGAGGCGGTGGACATGGTCTGGGTGAAGTCCCGCACCGACGCCGGCGAGGGCCCGGCCGGTGACCTGTTCGGCGCGCGGGAGGCCGACGGCGAACGCCACCCGATCCCCGGGCTGCCGTCCGGCCCGGCCACCGTGCAGCAGGGTGTGCCCGGGCTGTGGTCGGACCGGCTCCCGCACTTCCGGATGGGCTTCACCCCGAGCAACGGCGACGAGATCCAGTCGGAGTTCCTCGTGCCGCACCGGCACGCGGTGGCGGCGATCGACGCGCTGCGCTCGCTCGGCGACCGGATCCGGCCGCTGCTGCAGACCTGCGAGATCCGCACCGTCGCCGCCGACGACCTCTGGATGAGCACCGCGTACGACGAGCCCAGCGTGGCCCTGCACTTCACCTGGCTGCCCGACCAGGCCGCGGTCCAGGAGCTGCTGGTGCACCTGGAGGGCGCTCTGGAGCCGTTCGGCCCGCGACCGCACTGGGGCAAGCTCTTCCTCGCCGACGCCGCGACGATCGCCACCCGGTACCCCCGGCACCGCGACTTCCTCGCCCTCGTCGAGCGGCTGGACCCGCGCGGGGCCTTCCGCAACGACTGGTTCGAGCGGTACGTCGCCGGCTGAGCCGGCGGGCAGCAGGTCGCGCGGCCGGCTCAGCCGCCGGTGCCCAGGTCGGCCGGGTCGGCGTTGGCGCCGCAGACGACGACGCCGACCCGCTCCCCCGCCGCCGGCACGTAGGCGCCGCTGAGCAGGGCTGCGAGCGCGGTCGCCCCGCCGGGCTCGGCGGCGACGTGCAGGTCCTGCCAGAGCAGGTGCCGGGCGGCGCGGACCGCATCGACGTCGACGAGCACCGACCGCACGCCAGTGGCCAGGGCGGTGCTGAACCCGTGCCCGCCGACCCGCCGGGCGCCGAGGGAGTCGGCGGCCGGCCCGGAGACCTCGACGTCGACCGGGTGCCCGGCGGCCAGCGCGGCCGACATGGTCGCGGTCCCGTGCGTCTCGACCGACACGACCCGGACCGAGCCGGCGTACCAGGCCGCGATCCCGCCGATCAGCCCGCCACCGCCGGTGGCCACCAGCACGGTGTCCAGGTCCGGGGCCTGCTCGGCCAGCTCGCGGGCGACGGTGCCCTGCCCGGCGACGACGTCCCGGTCGTCGTAGGCGTGCACGTACAGCGCGCCCGGCGCCGAGGCCCGGGCGCTGCTGGCCGCGGCGGCCTCGGCGTAGGAGGCGCCGGCCAGCACCGTGGTGGCACCGCGCTGCCGGATGCCGGCGATCTTCACCGGCGGTGCGGTCTCGGGCACGTACACCTCCGCCGGGACGCCGAGCTCGCGGGCGGCGTGCGCCACGGCCAGCCCGTGGTTGCCGCCCGACGCGGTGACCACCAGCTCCGGCAGCCGGTCCGCGGCGAGGAGGCGGTTGAGCGCGCCGCGGGCCTTGAACGACCCGGTGTGCTGCAGCTGCTCCAGCTTGAGCACCACCGGCAGCCGGCCGCCGGCCAGCGGCACCTCCCACTCGACGGTGGGGGTGCGCCGCACCCGCCCGCCGAGCCGGACGCCGGCCGCCTCGACCTCCGCCCGGGTGACCGGTGCGGGCAGGGGCGCTCCTTCGGTCGTCACGCCGCCGAGGCTAGATCTGTGCCCCCGGTCCACGCGGGGACCGGGGGCACGGACGGCTCAGTTCCCGCTCGCGAACGCCGAGTCGAAGGCCGCGGCCGGCGGGTCGAAGGCGAGCCGGCGGACGAACGCCAGCGCCTCCGGCGCACCCACCAGCCGGTCCATCCCGGCGTCCTCCCACTCCACCGAGATGGGGCCGGCGTAGCCGATCGTGTTGAGCATCCGGAAGCACGCCTCCCACGGCACGTCACCGTGGCCGGTGGAGACGAAGTCCCAGCCGCGCCGCGGGTCGGCCCAGGGCAGGTGCGACCCCATCCGGCCGTTGCGGCCGTTGCCCACCTGGCGCTTCGCGTCCTTGCAGTCGACGTGGTAGATCCGGTCCCTGAAGTCCCAGAGGAAACCGACCGGGTCCAGGTCCTGCCACACGAAGTGCGACGGGTCCCAGTTCAGCCCGAAGGCCTCGCGGTGGCCGATGGCCTCCAGCGCGCGGACCGTCGTCCAGTAGTCGTAGGCGATCTCCGAGGGGTGCACCTCGTGCGCGAACTTCACCCCGACCTCGTCGAACACGTCCAGGATCGGGTTCCAGCGGGCGGCGAAGTCGGCGTAGCCGTCGTCGATCATCGACTCGGGCACCGGCGGGAACATCGCCACGGTCTTCCAGATCTTCGACCCGGTGAACCCGACGACGACGTCCACACCGAGCGCCCGCGCGGCCCGGGCGGTCAGCTTCATCTCCTCCGCCGCCCGCTGCCGCACGCCCTCGGGGTCGCCGTCGCCCCACACCCGGGGGTGCACCATGCCGCGGTGCCGCTCGTCGATGGGGTCGTCGCAGACGGCCTGGCCGTTGAGGTGGTTGGAGATCGCGAACACCGACAGGCCGTGCCGCTCCAGCAGGTCGAGCCGGTCACGCACGTAGGAGTCGTCCTCGGCGGCCCGGGCGACGTCGAGGTGGTCACCCCAGCAGGCGATCTCCAGGCCGTCGTACCCCCAGCCCGAGGCGAGGCGGCACACCTCCTCGAACGGCAGGTCGGCCCACTGGCCGGTGAACAGGGTGACGGGGCGGGGCATCAGTTCTCTCCCGGGTGGTCGGTGGGGATCTCGGTCCAGGTCGAGCGGTCGGCGGCGCTGCGCTGCACGGCGTCGAGCACCCGCTGCACCTGCAGCCCGTCGGCGAACGACGGCGTCGGCTGCTCGCCGGCGGCCAGCGCGGTGACCAGGTCGACGACCTGGTGGGTGAAGCCGTGCTCGTAGCCCAGCCCGTGCCCGGCCGGCCACCAGGCGTCGACGTAGGGGTGCTCGGGCTCGGTGACCACGATCCGGCGGAAGCCCGCGGTGGCCGCCGGCTCGGCGCCGTCGAAGAAGTGCAGGACGTTCATGTCCTCGAAGTCGAAGGCCAGGCTGCCGGCCGAGCCGTTGACCTCGATCCGGATGGCGTTCTTGCGACCCAGCGCGAAGCGGGTCGCCTCGAAGGTGGCCAGCGCTCCTCCGGTGAACCGGCCGAGGAACACCGCGGCGTCGTCCACGGTGACCTCGCCCATGCCCTCCCCCCCGACGCCGCCGAGCTTGCCGCTGACCGCCGGCAGCGGGCGCTTGCGGACGAAGGTCTCCAGCACGGCGCTGACGCCGGTGAGCCGCTCACCGGTGATGAACTGGGTGAGGTCGACGACGTGCGCGCCGATGTCGCCCAGCGCGCCGGATCCGGCCTTCTCCTTCTGCAGCCGCCAGGACATCGGGGCCGCGGGGTCGGCGATCCAGTCCTGCAGGTACTGGGCACGCACGTGCCGGATCTCCCCGAGCCGCCCGTCGGCGACCAGCCGGCGGGCGAAGGCGATCGCGGGCACCCGGCGGTAGGTGAAGCCGACCATCGCGCGGACGCCGGAGGCGGCGGCCCGCTCGGCCGCGGCGGCCATGGCCTCGGCCTCGGCGACGGTGTTGGCCAGCGGCTTCTCGCACAGCACGTGCTTGCCGGCGGCCAGCGCGGCGATCGCCATCTCGGCGTGGGTGTCACCGGGGGTGCAGATGTCGACCAGGTCGACGTCGTCGCGCTCGAGCAGCCGGTGCCAGTCGGTCTCGGTGCCGGCCCAGCCCAGCCGGTCGGCGGCCGCGGACAGCGCCGCGGGGTCCCGGCCGGCGAGCACGGTCAGCTCGGGGGTGAGCGGGAGGTCGAAGAAGCGGGGCGCCGTGCGCCACGCGTGGGAGTGGGCGGCGCCCATGAAGGCGTAGCCGATGAGGCCGACGCGCAGCGCCGGCCGGGCAGCAGAGGTCATCCGGGGCTCCAGGGAGAGGACCGGGGCGCCGGTGAGCAGGTCACCGGCGCCCCGGGGCGATCAGGACTCGAACGCGGTGTCGAGGTACTCCTCCACGTTGTCCGCGGTGACGACCGGGGCGTTGAGCACGATCTGCCGCGGCACCTCGTGCGAGACGAGGTCGGACAGGCTCTTGTCCTGGGCGATCAGCCGGGCCAGCGAGATGCCGTCGGCGGCCTGGGTGGCCGGGTAGATGACGGTCGCCTCCAGCACCGAGTCACCGGACTGGATCTCCCGCATGGCGTTCGCCGAACCGGCGCCGCCGACCATGAAGAACTCGTCGCGGCCGGCGTTGTCGATCGCGGCCAGCACGCCGACGCCCTGGTCGTCGTCGTGGTTCCAGAGGGCGTCGATCTGCGGGGCGGCCTGCAGCAGGTTCGCCGCCGCCTCCTCGCCGGACTCCGGGGTGAACTCCGCGGCCACCCGGTTGTCGACGTCCAGGCCGCAGTCGGCCAGCGCGTCGGCGAAGCCCTGGCTGCGCTCCTGGGTGAGCGGCAGCGAGTCGATGCCGGCGATCTCGGCGACCACGGCGTCGGGCTGGTCGCCCAGCCGGGAGCAGATGTAGGTGCCGGCGGAGACGCCCATGCCGTAGTTGTCGCCCAGGATGGTCGCCCGGGCGGCGAACGGGCTGGAGAACTCCCGGTCGACGTTGATCACCGGGATGCCGGCCTCCATCGCCCGCAGCGCGACCGGGGTGAGCGCCGCGCCGTCGAAGGGCAGCAGCACGATCGCGTCGACGCCCTCGTTGATGAAGGTCTCGACCTGGGCGATCTGCGCGCTGACGTCGTTGGTGCCCTCGGCGACGATCAGGTCGACGTCCTCGCGCCGGTCGGCCTCGGCCTGGGCGGCGGTGCTGATGCCGGCCATCCAGCCGTGGTCGGCGGCCGGCGCGGAGAAGCCGATCCGCACCGTCTCGCCGGTCTCGTCGTTGGAGCTGGCGACGTTGCTGCCGCCGTCGGAGGAGCCGGAGCTCTCCGGGGTGTTGCTGGTGCAGCCGGCCACCAGGGCACCGGCACCGACCAGGCAGACGGCGGTGGACAGCAGGCGACCGTACGGACGCTGCTTCGTTGCAGACATGTTCTCTCCTCGCAGATCGCCGCCCTGGCTGCGTCGCCAGGGAGTCGGGTGGTGCGCCGGCAGGCCGGGTGGCCCGCCGGAGGTCAGGGGTGTGGGTCCGGGGCGTGGGTCAGGGGTGTGCTCGGGGCTCACGCCGGCGGGCGGCCGCCGGAGGCACCGGGCTGGGCGCCGGCGGGACCGCCGGTCGCGGCGGCTGCGCTGCCCCCGGCACCGCGGGCCTTCTTGCGCCCCCGGGCCCCGCCGGCGGCCAGCCGCTGCTGCAGCAGCACGGCGATCACGATGATCACGCCGCGGGCCACCTCCTGCGCCGAGCTGGAGAGGTTGTTCAGCGTGAAGACGTTGGCCAGCGTGGTGAAGATCAGCACGCCCAGCACGGTGCCGACGATCGTGCCGCGGCCGCCGACCAGCAGCGTCCCGCCGATGACCACGGCGGCGATCGCGTCCAGCTCCAGGAGCGTGCCGTGGGTCGAGCTGCCGACCGTCGTCCGGGCCATCAGCATCACCGCGGCGATGCCGCAGGTGACCCCGGAGAGCACGTACAGCCACACGGTGTGCCGCTGCACCCGGATGCCGGCCAACCGGGCGGCCTCGGCGTTGCCGCCGACGGCGAAGGTGCGGCGGCCGAAGGTGGTGCGGTTGAGCAGCACCCAGCCGGCCGCGGCGACCAGCGCGAAGACGATCACCAGGGTGGGGACGCCGAGGACGTCGCCGCCGAAGAACTCGATGAACCCGCGGTCCTGCACGATCTGGGTCCGCCGGTTGGCGATGATCTCCGCCAGGCCCCGGGCGGCGGCGAGCATCGCCAGGGTGGCGATGAAGGCGACGAGTTTCCCGTACGCGATGACGATCCCGTTGATCAACCCCGCGCCGGCGCCGACCGCGATCGCGGTGAACACCATGACGATCCAGTGGAAGTCCTCGGCCATCGCCTGGGTGGCGAGCGTCGTCGCCCAGACCGAGGAGAGCGCGACCAGCGCCCCCACCGACAGGTCGATCCCGCCGCCGATGATCACGAAGGTCATCCCGACGCTGACCACGCCGACGACGGCGGCCGCCCGCAGGATCGTCAGCACGTTGTCCACGTCGACGAAGCGCCCGGGCGCGGTGAGGGCGCCGACGATGCAGAGCACCAGCAGGGCCACGACCAGGCCGAGGTTGCGCCCCAGCGGGCCGGCGAGCAGGCCCGGGCCCTTGCCGCGGCCTCCGTTCTCGGCGCCGGCCCCGCTGCCGGACGGCGGTGCCGCAGTGGTGGTCTCGCTCATCACGCCACATCCCCTTCGCGTGCGGCACCGGGAACCGGGGCCGCTCCCTCCATGACCATGTCGAGCACCTGGTGCTCGTCGAGCTCGCCGGCCGGGCGGCGGGCGACGATGGCGCCGTCGGCGATCACCAGCACCTCGTCGGCCAGGCCGAGCACCTCCGGGATCTCGCTGGAGACGACGACCACGGCGACCCCGCGGTCGGCCAGCCCCCGGATCAGCGCGTAGATCTCCGAGCGCGCGCCGACGTCGACGCCGCGGGTGGGCTCGTCGAGCAGCAGCACGGCGCAGTCCCGCAGCAGCCAGCGGGCCAGCACCACCTTCTGCTGGTTGCCGCCGGACAGGGTGCGGACCTCGCGGTCGACGTCGATCGGCCGCAGGTCCAGCGCCTCGGCCTGCTCCTGCGCGGCCTTCCGCTCCGGCCCCCCGCCCAGGAACCCACCGCGGGCGAACCGGGCCAGGCTGGACAGCGTGATGTTGCGGTAGATCGGCTCGCCCAGGAGCAGGCCCTGGCTCTTGCGCTCCTCCGGGGCCAGCCCGACCCCGGCGCCGACAGCGGCCGCGACGTCGCCGGGCCGCAGCCGGCGTCCGACGACGTGCACCGTGCCGCTGGTCGCCCGCCGGGCGCCGCACACGGTCTCCAGGATCTCCGACCGGCCCGAGCCGACGAGCCCGGCCAGGCCGAGCACCTCCCCCGGCCGGACGGCGAAGGAGACGTCGCTGAAATGGCCGGCGAGCGAGAGGTCACGCACCTCCAGCACCGGCTCGGCGGACCGGCCGGCGGACTCGCGGCGCTCCGGGAAGACGTACTCGATGGTGCGGCCGGTCATCAGCGTGATGACCTCGTTGGTGGAGGTCTCCCGCGCCGGCAGCCCGGTGGCGACCGTGCGGCCGTCCTTGAGCACGGTGATCCGGTCGCCGATCTCGCGGATCTCCTCCAGCCGGTGGGAGATGTAGACGACGGCGACGCCGTCGGCGGTGAGGTCGCGGACGACCTGGAACAGGTGGTCGACCTCCTCGCCGTCCAGGACGGCGGAGGGCTCGTCCATGACGATCAGCCGGGCGTCCTGGGACAGCGCCCGGGCCATGCTGACCATCTGCTGGGCCGCCGCGGACAGCGAGCCGACCTCGGCGGTGGGCCGGATCTCCGGATGCCCGAGCCGGGCGAGCAGCTCACCGGCGGCCCGGTTGGCCTGGGCCGGCCGGGTGAGGCCCAGCCGGGAGCGCTCCCGGCCGAGGAAGACGTTGTCGGCGACGGTCAGGCCGGCGACCAGGTCGAGCTCCTGGTAGATCGTCGCGATCCCCCGGGTCATCGCCGCCTGTGGGTCGCCGAGGGTGACCGGGTGGCCGTCCCAGCGGATCTCGCCCTCATCGGGCTGGTGGGCTCCGGCCAGCACCTTGATCAGCGTCGACTTGCCGGCGCCGTTCTGGCCGAGCAGGCAGTGCACCTCACCGGCGCGGACGTCGAGATCGACGCCGTCCAGGGCCCGGACGCCGGGGAACTGCTTGACGATGCCGCGCATCTCCAGCAACGGAGTCCGCGGCGGCGCGGCGGGCGCGCTCACGCGGGCGCCCCCGGAGCGGGGAACGGGACGACGGCCATCGAACTGTCTCCTTACTTTTGCTCAACGGTGAACAGAAGTACGCGCAGCAGGAGACTATGGTCGGCGTCACAAAGGGGTCAAGGCCGCGGTGGCGCGTTACCGAACCGCAACCCGATGGCGGCCAGGTACGACCACTCCCGGGTGAGCGCCGCCGGGGTGGGCCTCGTCAGGAACGAGCGGCGCCAGCGTGAGCACCGTGCGCTCACCGCCCGTTCCCGGTGTGGGGCGGGCACCGAGCGCACAGCGCTCGGCGACTCGGCGCTGCGGGTGGGGCCCAGCGGGCAGGGCTCAGCGCGCGGAGGGGGCGCCGGCTGCCGGCACCGGGAGGCCGGCCACCGGGATGTCGCTGCGGGCCGCCTCGTAGACCGAGTCCTCGTCGAGGAAGCCCTCGATGGCCATCAGCGCCGCACCCAGCCGGCCGGAGAGGTCCGGGGCGTCGCTGACGGTGATCTCCAGCGCGCGGGCGGCAAGCGGCAGCGACCGGCCGTACACCGCCTCCCGGATCCCGGCCAGCAACGGCGGCCCGGCCTGCGCCACCCCGCCGGTCATCACGATCCGGTGCGGGTTGAAGAAGTTGACCAGGCTGGCCAGCACCGTGCCGATCGTCCGCCCGGCGTTGCGCACCAGCTCCAGCGCCGGCCCGTCGCCGTGGGCCGCCAACTGCACCAGCTCCCGGGTCGTGGTGGCCGGCAGACCGGCGGCGATCGCGTCCCGCAGCAGCGCCCCACCGCCGGCGATCGCCTCCAGGCAGTTCTCGTTGCCACAGCGGCACAGCACCGAACGCCCGCGCGGCGGGGCCACCGAGATGTGCCCGATGTCCCCGGCGCTGCCCTGCGCCCCGCGGTAGATCTGGCCGTCGACGACGATGCCGCAGCCGATGCCGGTGCCGACCTTGACGACCAGCACGTCCTCGTCGGACCCGGCGATGCCCATCTCCCCCAGCGCCATGACGTTGACGTCGTTGTCGGCGAAGACGGGGCAGCCGTAGCGGGCGAAGGCGCCGGGGATGGAGAAGTCGTGCCAGCCGGGCATGATCGGCGGGTGCACCGGCCGACCGGTGGAGAACTCGACCGGTCCGGGCACCCCGATGCCGATCGCGCAGACGTCCCCGGTGGTCAGCCCGGCCTCCGCCAGCACCTGCTGCGCCAGCCGGTCGACCTCGGCCAGCACCGGCCCGGGCCCCTCGCCGATGTCGATCGGGTGCCCGACGGTGGCCAGGATCTGCGCGGACAGGTCGGTGACCGCCACGTCGACGCTGGTGACACCGAGATCGACGGCGAGCACGCACCCGGCGCGGCTGTTGAAGCGCAGCAGGGTGGGCGGCCGCCCACCGGTGGACCAGCCGCGGCCGCCCTCCTCCAGCAGGTTGGCGGCGATCAACTGGTCGACCCGCGCGCTCACCGTGTTGCGGGCTGCCCCGGTGAGGGCGACGAGCTCCGCCCGGCTCCGCGCCCGCCCGGTCCGCACGTGCCGCAGCAGTGCGCCGGCCGAGGCAGAGGGGTGCGCCACGACAGCCATCGTCGCACGCCGGAGTCGTGGCCGACCCCTCCGAGCAACCGTCCCGGCGCCCCGGTCCCGCCGTCCGGGACCGGTGGGCGAGGATCACCGGGACACCGACGTCGGAGGGGGCTGCCGTGACCGCGACCGCGCCGGGCGCCCGGTTCGACGACCTGGTCGCCGGCACCGCGCTGCGCTGCCCGCCCCCGGACCGGGTGCTGGTCGCCGAGCGCGTCGACCAGGTGGCCGGTGTGCTGGCCGAGGTGGAGCGGGCGACGGCGGCCGGGAGCTGGGCGTTCGGCTACCTGGCCTACGAGGCGGCCGCCGGGCTGGATCCCGCCCTGCCGGTCGCCCCGCCCGCCGGCGACGGGCTGCCGCTGGCCTGGTTCGGTCTCTGCGGTGCGCCCGAGGAGGTGCCGCCGGTCGCGCCGTCCCCCCGGGAGCGGCCGCCGGTGCGCTGGACGCCGGACTGGTCCGACGCGGAGCACGCCCGCGCGGTGGCCGCCGTCCGCGAGCACATCGCCGCCGGCGAGACGTACCAGTGCAACCTCACCGACCGGCTGCGGGCCCGCGACGTCGGCGACCCCGAGCGGCTCTACGCCGACCTCGCCCTGGCGCAGCGCGGGGCCCACAACGCCTTCCTGGACCTCGGCCGGTTCGCGGTGGCCAGCGCCAGCCCGGAGCTGTTCTTCGAGTGGGACGGCGCCCGGCTGCGCACCCGCCCGATGAAGGGCACCGCAGCCCGGGGCCGGAACACCGCCGAGGACGCCGCGCAGGCCGCCGAGCTGCGGGCCAGCGCCAAGGAGCAGGCGGAGAACCTGATGATCGTCGACCTGCTGCGCAACGACGTCGCACAGGTGGCCGAGGTGGGCAGCGTGGCGGTGCCGGAGCTGTTCGCGCTGGAGCGCTACCCCACGGTCTGGCAGCTGACCTCCGAGGTCACCGGGCGCACCCGGCCGGACGTCGGACTGGTCGACGTCCTGCGCGCGCTCTTCCCGTGCGGTTCCGTCACGGGCGCGCCGAAGCGGCGCACGATGCAGCTGATCGCCGACCTGGAGCCCGCACCCCGCGGGGTGTACTGCGGCGCCGTCGGCCTGGTGGCCCCGCCGGGGGCGCCGTTCCGCGCGCGGTTCAACGTGGCCATCCGCACGGTGGTCGTCGACCGCAGCACCGGCGCGGCCGTCTACGGCGTCGGCGGCGGGATCACCTGGGGATCGGACCCGGCGGCCGAGCGCGCCGAGGTGCGGGCCAAGGCGGCGGTGCTGACCGAGCCGGCCGGGGAGCACCAGCTTCTCGAGACGATGGCCTTCGACGGGACGAGCGTCCGCAACCTGGAGCGCCACCTGGCCCGGCTGGCCGACTCGGCCGGCTTCCTCGGGTTCGCCTGCGCACCGGACCGGGTGCGCGCCGCGGTCGCCGACGCCGTGGCCGGGCGGAACAGGGGCGCCCGGGTCCGGCTGCTGCTGGACCGGGCCGGCGTGGTCACCGTGGAGCTCGCGGACCTGCCGGCCGCGCCGTCCGGTCCGGTACGGCTGGTGGTCGACCCCGAGCCGGTCGACTCCGCGAGCCGCTGGCTGCAGCACAAGACCACCCGGCGCGACGTGTACACCGCGCGGGCGGCGCGGCACCCGGAGGCCGACGACGTGGTGCTGGTCAACGAGCGCGGCGAGGTCACCGAGACGACGGTCGCGTCGCTGGCCGTGCGGATCGGGGGCAGCTGGTGGACCCCACCGGTCGACGTCGGCTGCCTGCCCGGGGTGGAGCGCGGCCGACTGCTGGACGCCGGCGTGCTGCGCGAGCGGGTGCTGCACCTCGCGGACCTGGCCGCGGCCGAGGAACTGGCGCTGGTGAGCTCGCTGCGCGGCTGGCGCCCCGCGGTGCTGCTGGACGCCACGTCAGGCAGCTGACCAGCGGCCCGCGGGTCCGGGGCGTTCGGCTCTCCGGGGCCGCCCGCCGCTGAGCAGGCTGGGCGCCGACAGCCACTCACCCCCGAACGGAGAGCGCCAGTCGGCACCGGGCTCGGCTCCCCCTCCGGCTGCAGGGCCGCCCCGAGTTCCAGCAGGACTCCGGCCAGTTCTGATCCGGTGCCGCCGGCATCGAGAACGGACTGAGCGCGGTCACCCGGGCCGGGTGACCGCGCTCAGCCCGTGGTGATCATGCCGACGGGCGGCGGGAGGAGCTGCGGGTCCAGGGGTCGGTCGCGCACTGCCTTGTCGAGAACCGCCGAACTTCCCGGCCGATGTTCGTGACCGGCGCCACAACAGGCGCGGCGGGCGGCTGCCGATGATCGGTGCATGGCAGCTCGGCTCGCAACGGCGCGGACCTCTCCCCGGCACGGGCTCACCCCCGAGGTCGCGACCGACCCCTGGTGGCGCTCGGCCGTGGTCTACCAGGTCTACCTGCGCTCCTTCGCCGACAGCAACGGCGACGGCATCGGTGACCTGGCCGGCCTGCGGTCCCGGCTGCCCTACCTGTCCTGGCTGGGCGTCGACGCGCTGTGGATCAACCCGCACTACCCCTCCGGCGGCGCGGACGGCGGGTACGACATCAGCGACTACCGCGCGGTCGACCCGGACTACGGCGACGTCGCCGACCTGGAGGCCCTGGTCGCCGACGCCCGCCAGCTGGGGCTGCGCGTCGTCCTGGACGTCGTCCCGAACCACACCTCCGATCAGCACCCGTGGTTCCAGGCGGCGCTGGCCGACCCCGACTGCCCCGAGGCCGGGCGCTACCACTTCGCGCCGCCGTCGGAGCAGCCGCCGAACAACTGGCGCTCGCTGTTCGGCGGGCCGGCGTGGTCGCGCACCCCGGACGGCCGGTGGTACCTGCACCTGTTCGCCCCGGAGCAGCCGGACCTGAACTGGCGCGACCCGGCGGTGGGCGCGGACTTCGAGCGGACGCTGCGCTTCTGGCTGGACCGCGGGGTCAGCGGCTTCCGGGTCGACGTCGCCTACGGCCTGTTCAAGGACGCCGGCCTGCGCGACAACCCGGGCGTCTACTCCCCCACCCTGTTCGGGCACGGGCCGGAGCAGGCGATGACCTGGAACCAGCCCGAGGTGCACGACGTCTGGCGGCGCTGGCGGTCGATCTGCGACGAGTACCCCGAGACCATGCTGGTCGGCGAGGTCTGCCTGGCCGACCCGGAGCAGGTCGCGCTGTACTCCCGCCCGGACGAGATGCACCAGTCGTTCTGCTTCCGGCTGCTCAAGTCCGGCTGGGTCGTCGGGGAGTTCGCCGACGGCGTGCGGTCGGCGCTGGAGGCGTTCGGCGCCGTCGGGGCCCCGGTCTCCTGGGTGCTGGGCAACCACGACAAGGACCGGCAGGTCACCCGCTTCGGCGGGGGCGAGGTCGGCACCGCCCGCGCCCGGGCCGCGGCGCTGCTGATGCTGTCGCTGCCCGGATCGGCCTACGTCTACGCCGGCGACGAGCTGGGACTGCCGCAGGCCGTCGTCCCGGACGAGGCCAAGCAGGACCCGATCTTCCACCGCAGCGGCGGGGCCCGGGCCGGCCGCGACGGCTGCCGGGTGCCGATGCCGTGGAACGAGACCACCGGCGTGGGCTTCTCCACCGACGGCGCCGCCCGGCCGTGGCTCCCCGTCCCGGAGAACTGGGGTCGCTGGGCGGTCTCCCGGCAGACGCGCGACGGCGGTTCGATGCTCACCCTCTACCGGCGGGCGCTGGCGCTGCGCGAGGCGCACCCGGCCCTGGGGTCGGGTGCGGCGACCGTGAGCACCCGCGGGGACGTGCTGACCGTGCGGTGCACCGCGGCCGACGGCTCGGTCGTGCGCTGCGTGGTCAACATGGGCGGAGGCACGACGCTGGTCCGCACCCGGGGCACGGTGCTGCTCGCCTCGACCACCGGCGTCCGCCGGTCGGCCGGCAGCGTCGCGCTGCCCGCCGACAGCGCCGTCTGGCTCGCCGAGGACTGACCCCGCCTCGCGGACCGAGCCGGGCTGGGTCAGGCTGACGGCCGGTTCCGAGGACAGGAGAGGTGCATGGCGCGGGTCGCGGTCACGGGCAGCAGCGGGAAGCTCGGCAGGGTGGTGGTCGACCACCTGGTCGAGCACGGGTGGGACGTCGTCGCCCTGGACCGGGTGCGCTCGCCCCGGACCGACGTCGCCTCCTCCGTCGTCGACCTCACCGACTTCGGCCAGGCCGTCGAGGCGGTGAGCGGCATCGACGACGTGCACGACGGGATCGACGCCCTGGTCCACCTGGCCGCCGTCCCGGCCCCGGGGCTGGTGCCCAACGCGACCACGTTCGCCAACAACATGACGGCGTCGTTCAACGTCTACACCGCGGCGCTGCGCGCGGGCGTGCGCAGCATCGTGTGGGCCTCCAGCGAGACCGTGCTGGGGCTGCCGTTCGACGACGCGCCGCCGTACCTGCCGGTCGACGAGGAGTACCCGCCGCGGCCGACGACCACCTACTCGCTGGTGAAGACCATGGAGGAGGAGCTGGCCCGCCAGCTGTGCCGGTGGCACCCGGACCTGTCGATGACCGGGCTGCGGTTCAGCAACGTCATGTACGCCGAGGAGTACGCCGGCTTCCCCGCCTTCGACGCCGACCCGCAGCTCCGCCGGTGGAACCTCTGGGGCTACATCGACGCCCGCGACGGGGCCCAGGCGGTGCGGCGCGCCCTGGAGCAGCGCCTGCCCGGGCCGGAGGTGTTCATCGTCGCCAACGCCGACACGGTGATGTCCCGGCCGACGGCGCAGCTGGCCGCCGAGGTCTTCCCCGACGTCCCGGTGACCCGGGAGCTGGGCGAGCACGAGACGCTGCTGTCGATCGAGAAGGCCCGCCGGCTGCTCGGCTTCGAGCCCGAGCACTCCTGGCGCGACTCCGGAGCCCGGTGATCACCCGGCTGCTGCTGCTCGGTGCCACCGGCGACCTCGCCGGCCGCTTCCTGCTGCCCGCGCTCGCCGAGCTGACCGCGGCCGGGCGGCTGCCCGGGGGCCTGGAGGTCGTGGGCGCGGCCGAGCAGGACTGGGACGACGCCCGGTTCGCCGAGCACGTCGCCGCCCGGCTGCAGGAGCACGCCGGGGACGTGCCGTCCGCCGCCCGGCAGGCGCTGCTGGCGGCGGTCCGCTACCGCCGGGTCGACCTCGGCGAGCCGGCCACCGTCGCGGCCGCCGTGGCGGGCGTCGCCGGCACCGGGCCGGTCGCCGCGTACCTGGCCCTGCCACCGCCGCTGTTCGCCGCTGCGATCCGCGCCCTGGGGACGGCCGGGCTGCCGCCGGGCAGCCGGATCGCGGTGGAGAAGCCGTTCGGCCGGGACCTGGCAGACGCCCGGTCGTTGAACGCGCTGCTGACCGAGGTGACCGGCGGCGTCGACCGGGCCGCCTTCCGGGTCGACCACTTCCTCGGCATGCCGGCGGTGGCCGCCCTCCCGGGGCTGCGCGGGCCGGACAGCGCCCTCGCCGCGCGGTGGGACGCCGAGCACCTCGCGCAGGTGGACGTGGTCTGGGAGGAGACGCTGGACGTCGGCAGCCGCGCCGGCTTCTACGACCGCACCGGTGCCCTGTGCGACGTGCTGCAGAACCACCTGGTCCAGGTGCTCACCCTGCTGGCGATGGAGCTGCCCACGACGCCGGCCGAGGAGGACCTGCACCACGCACGGCTGGAGCTGCTCCGGGCGGTGCGGGTGCCCGAGGTGACGGCCACCCGCCGGGCGCGCTACGCCGCCGGCCCCGCCACGCGCGCCTACGTGGCGGCCGACGGCGTCGACCCGGCCCGGTGCACCGAGACCTTCGCCGAGCTGGTCCTCGAGGTGGACACGCCGCGGTGGGCCGGCACCCGGTTCGTGCTGCGCACCGGCAAGGCGATGCCGGCCGACCGCAAGCGGGTGGTGCTGCACCTGCGCGCGCCGGCACCCGTGGAGTGCCCGCCGGGGGTCGAGCGGGTCGCCGAGGACCGGCTGGAGATCGCCCTGGACGGCGCACGGCCGGCCGACGACGGGGTCCGGGTGCACGCGCCCGGGGAGCGCACCGCCTACGGCACGGTGCTCGCCGACGTCCTGTCCGGCGGCACCCGGACCGCGGTCAGCGCCGCGGAGGCGGAGGAGGCCTGGCGCTTCGTCGACCCGGTGCGGCGCGCCTGGTCCGACGGCGAGCCACCGCTGCTGGAGCACCCCGCCGGCTCGCTCCCGCCGTCCCGGTGACCCCGCCGTCCCGGTGAGGGTGGGGTCGGTCGCCGGTACCGCCGGCGACCGACCCGGTGCGTTCACGGGCTCCTCACAGCGCGGCCACGGAGGCGCCGACCGCCGGCTGCCTGACCGCGACACCGTCTCCCCGGCCCGCCTCCACCGCCCGAGCCAGGGAGACCACCCGTGCGCCGTCCGTCCCGCCGTACCGCCGTGACCCTCACCGCTGCCGGTCTGCTGACCGCCGTCGCCGTGCCGGCCATCGCCAGCAGCACCCCACCCGTGCCCCAGGGCAACGGGACCCAGCAGGCCCAGCTCGTCGGGCACTCCGTCCTGCCCTCGGCCACCTTCGGGGAGCAGGTCCCCTCCGGCGCCCTGGCCAGCCCGGCGAACGGCGTCACCCCGCCGTTCGCCGCCCAGCCGATCCAGGGCTTCTCCGGACTGCTGCGGGACGGCGACGACTGGCTGGTGCTGGAGGACAACGGGTACGGCACCAAGGCCAACAGCGGCGACTTCCTGCTGCGCGTGGTCAAGCTGCGGATCGACACCGCCACCCAGCGCACGACGGTGCTCGACGGTGGCTTCAGCCTGTCCGACCCCGACCGCAAGCTGCCGTTCCCGCTGACCCGCAGCGACCGCCGGCTCACCGGCGCCGACCTGGACCCCGAGTCGTTCCAGCGGATGCCCGACGGCACCTTCTGGATCGGCGAGGAGTTCGGCCCCAGCCTGGTGCACGTCGACGCGACGGGCCGGGTGCTGTCCGCGCCGGTCCAGCCCGAGGGCGTCCGCTCCCCCGAGGCCTGGAACCTGGGCGGTGCCGCCCCGACGCTGGGCTCGAGCAGGGGCTTCGAGGGGATGGCCCTCGGCGTCGACGGCCACACCCTGTACCCGATGCTGGAGGGCGCCGTCGCCGGTGACGACCCGGCCACCCGCCGGATCTACTCCTTCGACACCAACCGCGGGAAGTACACCGGCCTCAAGGCGAAGGTGAAGTTCGAGGTGCCGAACAACGCCCTGGGCGACATGGTGGCGCTGGACCAGAACCGCTTCCTGATCCTGGAGCGGGACAACGGCCAGGGCCCGACCGCCCAGCTCAAGGCCGTCTACCTCATCGACACCCGGGACATCGACCGGGACGGCTACGCCGACAAGCGGCTGATCGCCAACCTGATGGCCATCCCGGACCCGCAGGGCGTCGGCGGCACCGCGGGCGGCTACTTCACCTTCCCGTTCGTCACCATCGAGCAGATCGCCGTCCTGGACGACCACCGCATCATCGTCGGCAACGACAACAACTACCCGGGCTCGGCCGGGCGCACCGCCGGCGTGCCCGACGACAACGAGTACGTGGTGATCCAGGTGGACGAGGACCTGCAGGTCGACCCGGCGCTGGCCGCGATCAACGCCCGCGGCCGCCGCTGACCACACGCAACGGCGCCCCGACCCGTCGGGTCGGGGCGCCGTTGTGTGTCAGGCGGCGATCAGGCGGCCTGGCTGCCCTGGTTCCAGGCGGCGCCCTGCAGCTGACGGCGGACCTTGGGGCCGCCGGTCGTCATCTTGTACAGCTTGGCGACCTGGGCCGGGGCGTTGGCCGGGGTGGTCTCGGCCAGCCAGCCGTTGGGCAGCGACAGCCGGATGACCTTGTGCCAGGCCGACGCGACCTGACGCGGCAGCGACGCGGTGTGGTACCGCAGGCCGTAGCGCTGGAAGAGGTCGCGGATCTGCGGGGCGATCTCGGCGTACCGGTTGCTCGGCAGGTCGGGGAACAGGTGGTGCTCGACCTGGTGGGAGAGGTTGCCGGTCATGATGTGCATGGCCTTGCTGCCGGAGATGTTGGCCGAACCGAGCATCTGGCGCAGGTACCACTCACCGCGGGTCTCCCCGTCGATCGACTTCTTCTCGAAGGTCTCCACGCCCTCCGGGAAGTGGCCGCACATGATCACCGAGTGCGACCACAGGTTGCGCACCACGTTGGCGGTGAAGTTGGCCGCCAGGGTGGGCAGGAACGACGGGCCGGACAGCGCCGGGTGGACCAGGTAGTCCTTGGTCGCCTGCTTGCGGATCTTCTTCAGCACCTGCTTGGCCGCGGCCCGGAACGCCGGGTTCTTCCGGCGCTCGGGCGTGGCCAGGTTCTTGCCCAGCTCGAGGTCGTAGGCGGCGATGCCGTACTCGAAGAAGCAGGCGTTGATGAAGTTCCACACCGGCTGGAGCAGGAACATCGGCACCCAGCGCTGGTCCTCGTCCACGCGCATGATGCCGTAGCCGAGGTCATTGTCCTTGCCGATCACGTTCGTGTACGTGTGGTGCAGCTCGTTGTGCGAGTGCTTCCACTGCTCGGCCGGGCTGGCCATGTCCCACTCCCACGTCGTGGAGTGGATCTTCGGGTCGCGCATCCAGTCCCACTGCCCGTGCAGGATGTTGTGCCCGATCTCCATGTTCTCCAGGATCTTGGCCACCGACAGCCCGGCGGTGCCCAGCACCCAGGCCGGCGGGAACTTGGAGAACAGCAGCACCGCACGGCTGCCCAGCTCGAGCTTGCGCTGGACGTCGATCACCCGGCGGATGTAGGCGGCGTCGGACTCGCCGCGGCTGTCCATCACGCCCTGACGGATGGCGTCGAGCTCACGCCCGATCGCCTCGATGTCCTCGGGGGTCAGGTGGGCGACGGGGTTGTCGGGCTTCTTCTGCAGGACGGTCACGAGGTGGCTCCTCCGGAGTGCTCGGTCGGGTGGGTCAGTGGTCGATGTCGCAGGCGCCGGCGGCGGCGCTGATGCAGGTCTGGACGAGCACGCCGTCGCCGGGGGCGGCGACGGTCAGCTCCCCGTTGCGCAGGTCGCGGACGGCGCCCTCGCGCAGCGGCAGGACGCAGCCGTAGCAGATGCCCATCCGGCAGCCGCTGGGCATGAGCAGGCCCGCCTCCTCCGCGGCGTCGAGGATCGGGGTCGAGCCGTCGACCTCGATGTCCCGGCCGGACTTCGCGAAGGAGACGGTGCCGCCCTCACCGGTGACCAGCACGCGGGGGCGGAAGCGCTCGGTGTAGAGCCGGTCGGCGATCCCCTCGGTGGCCCAGTGCTCCTCCAGCGCCTCGAGCAGCCCGATCGGCCCGCACGCCCAGGTCGACCGCTCGGCCAGGTCGGGCACGAGGTCGGCCAGAGCCGCGGCGTCGAGCAGCCCGTCGGTGGCGGTGTGCCGCTCGACCAGCCGGATCCGGCCGGCGGCCGCCAGCTCCCGCAGTTCCCGGCCGAAGATGACGTCGTCGGCGGTGGGCGCGGAGTGCACCAGGACGACGTCCTCGTGCTCGTCGACGTGGTTGCGCAGGATGCCCATCACCGGCGTGATCCCCGAGCCGGCGGTGACGAACAGCGCCTTGGCCGGCCGCTCCGCCGGGAGCACGAACTCACCGGTGGCCTGGTCGAGCTGGACGATCGTGCCGGGCTCGGTGCGGTGCACCAGGTGGTTGCTGACCTTGCCGTCCGGGATCGCCTTGACCGTCACGGTGAAGCAGCCGTCGGCCCGGCCGAGCACCGAGGTGATCGAGTAGGCCCGCCACAGCCGCACGCCCTCGACGTCGACACCGAGCCGGACGTACTGGCCGGGGGTGTGCGGCAGCCAGTCCCGCCCGGGGCGGATCACCAGGGTCGCGGCGTCGCGGGTCTCGCGGTGCACCGCCTCGATGCGGCCGCGCAGGGCGGCCCCCGAGCGCAGCGGGTCCACGAGGTCGAGGTAGTCGCTGGGCAGCAGCGGCGTCGTGACCAGCTCGGCCAGCTTGAGTGCGCGGTCACGCAGCGTCGTCAGGACCGGACGGGCGGTGCCCGGGCGCGGGACGGTGGCGGTCATGAACTGAGTCTTTCCCAGCCTCGCGATCAATCACCTGTCAATCGGACGTGAATCGAGCGGTAGCTTCTGTTCGCCCAGAACAAAGGAGCCCCGGGAATGACCGCTGACCCACCGGCCCCGCCGATCGCCGACCCGATGACCTTCCCACCGGCCGTCGCGGCGGCGATGCGTGCCGAGCTGCCGTCGGTCGCCGAGCGCACCGTGGCCAGCATCGTGGTGGAGGTGCCCAGCTACGCCGGGGCGTTCGCCGGGGAGATGGGCCAGGCGATCCAGCGGGCTGTCCAGGTCGCCCTGGGCGGGTTCCTGGAGCTGGCCAACGACGGCGGCGGCGTCGACCCCAGCCGGCCGATCGCGCCGGCGTTGGCCGGGGCCTACGCACTGGGCCGGGGAGAGGCACGCAGCGGCCGGTCGATGGACGCGCTGCTGTCGGCCTACCGGGTGGGTGCCCGGGTCTCCTGGCGGCACATGAGCGAGACCGCGGTGGCCGCCGGCCTCGACGTCGCCTCGCTGGCGCGCTTCGCCGAGCTGGTGTTCGCCTACATCGACCAGCTCTCGGCCGCCAGCGTGGCCGGCCACGCCGACGAGCTGGCCACCAGCGGGCGGGTGCGCCAGCACCACCTGGAGCGGCTCGGTGCGGTGCTCCTGGCCGGCCGTCCGATGCACGACCTGACCGCGGCCGCCGAGCGGGCCGACTGGTCACCGCCGCGGACCCTCACCGCCGTCGTGCTGCCCGAGCCCCGGGCCCGCGGTGCCCTCGCGCTGCTGGACGGCCGCACGCTGCAGGTCACCGAGGAGGCGGCCGGACCGGGGGGTGAGGAGGAGCGCGCCGTCCTGCTGGTGCCCGACGCCGGAGGCCGGGCCCGCCCGGGCCTGCTCCGCCTGCTGGAGGGGCACGAGGCCGCCGTCGGCCCAGCTCGGCCCTGGCAGGACGTCGCGGCGTCCCACCGGCGGGTGCTGCGTGCGCTGCGCCTGGGGCCGCCGCCACGGGGAAAGGCACCCCTGGACACCGAGGCGCGCCTGGTCGAGCTGGTGCTGCGCGCCGACGAGGAGGCGCTGACCGACCTGCGCGCCGCCGTGCTGGCTCCGCTGGAGGAGGTGACGGCGGCGACCCGGGAGAAGCTCGTCGCCACCCTGCGGTCCTGGCTGCTGCACCACGGCCGCCGGGAGCGGATCGCCGCGGAGCTGTTCGTGCACCCGCAGACCGTCCGCTACCGGATGGGGCAACTGCGCCAGCTGTTCGGCGACCGGCTGGAGGACCCGGCGACGGTGCTGCAGCTGACGCTGGCGCTCGGCTGCGCACCGGAGGAGCCCGACAGCTGACAGGCTGGGCCGGTGACCCGCTGGCCCGCGACCCCCGCGCCCGATGCGCTCGGCGCCGTGGTGCACGGGCCGGTGCTCCTCGCCCGCTCCCCCGGCATCGCCGCCGGCCTGCGCTGCGTGTTCGCCCATCCCGGCGGACTGCACCTGCCGGTGGTGGTGCACGCGGTGGGGGTGCAGGCCGAGGCAGCCGGGCGGCGCACCTTCCCCCGGCCGGGGGCGGAACGGCGGCCCTGGTCCGGCCTGCTGGTGACCCTCACCGCGGACGGCGTCAGCGCGCCGGCCGACCCGGTCGGACCGACCTCGACCGGCGGCCGCGACGCGTTCCGCTCGGAGGCGTCCTACTGGGCCGGTGCACTGCCGCGGGACGGCCGGCTGACCCTCACCGTCGGCTGGCCGGCGGCCGGGCTGGCGGAGACCACCACGGTGCTGCACCTCGGGCCGCTCGACGACGTCGCCGACCGGGTCGTGTCCCTGCTCTGAGGCGACTGCCCGGAGGCCGGGTCACGCGGCTCGGCCCAGGCGGGCCAGCACCCGGGTCGTCCGGTCCGCGCCCGGCGGCGGCTCGACGGCGGGGGCGCAGATGCCGTCCAGGTACAGCGCCTCGCCGAATCCGTCCGCGCCCTGCTCGACGCGGTCCAGCTCCGCCTCGGTGAGCGCCGCGTCCAGGCCGGTGGCCCGGGCGACGTCCCAGCGGTGCACGACCATGTCCCACACGTAGAACTGCTCGAAGGTCGCGCCGATGGTGGTCGGGCCGAAGAAGCCGTCGTACCCGCGGCCGACCACCTCGTCGTCGGCGACCAGCTCGGCCACCCGCCGCGTGTGGGCGGCCCAGGCGACGGCCGGGTCCCCGGCCAGGTCCGGCGCCGGGCCGACGTCCAGCCCGTGGCCGGCGAAGAGCTCGCGTTGCGTGTCGACCAGGTGCGCGACGACGTCCCTCGCCGTCCACCCCGCGCACGGCGAGGGGCTGGCCCACGCCTCCGCGGGGACGTCGGCGAGCAGGGCGGACAGCGGTGCCGCGGCGGCCTCGTGGGCGCGGGCGGTGGGGTTCGGGGCGGTGGGGTTCGCGGCGGTCGGGTTCGGCGCGGTCGGGTTCGGCGCGGTGGTGTCCATGGCCGCAGCCTGGCCGGGTGCGGCAGGCTGCGTCTTGATGAAAGCCGACAGCGGACCGACGCGGCTGGACCTGGTCGAGCGGGCGCACCTCAGGGAGCCCGGCGACGCGTCGCACGCCATGTACCGGTACGAGCCGGACCCGGTCGTGCGTGGCCTGCTGCGCCGGTTCTGGATCCCGGTCTGGTCGGTGCCGCCCGGCCGGGAGGCGGTGCAGCGGGTGCTGCAGTACCCGGTGTCCCTGCTGGTCGTCGCCGACGGGTACGCCCGGTTCTACGGGGTCACCACCGGGCTGTCGACCACCACGCTGGCCGGCGACGGCTGGGCGGTCGGCGTGATGTGCACGCCCGCCGCCGGCACGCTCCTCAGCGGCACGTCGATGGCCGAGTTCACCGACCGGTACGTCGACCTGCCCGACGTCCTCGGTCCGGGAGGTGTCGCGCTGGTCGACCGGGTCCGGACGGCGATGGCCGCGGACCCGCACGCCGGACGCGCCCACGCGACCGCGATGGCCGCGTTCACCGACACGGTGCGCCCCCGTCTGCCGGTGGACGCCGAGGGCGAGCTGGTCGACCGGGTCGTCGCCTTCGTCGAGGAGCGCTCCGACGTGCTCCGGGTGGCCCAGGTGCACGCGGAGTTCGGGCTGTCCGAGCGGGCCCTGCAACGGCTGGTCCACCGCCGCCTCGGCCTGACCCCCAAGTGGCTGATCCAGCGTCGCCGCTTGCAGGAGGCCGCCGAACGGCTGCGCGCCGGCGGGACGACCCTGGCCGAGACGGCCGCGGTGCTCGGCTACGCCGACCAGGCGCACTTCGTGCGCGACTTCTCCCGGGTCACCGGCACCACCCCCGGCCGGTTCGCCGCCGGCCACCGGGCCTGAGCGCGGTCAGCCGCGCAGCGCCCGGGTGACCTTCCGGACGCCGAGGACGGCCCCCGCCGCACCGGCGACCCACGGCCCGGCGACGAGCAGCGGGTCGAGCAGCTGGTGGCGCTTGTCCGAGCGGCCGGCCCGGGACCGCAGCCCGCCGTGCGTCAGCTCCGTGCGGACCCCGGTCGCCGGCACGTCGGGGCGGGTGGAGGCGAACGAGCGCAGGTGGCTCTCCCAGGCGTCGACCCGGTCACCGGCGATCAGCAGCAGCCAGTGCGCCAGCCGGCCCTCGCCGAACCGGTCGTAGGCCAGCCGCCGGATCGACCCGGAGAGGCCGTGCAGCGGCTGGGCGGTGCCGAACACCGGGGTGACGAAGGCGTGCTCGATCGAGCGTTCCCGCCCCTCCCCGCCCGGCTGCCGCTCGGGGAAGCGCCAGTGCGCGCCGGTCGTCTCCGGGGCGTAGTGCAGCTTCGGGTGCGACGGCCGGTCCGCCGGGTCGAGGTCGACGCCCCAGCCGGGGATGCGCGCGCGCAGCTCCTCCCGGCTCGGCGGTGCGGTGCGCTTGTCCGGCACGTAGGCGCTGGGGACGTCGGGGCCGGGGAGCTCGGCGGGGTTCGTGCTGCTCTCGGTCATCGGTGCCCTTCCCTCAGGCGGCGTTCGGCACGATCAGGGGCTTGATGCAGCCGTCGAGCTTGGCGGAGAAGACGTGGTAGGCCTCCGGGATCTCCTCCAGCGGGAAGCGGTGGGTGACCATCTGCCGCGGGGTGAGGTGACCGTTGCGCACGTGCTCGAACATCCGGGGCCACTGCCGCTTCACCGGCGTCTGGTTCATCCGCAGGGTGAGGCCCTTGTTCATCGCGTCGCCGAACTTCACCGCGTTGGGCACCGGCCCGTAGGCGCCCACCACCGAGATGGTGCCGCCCTTGCGGGCGGAGTCGATCGCCCAGTTCAGCGCGGTCGGCGAGCCGCCCTGCAGCTTGAGCTTGGGGCCGGTGAGCTGCTGGGCGAGGTTGCCGTCGGCCTCCGCGCCGACCGCGTCGATGACCACGTCGGCGCCGAGGAAGTCGGTCTGCTTCTTCAGCTCGACCACGACGTCGTCGTACTGGTCGTAGTCCAGCGTCTCGGCGTAGGCCATCTCCTGGGCCTTCGCCAGCCGCTCGGCCAGGTGGTCGACGACGATGACCCGGCCGGCGCCCATCAGCCACGAGGACTGGGCGGCGACCAGGCCCACCGGCCCGGCGCCCAGGACGACGACCGTGTCCCCTTCGGCGATCTCACCGAGCTGGGCGCCGAAGTAGCCGGTCGCGGCGGCGTCGGTGAGCAGCACGGCGTCCTCGTCGTGCATCCAGTCCGGGATCCGCACCGGCCCGACGTCGGCGAAGGGCACCCGCACGTACTCGGCCTGGCCGCCGTCGTAGCCACCGGTGGTGTGCGAGTAGCCGTAGATGCCGCCGACGGCCGTGGCGTTGGGGTTGACGTTGTGGCAGTTGGAGTACAGCCCGCGGGAGCAGTACCAGCACGACCCGCAGAAGATGTTGAACGGCACCATCACCCGGTCGCCGACCTGCAGGTTCTCCACCGAGGAGCCCACCTGCTCGACCACCCCGATGAACTCGTGGCCGAAGGTGTGCCCGATCCGGGTGTCCGGCATCAGGCCGTGGTACAGGTGCAGGTCCGAACCGCAGATCGCGGCCAGGGTCACCCGGACGATCGCGTCGTTGGGGTGCTCGATGCGAGGCATCTCCTTCTCCTCGACCCGCAGCTTGTACGGCCCTCGATAGGTCATCGCCCGCATCGGTCCTCCTGTTTCCTGCGCCGTCCGCGGCCGGGCCCGGTCGGCCCGCGCCCCCCGCGCCGGGTGCCCGGGCTGGGACTGTCCAGTTCGCGGGTCCGCCAACCATCCGGCGCCCACCGCTCCGAGTGGCACGTGCCCGCGGACGACGACAGACTGCGGGACGTCCGTGCCGGGCCGGCCACCGTCGGTCACCGACCGGGCGGCGCCGGCTCCGGGTCGGCGTCGGCTGTGTCCGTTCACGGGGGAGAACGGAGGACTCTCATGTCGCTCTACGAGCGTCTCGGGCAGGACGTCGGCATCCGCACGGCGGTCGACGACTTCTACCGCCGGGTGGTGGCCGACCCGGAACTCGCCGGGTGGTTCGAGGGCGTCGACATGCCCCAGCTCCGCCGCCACCAGACCGCGCTGCTGGTGCAGGTCACCGGTGGCCCGGTCGAGTACTCCGGCCGGGAGCTGGCCGCCGGGCACGAGGGGCTGGACATCACCGGGGACGCCTTCGACCGGGTGGTCGGCCACCTGGTCGACACCCTCACCGAGCTCGGGGTCTCCGGTGAGGACATCGGCCAGGTCGGGGCGGCGCTGGGCGCCCACCGCGACGAGATCGTCACCGAGCCCGCGCCGGCCGGCTGAGCCGGCGCCCCGAGGAGACGCCCGTGGACATCCCCGCGATGCGGGCCAGCTTCGCCAAGGCCGCCGCGCACGGCGACGAGGTGCCGCTGTGGTTCTACTCCCACCTGTTCCTGACCCACCCCGAGACCCGGGAGATGTTCCCGGTCTCCATGGCGCACCAGCGCGACCGGCTCTTCGCCGCCCTGGGGGAGGTCGTGGCGCGGGTCGACGACCTGGACTCGCTGGTGCCGATCCTGCAGCAGCTGGGCCGTGACCACCGCAAGTTCGGCGCCGTCGCCGCGCACTACCCGGCGGTCGGGGCGAGCCTGCTCGCCACGCTGGAGCACTTCGACGACGAGTGGGACGACGCCCTGGCCGCGGACTGGACGGCGGCCTACCAGCTGATCGCCCAGGTGATGCTCGAGGCCGCGGACGCCGCGGACGACCAGCCGCCCTGGTGGGAGGCGGAGGTCGTGGCCCACGAGCGCCGCACGATCGACGTCGCCGTGCTGACCCTGGCCCCGCGCCAGCGGCTGGACCACCTCCCCGGGCAGGCGGTCTCGGTCGAGTCCGACCTGCGTCCCCGGCTGTGGCGCTGGTACTCCCCCGCGAACGCGCCGCGCCCCGACGGCTCCCTGGAGCTGCACGTCAAGGCGCGCGCCGGCGGCCCGGTGAGCACCGCGCTGGTGCGGTCGGCCCGGGTGGGAGAGGTGGTGCGGCTCGGGCCGCCGGTCGGGCAGCTGACCCTGGACACCGACTCCGACCGGGACCTGCTGCTGGTGGCGGGGGGCACCGGGCTGGCGCCGCTGAAGGCGATCGTCGACCAGGTCGCCCGCTCCGGGCCGGCCCGACGGGTCGACCTCTTCGTGGGCGCCCGTACCGAGGACGACCTCTACGACCGCGCCGACCTCCACCGCATGACCCGGGAGAACCCCTGGCTGACGGTGACCGAGACCGTCTCGCACGACAAGACCTCGACCCTCGAGCACGGCGACGTCGGCGACGTCGTGCTGCGGCACGGCCCGTGGACCGGGCGGGACGCCTACGTGGCGGGCAACCCGGCGATGGTCGAGGACACCGTGACCCGGCTGCACACCTCCGGCCTGGCGATGAGCCGGATCCGCACCGAGGTCTTCGCAGCCAGCAGACCGAGCCCGACCCTCGATGGGAAGGTGACCGAATGACCACCAGCGAGCAGGCTCCCGGTTCCCCCGCCGGCCGCCCCCGCCCCGGCCCGGACCACCGGCTGACCCCGGACGACGTGCGCAGCGCGCGGTTCTCGCACGGCTCCCTGCTGCACCCGGGGTACACCGAGGCGGAGGTCGACGGCTTCGTCGACCTGGTCGCCGAGGAGGTGTCCCGGCTCAGCGGGGAGAACGAGCAGCTGCGCGCCCAGCTGGCCCAGCTGGAGGCCCAGCTGGCCGAGGCGTCGGTCCGCCCCTCCCCCAGCGACCAGGCCGTCGGCATCCTGGCGACCGCGCAGCAGACCGCCGACGCCTACGTCGCCGAGGCCGAGGAGTTCAGCCGGCAGATGACCGCCGAGGCGCGCGCCCAGTACGAGGAGCAGCTCGGCCAGGCCCGGGACAAGGCCGGGGCGATCATCCAGGCCGCGCAGGAGGCCGCGACCCGGGCCGTCGGCGAGGCCCCGCGCCCGTCGGCCGACCAGCCGCAGACCGAGCAGCTGCAGGAGCAGATCGCCTACCTGCGCGCCTTCGGGCAGGCGACCCGCACGCAGCTGCGCGCCTACCTGGAGGCGTTGCTCGTCGACGTGGAGAAGGAGTGGGGCGCCGCCCACCCGGCCGGGCTGCCGCCGGTGCCCCGGCCGTCGCCGGGCCCGCGGGCCGATGTCCAGCCGGCGACGTTCGTGGCCAACGCGGCCGGCGCGGCGCCCGGCGAGCGGGAGGGCTGACCGCGACGACCCGGGGTGAGCTGCGGTCGGCGCGCCCCGGGTCGTCGCGGTCAGGTGCCCCAGCGATCAGCTGCCGAGCCGGCCGCCGTCGGTCCGGTAGACCACCGCGACGCTGGGCCGCGGGTAGCCCCGCTCGGGCAGCAGGTCCGGCCAGGTGCTCGACGGCGACTCCCGGGTCGAGCCGGTGGTCTCCCCCGGGTGCTGCACCGAGACGAACACCGACCGCCCGTCCGGCGGGATCTGCGGTCCGCTGCACTCCGCGCCGATCGGCACGGTGAGGAACGCCTTCAGGTGCCCGCGCTCGGGTCCTGCGGTCGGCACCGCGAACAGCCCGTCGTTCGTCCCGGCGAAGGTGCCTGCCTCGCGGTTCCGCGTGGACAGCACGTTCCCGTCGGTGGAGATCCACAGGTTCCCGGCCGGGTCGAACTCCAGGTTGTCCGGGCACGAGATCGCGCTGACCGCCGACGGGTCGTAGCCGGCGAAGTAGGTGCCCGGGGTCTCCGGGTCGCCGGCCACGAGGAACACCCGCCAGTAGAAGTCGTCCCCGGCGATCCCGTCGGTCTCCAGCCACTCCAGCACGTGGCCGTTGCGGTTGCCGGCGCGCTCCTCGTAGGTCCCGTCCTGGAGGTCGAAGGCGAAGGACCGGGCCACCGGGTTCGGCTCGTCAGCCTCCTCCCGCCGCGAGTTGTTGGTCAGCGCGGCGTAGACGCGGCCGTTGACCGGGTTGACCTGGATGTCCTCCGGCCGGTCCATCCGGGTGGGCACCTTCGCCGGGTCGACGACGACGGGCGCCGCCGGGTCGGGGAAGTCGCCGTTGGCGTCGAGCTCCTTGCCCAGCCGGTCGGCGGCCAGGCGGGTGAAGGTGAGCACCCAGGGCACCGACTTGCCCGGGATCATCGACTGCCCGTCCTTGACCAGCGGCACCCACTGGCCGGTGCCGTCGAACTCGCCGTCGGCCGGCACCGAGGCGAGGCCGTCGATCTGCTCTGGCGGCGAGTCGCCGGTGAACCGCGCGACGTAGAGGTCGCCCTCCTCGAGCAGGGTCAGGTTGTGCTCCCGGGCGGCCTTGCTCCTGCCGGGGTCGAAGGTCTTCCGGGAGACGAACTTGTAGATGTAGTCGAACCGCTCGTCGTCGCCGGAGTAGGCGACCACGCGCCCGTCCTCGGCGATCTGGACGTTGGCCCCCTCGTGCTTGAACCGGCCCATCGCCGTGCGCTTCTTCGGGGTCGAGGTCGGGTCGTAGGGGTCGAGCTCGACCACCCAGCCGAAGCGGTGCACCTCGTTCGGCTCCTGGGCCAGGTCGAACCGCGGCTCGACCTTCTCCCATCCGCGGACGGGCGCGTCCTCGGCGCTGACGCCGTAGCGGCCCAGCTGGAGTTCCCGTGGGTCCTCCACGATCGGCGACGAGGTGCCGAAGTACTGGTTGAAGTTCTCCTCGCCGTGCAGGGTCGTGCCCCAGGGGGTCTCCCCGCCCGCGCAGTTGTTCAGCGTCCCCAGGACGGTGCGTCCTTCTGGGTCCGCGGTGGTCCGCACGTACTCCGAGCCGGCGACCGGCCCGGTCAGCTCGATCGGGGTCATCGCCGTGATGCGGCGGTTGCGCTTGCCCCACCGGTCGGGCAGCCAGTTGCCCGAGTCGCCGTCCCGGGCCACCTCCACCACCGAGATGCCGTGCGCCATCATCGCGATGCGCTTCTGCTCGTCGGTGGTCGGTGCCTCCTCGTCCGCCACGCCGGCGAACATCAGCTGCTCGTCGGTGTACTCGTGGTTGACCACGAGCAGCGCCCGGCGCTCGTCCCGGCCGAGGGGCAGCCAGCCGATGTAGTCGCAGTTGTAGCCGAACTGCTTGGCCTGGGCCTCGGGCGTCTGGGCGTCGACGTCGAAGTCCGGGGCGTCCCACACCACCGGGTCGCCCCACCGCATGACCACCGAGTACTCGTAGCCGGCGGCGGTGACCAGCTCGTCGAGCAGGTTCTGCTGGACCGGCTCGAACGTCAGCGCCCCGTCGGCCGGCGGCTGCCAGCCACCGGATCCGGGAACGCGCCGGCCCCCGGCCAGCGCCGGCTGGAGCGGGGAGGCGACCACCAGCAGCGCGCCGGCCCCCGCGCCCTTGAGCATCGTGCGGCGGCTGAACGCGGACCGGGCGACGTCGGCGAACGTCGGGTTGTCCGTCTGGTTGGGCACCGGCGCATCGCAGGCGTTGCCGCACTTGTAGTGGCACGTCGTGTGGCTGCGGCTGCCGTGCCGGACCTCGTCGAGAAAGGGCAGCAGGCGACGGCCACGGGGCCGCTCGATGTGGGTCACGGTGGTTCCCCGATCTGGTGGCGGACGGATCGGTCCGGACGCTAGGAAGCGGCCACGGGGGTCGGGGTGGAGTCGGGGTGAACTCCGGATGAGGTGTGAGCTGGGACACGCCGGAGCCGTGCGTGGTCCACGCGCAGCGGAGCCCGGGAACCGCACCGAGTCACGTCCGCCGGCACATCGGCCGGCGCGGGTCGAGCAGCCGTGGGTGGCTCAGCCGTGGGTCGCGTGGCCGTGGGCGTGCACCCGGCCGTACTCGTCGACCGCGTCGGGGCCGTCGCCGTCGGGTGCCTGGTCCGGCCGTCGTCCGGCGGCGGCCCGCGCCGCCTCCCGGCCCTCGTCGCGCCGGTCGTGCCGCCAGTCCACGACGCCGATCACCAGCGCGGCGAGCGCGCCCACGACCGCGACCGACAGCGCCGTCGCCGCGGCCCGGGCGTAGTCCTGTCGGCCGTCGCTGAGCACCAGGTAGAACAGGCCGGGCAGCGCCGCGGTGCCGATCGCACCACCGAAGCGCTGGAAGGTCTGCAACCCGCCGCCGGCCGAGCCGGCCATCCGCACGGGGACGTCGCGGAGGGTGAGGGTGACGTTGGGCGAGATCACGAACCCGCCGCCGATGCCGGCCAGCAGCAGCGTCGGGGCGGTCGCCCAGCCGCTCACCCCGGACGGCGCGAGCAGCAGCACCCCCGCCGTCCCGGTGAGCCCGAGGGCGACGCCGCTGAGCCCGAAGACCGTCAGCGCCCGGCCGTAGCGCTCCACCAGCCGCCCGGCCACCACAGCGGCGGACGCCGAGCCGATCGCGAACGGCGTCACCGCCAGGCCGGACTGCAGCGGCGTCCAGCCCAGCCCGGTCTGGAAGAACAGGGCGAAGACCAGCCAGATGCCGCTGAAGCCGACGAAGTAGACCGTGCCCAGCGCGACTCCCGGGGCGTAGCCGCGGGTGGCGGTGACCAGCCGGGGGTCGAAGACCGGCTCACCGCCGCCGCGCACCACCCGGCGCTCCCACAGCACGAAGACCGCGAGCAGCACCAGCCCGATCGGGAAGAGCCACCACAGCCGGGTCAGCCCCCCGGACTCCGCCTCGACCAGCGGCAGCAGCAGGGCCAGGGCACCGGCTCCGAGCAGGCCCACGCCGACGACGTCGATCCGCCCGTGGCCACGACTGGTGGGCCGGGGCAGCAGCCGGACGGCGAGCACGAGGGCGACCACGCCGATGGGCACGTTGACGTAGAAGATCCACCGCCAGCCGCCGGGGCCGGACGCCAGCGCCAGCAGCAGCCCGCCGACCACCGGGCCGACCGCGGTGGAGATGCCCACGGTGGCGCCGAAGAAGCCGAACGCCCGGCCCCGCTCCGCGCCGCGGAACAGCTGCTGGATCAGCGCGGAGTTCTGCGGCGCCAGGCAGCCGGCGGCGACCCCCTGCAGCAGCCGGGCGGCGATCAGCAGCTCGGCGTTGGGCGCCGCACCGGCCGCCGCGCTGCACAGCACGAAGGCGACCAGGCCGATGAGGAACATCCGCCGCCGGCCGAACGCGTCGCCCAGCCGGCCGGCCGGGACCAGCGCCAGCCCGAAGGTGAGCGCGTAGCCGGAGACCACCCACTGCACGGTCGAGGCGGTGGCGCCCAAATCCTCCTGCAGCGAGGGCAGGGCGACCGAGACGATGCTGACGTCCAGCAGGGTCATGAAGCCGACGACGAGGGTCACCCACAGCGCCCGCCAGCGCTTCGGGTCGGCGCCCTCCGGCGGCTCGGCGGGGCGCTGCCCGGCACGGTCGACGGCTGCGTCGGTCACCGGCGTTCCTCTCCTGCTCGACTGCGGACGCCGGTCCCGGCTCCCCCCGGGTGATCGTCTCCCGGCGCGCTCCGGTCCGCTCCCCGGGGGACGCGCCTCACGGGAGGGCGACCGTCGTCGTCACCCGGACCACCGAGGGGTCCGGGGGCACCGAGCCGAAACCGAAGGTGACCGGCGGCCGCACCGGGGCGACCGCGCCCAGCGGCTCGCCGTCCCAGGTGGCCCGCACCTCGGTGACGGCGTGCAGGTCCTGGACGCCGTACCACTCGGTGCGGCCGTTGCCGGCGGAGCCGGTGGTCCGCAGCCCGGTCAGCACGCGGGCCGGCAGGTCGAGCAGCCGGACCCAGCCGGGGGCGCGGGCCAGCGGTGCGGGCACCGCGCGCAGCAACCGGCCCAGGGCGGGACGGCGGCCGGTGCGCAGCTGCAGCGCCAGCGGGCCGGCGTGGACCGCCCAGGTGACGGCGTCCGGCCGGCGCACGGTGACGTCGACCACCCGCACCTCGTCGAAGGTGTACGTGGCCGCGACGAACTCGGCCAGCTCGGCGGACTGCGCCAGCAGCACCCGGTGGCCGTCGGGCCGCTGGACCATCACGTCGGAGACCGGTCCCAGCGGCGAGCGGGGCCAGTGGCCCACCACCAGCCGGGTGCCGGACGCGGTGCCGGTGCCGAGGATCCAGCCGTCGAAGCGCAGCCGCTCGCCGCGTGTGGTGCGCACTGCCCTGCGGTTCCCGGCGGCCCCCGCGCCACACGCGCCGGAGGCGGTCCGTGTCCTGAGCCACTCGGGGGGCGGCAGCGAATACCGCGGACGGACGGGGGTAGAACTGGAGCCGAACAGGGCGGAGAGACACCAGGAGTCAGCCCTCCTCAGGACTGGAGCCCGCCCATGAGCGGCAATGCCACCCACCGCTTCAGCAACACCAGCGTGCTGACCGTCCAGACGGCGGACGCGACCCAGGTGATCACCTCCGACGCGATCGACGAGCAGCTGCTGGAGACCTACCAGCGGGTGCGGCTGCGACCGGGCCTGCTCGAGCGGCTGGCCGGGATCCGGGAGCGCCGGTGGTGGGCCGACGGCGTGACCTTCGTCGACGGCGCGGCGATGGCCGGCGCCAAGGCGATCAGCGAGAGCGGCGTCGACCCGGCGGCCATCGGGCTGATGGTGAACACGTCGGTGAGCCGCCAGCACCTGGAGCCCTCCACCGCGGTCGCCGTCCACCACGCGCTGGACCTGCCCCGCTCGTGCAAGAACTTCGACATCACCAACGCCTGCCTCGGCTTCGTCAACGGCATCGAGCTGGCCGCGGCGATGATCGACTCCGGGTTCATCGAGTACGCGCTGATCGTCAACGGCGAGGACTCCCAGAAGGTGCAGGAGCGCACCATCGAGCGGTTGCAGCGGCCCGAGACCCGCTCCCGCGACGTCATCGACCAGTTCGCCACCCTGACCCTCGGGTCCGGGGCGGCGGCGATGGTGCTGGGGCGCAGTGACCGGCACCCGGAGGGGCACCGCGTGGTCGGCTCGGTGAGCCGGGCCGGCACCGAGCACCACGAGCTCTGCACCGGCGACAACGACCAGATGGACACCGACCTCAAGGGCCTGCTGGACGCCGGCATCGCGCTCTCGGCCGACATGTGGGACGAGGCGGCCGGGGAGTTCGACTGGCAGCAGGGCATGGACCGCTACGTCATGCACCAGGTCTCCAAGGTGCACACCGCGGCGATGTGCGAGCGCTTCGGGGTCGACCCGGCCCGCGTCCCGCAGACCTTCCCGACCCGCGGCAACCTCGGCCCCGCCTCGGTGCCGTTCACCCTGGCCTCGGACGCGGACGGGCTGGTCGACGGCGACCGGGTGCTGCTGATGGGCATCGGCTCGGGGCTGAACGCCTCGTGCATGGAGATCGCCTGGTGAGCGACCGCACCGAGGGCCTGCCGCCCGGCCTGCCCGGGCTCGACCCCGCCTGGTCCCGCTGGGTCACCGTCGCCGACGCCGCCGGCGTGAAGCGCGAGTGGCACCTGCTGGACAACGGCGTCCGGGAGCCGGTGGGCACCCTGCTGTGCGTCCACGGCAACCCGACCTGGTCCTACCTCTGGCGCCGGCTGCTGGCCGCCGCGCCACCCGGCTGGCGGGTGGTCGCCCCCGATCACCTGGGCATGGGGTTCTCCGAGCGGCTCGCCTCGCCCCGGACCCTGGCCGAGCGGGTCGCCGACCTGGGCGACCTCACCGCCGCGCTGGGCATCACCGGCCCGGTGGTGACCGTCGGCCACGACTGGGGCGGCATCCTCTCCCTCGGCTGGGCGCTGGCCCACCGCGACCAGCTGCGCGGTGTGGTGCTGACCAACACGGCGGTGGCGATGCCCGAGGGCGACGCCGGGCCGGCGCTGATCCGGCTGGCGCACCTGCCCGGGGTGCGCGGCACGGCCACCGTCGGGACGCCGCTGTTCGTCCGGGCGACGACGGCGCTGTCCTGGCCGCCGCTGCCCGCCGCCGTCCGCAACGCCTTCGCCGCCCCCTACCGGGACGCGCGGCGCCGCGGCTCGGTCGGTGACTTCGTGGCCGACATCCCGTTCGCCGACGGGCACCCCTCCCGCCCGGACCAGGAGGCGATCGCCGAGGGCATCCGGGAGCTCGACGTGCCCGCCCTGCTCATGTGGGGCCCGCGCGACCCCGTCTTCGGCGAGCGCTACCTCACCGACCTGCGGTCCCGGCTGCCACACGCGCAGGTGCACCGGTTCGAGGGCGCCTCCCACCTGCTGCCGGAGGACGCCCCCCGGTACGCCGCCGCAGTCGCCCAGTTCGTCGCCGACCTCGACGCTCCTCCGGCGTCCGCGCCGCCGCGTCCGGCCGTCCCCGCCGACCGACGGCCGTGGTCGGCGCTGGCCGCGCGCGCCGGCGACGACTCCCCCGCCGTGGTCGAGGTCGGCGGCGGCACGGTCAGCTGGTCCGCGCTGCACCGCCGGGTCGAGGAGCTGGCCGCAGGGCTGCGCGCCGCCGGACTGCGCCCGGGGCAGCGGGTCGCGCTGCTGGTGGAGCCCTCCGCCGACCTGACCGCGTCGGTCTACGCGGTGTGGCGGGCCGGGGGCGCGATCGTCGTCGTCGACCGCGGGCTGGGCCTGGCCGGCATGCGCCGGGCGCTGCGCGGCGCGTCGGTCGACGCGGTCATCGGCAGCGCGCAGGGGCTGGCCGCCGCGCGCGCCATGGGGCTGCCGGGGCTGCGGTTCGCCGCCGGCCGGCTGCCCACCGCCGCCCGCCGCGCGCTCGGGGTGGCGCACGACCTCGCCGAGCTCGAGCAGCTCGGCCGGGCGGGCGGTCCCGTCGCCGACGAGTCCACCGCCGACGACGACCGGGCGGTGCTGTTCACCTCCGGCGCCACCGGCCCCGCCAAGGGCGTGGTCTACACGCAGGCGCAGGTGGTCGCGCAGATCGCGCTGGTCCGCGAGGCCTACGGCCTGACCGCGGACGACCGGTTCGTCGCCGCCTTCGCGCCCTTCGCCATCCTCGGCCCGGCGCTGGGCATTGGCTCCGCGGTGCCCGACATCGACGTCACCGCCCCGGGGACGCTGACCGCCGCGGCGCTGGCCGACGCCGTCTCCGCCGTCGACGCCACCGTGCTGTTCGCCGCGCCCGCGGCGCTGCGCCGGGTGGTGGCCACTGCCGGCGAGCTCACCGCCGCGCAGCGGTCCGCGCTGGCCGGCGTCCGGCTCGTGATGTCGGCCGGCGCGCCGGTGCCGGCGTCCCTGCTGCGCGCGCTGCGCGAGGTGCTCCCCGCCGCCGAGGCGCACACCCCGTACGGGATGACCGAGGCGCTGCCGGTCACCGACGTCTCGCTGGCCGAGATCGAGGCCGCCGAGCAGGAGGCGGGCGGGACGCCGGACGGCGTCTGCGTCGGGCGCCCGCTGCCCGGGGTGGAGGTGCGGGTCAGCCCGCTGGACGGCACCGGCGCCGCCACCGGTCCGCTGAGCACCGCACCCGGCGTGACCGGCGAGGTCTGCGTGCGCGGCGCGCACGTCAAGGACCGCTACGACGCGCTGTGGATCACCGAGCGGCTCTCCTCCCGCGATGCCGGCTGGCACCGCACCGGCGACGTCGGGCACCTGGACGCCGATGGCCGGCTGTGGGTGGAGGGCCGGCTGCCGCACGTGGTCACCACGCCCGCCGGCCCGGTCACCCCGGTCGGCGTCGAGCAGCGGGTGGAGCAGCTGCCCGGGATCGCCGCGGCCGCCGCCGTCGGGGTCGGCCCGGCCGGCACCCAGGCCCTGGTGGTCGTCGTGGTGCCCGAAGGCGGCGGCGCCCGGCGCGGGCGGCTGCAGCCCGCCGACACGGAGCTGGCCGACGCCGTCCGCGCGCGGGCGGTGGTGCCGGTGGCGGCCGTGCTCACCGCCGACCGGCTGCCGGTCGACATCCGCCACCAGTCCAAGGTCGACCGGGCCGCCGTCGCCCGGCAGGCCGACCGGCTGCTCGCCGGCTCCCGCACGGGCGTGCGCCGGCCCGGGGCGTGAGGGTCCCGTGAGGGTGCTGGTCACCGGGGCCAGCGGGATGCTCGGCCGGGCCACCGCCACCGCGCTGATCGAGCGCGGCGACGAGGTGACCGTGCTGCAGCGGCGTCCGGCGGGGCTGCCGTGCGCGGAGGTGCTGGCCGACGTCGCTGACCGGGATGCCGTGGCGCGCGCGGTCGCCGGGCAGGACGCGGTCGTGCACCTGGCCGCGAAGGTCGACGTCGTCGGCCCCTGGGCGGAGTACCGGCGGGCCAACGTCGAGGGCACCCGCTCGGTCGTCGACGCCTGCCGCGCCGGCGGGGTCGCCCGGCTGGTGCACGTCTCCTCGCCGTCGGTGGCGCACGCGGGTGCGGCGCTGGCCGGCGCGGGCGCCGGGCCGGCCGACCCGGTGCGGGCCCGCGGCGCCTACGCCCGCTCCAAGGCGCTGGCCGAGCAGGAGGCGCTCGCGGCGGACTCCGCGTCGCTGGCCGTGCTCGCCGTCCGCCCGCACCTGGTGTGGGGGCCGGGCGACCCGCAGCTGGTGGAGCGGATCGTCGCCCGGGCGCGGGCCGGCCGGCTGCCGGTGATCGGCACGGGCGCCGGGCTGATCGACACGACCTACGTGGACAACGCCGCAGCGGCGCTGGTCGCCGCGGTCGACGCCTGCGGGCCGGTGCACGGCGAGGCGCTGGTGGTCTCCAACGGCGAGCCCCGGCCGGTCGCCGAGGTGCTCGACCGGCTGTGCCGGGCCGCCGGGGTGCCCGGCCCCTCCCGGCGCGTCCCCTTCGCGCTGGCCTGGGCCGCCGGCGCCGTCGTCGAGGGCGTCTGGCGGGCGACCGGGCGCCGGGACACTCCCCCGCTCACCCGCTTCCTCGCCGAGCAGCTGGCCACCGCGCACTGGTTCGATCAGCGGCGCACCCGCGAGGCGCTGCGCTGGGCGCCCGCGGTGTCGCTGGAGGACGGCTTCACCCGGCTCGCCGCGGCGATGCGGCCGGCATCTCACAGCGCGGCCGTCATGGCTGTGCAGCCGAGCTAGCCGACGCGTAACGCTCGCGGCGGCTCCGGGAAACACGCCGTCCATACCTTCGCCTGGCACCCCGAGGCGCCTCCCGGCGCCCGCACCGCCGCGAAGGAGCACCCGCCCCATGCCTCTCTCCCCCAGGCAGCTGGTCGTCGTCGGCGGCGGCATGGTCGCCCACCGGCTGGTGGAGGCGCTCGTCGACCGGGGCGCGGTCGACACGGGCGACGTGGACGGGGGCGGCTGGCAGGTCACCGTCCTCGCGGAGGAGCCCCGGGCTCCCTACGACCGGGTGGCGCTGACCTCCTACTTCTCCGGGCGCGACCCCGAGGACCTGTCCCTGGGCCAGCCCGAACTGTGGGAGACACCCGGGGTGACGCTGCGCCGCGGCGAGCAGGTGACCGCGGTCGACCGCGCGGCGCAGCGGGTCACGACGGCCACCGGCCGGGAGCTGCCCTACGACGCGCTGGTGCTGGCCACCGGCTCGTCGGCGTTCGTGCCGCCGGTGGAGGGGCGCGACCTCACCGGCTGCTTCGTATACCGGACCATCGACGACGTCGCCGCGCTGCGGCGGTACGTGACCGACCGGCAGCGGGAGCTGCCCCGGCCGGTCACCGGTGCGGTCGTCGGCGGCGGGCTGCTCGGCCTGGAGGCCGCCGGCGCGCTGACCGCGCTCGGCGTCGACACCTCCGTGGTCGAGTTCGCGCCCCGGCTGATGCCGCTGCAGGTCGACGACGGCGGCGGCGAGGCGCTGGCCCGGCTGGTCGGCGCGCTGGGCGTGCGGATCCACGCCGGGACGGCGACGGCGAAGCTCACCGCGGGGCGCGACGGCCGGGTCGGGCGGATGCACGCCGCGGAGGGCTCGGCCACCGGGCTCGAGCAGCTGGACGTCGACGTGGTGGTGTTCGCCGCCGGTGTGCGCCCCCGCGACGAGCTGGCCCGCGCCGCCGGGCTGCCGGTGGGGCCGCGCGGCGGGGTGCTGGTCGACGCGAGCTGCCGCAGCGAGGACCCGGCGGTGTACGCGATCGGCGAGGTCGCCGCCGTCGACGGGCGCACCTACGGCCTGGTCGCGCCGGGCTACACGATGGCCGAGGTGGTCGCCGACCGGCTGCTCGGCGGTGCCGCGGAGTTCCCGGGCGCGGATCTGTCGACGAAGCTGAAGCTGCTCGGGGTGGACGTGGCCAGCTTCGGCGACGCGTTCGGCACCACGCCCGGGGCGCTGTCGGTGGTCTACGGCGACCCGGTGGCCGGGGTCTACAAGAAGCTGGTCCTCTCCGACGACGCGCGCACGCTGCTCGGCGGGATCCTGGTCGGTGACGCCACCGCCTACGCCGGGCTGCGCCCGCTGGTGGGCCGTGAGCTGGGCGGTGACCCGGCAGCCTGGCTGCTCCCCGAGGGCGCGGAGGGCGGGCCGGCGTCGGCCGAGCTGCCCGACGACGCCGCGGTCTGCTCCTGCAACAACGTGACGGCCGGGACGATCCGGGACGCGGTCCGCTGCGAGGGCTGCACCGACCTGGGCGCGGTGAAGGGGTGCACGAAGGCGGGCACCAGCTGCGGGTCGTGCCTGCCGCTGGTGAAGAAGCTGGTGACCACCGAGCTGGAGGCCGCCGGGGTCAGCGTCAGCCGGGCGCTGTGCGAGCACTTCGACGTCAGCCGCGCGCAGCTGTTCGACATCGTGCGGGTCACCGGGATCGCCAGCTTCAGCGAGCTGGTCGAGCGGCACGGCCGCGGCCGCGGGTGCGACATCTGCCGGCCGGTGGTCGCCTCGATCCTGGCGAGCCTGGACGGCCGGCACGTCCTGGACGGCGAGCGAGCCGCGCTGCAGGACACCAACGACCACGTGATGGCCAACATCCAGAAGGACGGCACCTACTCGGTGGTGCCGCGGGTGCCCGGCGGGGAGATCACCCCGGAGGGGCTGATCGCCATCGGCGAGGTGGCCCGCGACTTCGGGCTGTACACGAAGATCACCGGCGGCCAGCGGATCGACCTGTTCGGTGCGCGGATGGAGCTGCTGCCGGCGATCTGGCAGCGGCTGGTGGACGCCGGGTTCGAGTCCGGGCACGCCTACGGCAAGTCGCTGCGCACGGTGAAGTCGTGCGTCGGGTCGACGTGGTGCCGCTACGGGGTGCAGGACTCCGTCGGGCTCGCCGTCGCCCTGGAGCTGCGCTACCGCGGCCTCCGGTCACCGCACAAGATCAAGCTCGGTGTCTCCGGCTGCGCGCGGGAGTGCGCGGAGGCGCGCGGCAAGGACGTCGGGGTGATCGCCACCGACAAGGGGTGGAACGTCTACGTCGGCGGCAACGGCGGGTTCACCCCGCGGCACGCGCAGCTGCTGGCCGAGGACCTGGACACCGAGACGCTGGTGCGCACCATCGACCGGTTCCTCGTCTACTACGTGCGCACCGCCGACCGGCTGCAGCGCACCGCGCCCTGGCTGGAGGAGATCGAGGGCGGGCTGGAGCACGTGCGCGCCGTCGTGCTCGAGGACTCGCTGGGCATCGCCGCCGACCTGGACGCCGCGATGGCCTCGCACGTCGAGGGCTACACCGACGAGTGGCGGGCGACGCTGGAGGACCCGGAGAAGCTGCGCCGGTTCGCCGCCTTCGTCAACGCACCCGACTCCCCCGACCCGTCGCTGGCGTACGTGGTCGAGCGCGGGCAGCCGCGCCCGGCGACCGACGCCGACACCGACCGCCCCGGCGCCGTGCTGGTGGCCGGCCCCCGCCTGGAGGTGCTCCCCCGATGACCGCAACACTCGACACCCCGTCGCCGGCGACTGCGACTGCGACCACCACTGGGACCGCGCCCGGTTGGACGACCATCTGCGCGTTCGACGACCTGCTCCCGGAGCGCGGCGTCGCGGCGCTGGTGGACGGGGTGCAGGTGGCCGTCTTCCGGCTGTTCGACGGCAGCCTGCACGCGGTGGGCCACCGCGACCCGTTCAGCGGCGCGTTCGTGCTGGCCCGGGGCCTCGTCGGCACCCGCGGCGACGCCCCCACGGTGGCCTCGCCGATGTACAAGCAGGTGTTCGACCTGCGCACCGGGGTCTGTCTCGATGACCCCGCGGTGGCGGTCCCGGTGTACCCGGTGCGGCTGCGGGACGGCCGGGTCGAGGTCGCCACCGGCTGAGTCACCAACCGCCCGGTCCCTCTCCGCCCGTCCCACTCTCCGCCCGTCCCACTCCCCGCCCGATCCAGCCTCGCGCCCCAGCTGATGCCGTGTCGTGTCGACGAGACGACGTGTCGACACGACACGGAACCCGCTCGTCGACACGTCGGCACGGCGACATGGGCCACTCCGGGTGTCGACTCAGAACGGCGGGGGGTCGTGGTCCGGCCCGGGGGGCGGCGGTTCCGGTCCGGCGGCTGAACGGCACTCGGGTGGTTCGGGATCGGGTGGTCGGCGGCCGGGTGGTCGGGTGGTGCGGGTGACACCGCTGGGGGTGGTCACCCGCAGGGTGCCGTCGGGGGTCATCGCGAACCGCCAGCCGGGGGCGTGGGTCTTGAGCCGGTGGTGGGAGCGGCACAGGCAGCAGAGGTTGGCGCAGTCGGTCACGCCACCGCAGGAGTGCGGGATGACGTGGTCGAGGTCGGCCCAGCCGACGCGTTGGCCGCAGTTGGGGAAGCGGCAGCGGCGATCCCGGGTGGTGAGGAAGGCGCGCTGGCGCTCGGTGGGCCGGTAGTTCGCCGTCGCGGGCGGCGGTCCCAGCAGCGCGCAGCCGCACTCACCCCCTGGATGGTGCGGGCAGCCACGCTTCGCCGAGCGGGTGAGCTCCGCGGGGGTGACGGTGGCCAGCAGCTCCCCGTCCGGTCCGGTGATCGCAAAGCTCAGCGTCCCGCCCTCGGGAGCGGTGAGGCCCAGCGCGCCGACCCGGGCGAGCAGGTCGCGCAGGTGGGCGGCGGTGATCGGCAGCCCGTTCACCTCACCCGGCGTGACCCCGCCTTCCAGGGCCTCCAGCGCCGCGGTGACCGTCAGGTTCGCGGTGAGCAGCGGCAGGCCGTTGTCGGCGGGGCGGAGGATCAGCGCCGCGGCCACGAGGGTGCGCAGCTGACCGATCGGCCGGGGGTCCCCGTCGGCCTTGAGCATCCGGGCCAGCTGGTCGATCAGGTCGTGGGCCTCGGCGGCCACGTCCGCGGGCAGGTCCACCGCCAGCACGGCACGACCGTCACCAGCCGACGGGTACACGTGCACGTCAGCGGCCTTCTCCGCCTCCACCCGCGCTTCCTCCGCGGCGTCGGCATCGAACCGCAGCACCAACTCCGTCGCCCGCTTGCCCACCCCGGTCACCGACAGATCACCGGCCTCACCCAGCAACGTCGCTTCCACGCGGGCGGCAACCTCCGCGGGAACGGACCTCAACGCGTCGGCCAACTGCTGCGCCCGCCGCTCATCCAGGTCCCCGGCCCGCAGCGCGGCGAAGGTGGCCGGGAGCTTGTCCCGCCACACCAGCGCCCTGGTGAGCCGGATCGCCGCCGTCCCCCGGCCGACGTTGAGCACCGTGGCCAGCTCGGCGGTGAAGAACTCACTCACCTCGCCGTCGGCCGGCTGGGCGGTCCACCCCTGCCGCCGGGCACCGGGACGATCCGGCGCAGGATCGGCGGCGGAGGGCCGCTGACCGGCGAGGGCCAGGATCAGTTCGGCTTCCTCCGCGGTGGCTCTCGCCCGCTGGCGCTGGATGCCCTGCAGCCGGGCCGCGAGCAGCTCATCGGGCCACTCCGACGCCGGCGACGACTCCCGGGACTCCGGGTAGTGCAGCTCGAGCACCACGTTGGCCGACCGGGCAGACGGGACCGACGGCGGGGGCAGGGCCGCGGTCTCCGTCACGCCCTCGAACATACGTACGAGGTACGACAGTTCCGACAGGTCGGAGTCGCAGCCTCGCGGCCCAGCCGATCCACACCAGGAGCAGACAGCGGCCGGCCCCTCACCAGCCGAGCCAGTCGACCGCCTCCTGCGCGATCTCCGGCGGCACCACGTGCGGGCCGTCGAACTCGCGGTAGTTCACGTCGTACCCGTCGTCCTGCAGCTCCGGGACGAGCACCCGACTGGTCCGGTCGATCGGCAGCACGTCGTCGGCGGTGCCGTGCGAGACGAACACCGCCGGCTGCCCGGCCCGCGGACCGGGCGGCACGAAGCCGGGCGAGAACGCCACCACGCGGCGGAAGAGCGAACCGTTGGCCAGCCCCAGCCCCAGGGCGTACGTCGCACCGTCGGAGAAGCCGGCCACCGCCACCCGCTCCGGGTCGACGGTCAGCCGGGAGAACACCGCACCGAGCGCCCGGTCGATGACGGCGACGTCGGCACCGAACCCGCCGCGGACGGCGTCCCAGGTGGAGCCGCGCGATGCCGGGGCGAGCAGCACCAGGCCGCGCTCGTCGGCGAGGGACTGGAGCAGCCCGAGGCCGGCCGCCGCGTCGCCGCCGGCGCCGTGCAGCGAGACGACCAGCGGCGCCGGCCGGCCCGGGTCGAGGCCAGCTGGCACGTGCAGCAGCGCGTCCCGCTCGTCCGCCACCCCGAGTGGGCGGGTGCCATCCGACGCCGGGCCGGCCGACGGCTCCCCCGGCCGGGCGGTCAGGGTCGCTGCGTCGTCGTCCCCACCGGAGCCGTTCCGCGAGGTGAGCACCTGCCCGCCGCAGCCCGCCAGGGCGAGCCCGCCGGCCAGGGCGAGCACCTGCCGGCGGGACACCTCACGGAGTGCGCGGGTCATGTGCGGTCGAGCAGCCGCCCGATGGCCTCGGCGACGACCTCGGGCCGGTCGGCGGGCACGAAGTGGCTGGCGCCGTCGACCAGGGTGAACCGGGCGTCGGGCAGGTCCTCGGCCAGCCGCTCCCCGTAGCGGGGCTTCATCTGGTGGTCCAGCCGGCCCCAGACGATCTCGGCGGGCATGGTCAGCCGGGGCAGGAACGGCGCCACCGTCTGGGTGTACACCGAGTCCAGCGACCGCAGGTGCCGGGCCAGCAGGTGCGGGCCACCGGGGCGGGCCCATGGCGCCACGAAGCGGTCGATGAAGGGTGCGGCGCGGTCCTGGTCGGCGAAGAGGGTGCGCAGCGCCGGGCGCAGTGCGGTGGCCACCGCCGGCGGAGGCAACTGCCGCACCAGCGGCCAGGCGGCCTTCATGGCGCGCACCAACGGCACCGGCCAGCCGTCGTAGCTGACCCCGTCGACCACACCCAGGCCGGCGACCCGGTCGGGCGCGATCGTGGTCAGGATCTGCGCCACCCCGCCGCCGAGGTCGTGCCCGACGACGACGACCCGGTCCAGCTCCAGGGCGTCCAGCAGCCGGAGCAGCAGCGAGGCCTGGGTGGCCAGGTCGACCGGGTGCCCGTCCGGGGCCACGGACTCGCCGTAGCCCAGCATGTCGACGGCGAACACCCGCGCGCGGGCGGCGACCGGCGGGACGACGTCCCACCACAGCCGGTGGTTGGTGGGGATGCCGTGCACCAGCAGCACCGGCGGCCCGGACTCCCCCGCCGTCCAGACGTTGAGGCGCACGCCGCCCACGTCGACGAGTCGGGTCCGCCCCGTCGGCAGCTGGTCGATGTCGTCTTCAGCCATGCACGGTCGGGTGCCCAGCGCATCCCGCGACCACACCGTTCCCGTCGTCACGCCCGATGTGTACGCTTGTACACATGGACGACGCGCGCACCATGCGCGAGCGGATGCTCGCCGGTGACCTCTACATCGCCGACGACCCGGAGCTGGCCGCCGAGAGCACCCGCGCCCAGCAGCTCAGCCACCGCTACAACACGATGGACCCCACCGACGGCGCCGCCCGCCGCGAGGTGCTCGAACAGCTGCTGGCGGCGTTCGGCCCGGGCAGCGAGCTGCGCCCGCCGTTCCGCTGCGACTACGGGTACCGCACCTCGGTGGGCGCGCGGACCTTCGCCAACTTCGGCCTGGTCGTCCTCGACGTCGCCCGGGTGACCATCGGCGACGACGTGCAGATGGGCCCGAACGTCCAGCTGCTGACCGCCACCCACCCGGTCGAGCCCGGTCCCCGCCGCGACAAGTGGGAGGGGTCGGCGCCCATCACCATCGCCGACAACGTCTGGCTCGGCGGCGGCGTCATCGTCTGCCCCGGGGTGACGATCGGGGAGAACACCGTCGTGGGTGCCGGAGCCGTGGTCACCCGCGACCTGCCGGCGGACGTGGTGGCGGTCGGCAACCCGGCCCGGGTCGTCCGCCAGCTCGGGTGAGCACCCGCCGGCACGACCCGCAGCGGGCCGACCGGATCGTCGACGCGGCCCTCGACGTGATCGCCGAGCACGGCGTCGCGAACACCACCCACCGGCTCATCGCCGCGGCGGCCGACGTCCCGCTGGGGTCGCTCACCTACCACTTCACCGGCCTCGACGACCTGCTCACCCAGGCGTTCGCCCGGCACGCGGAGCGGATGGCGGCCACCTACGAGGCGCACTTCCACCAGGTGCACAGCCGGGCCGACGTCGTCGCGGCGGTCACCGACCTGGTGCACGGGGACGCCGGCGCCGACGACCGGGACTGGGCGGTGGCCTACGAGCTCTACCTGGCGGCGCTGCGCGACCCGTCACTGCGCGCGGTCACCGAATCGTGGATGCGCCGCAGCCGCAGCGTGCTGGAGCGGTTCGTCGACCCGGTCACCGCCCGCGGGGTCGACGCCCTGATCGAGGGGCTGGTCATGCACAAGGTGCTGGCCACCACCCCGGTCGACCGGGCCCACACCACCGAGATCATCGCCCGCGTCGTGCGGCCGGGCACCACCCCCCAGGAGCAGGCATGACCACCACCACCGGGCCATCGGCCACGCAGGTGCGGGCCGCCACCCGGGCCACCTACGTCGCGTTCATCGGGGCCGGCTTCGCCTTCGCCAGCTGGGCCGCCCGCATCCCGCAGGTGCGCACCCGGCTCGACCTCGACCCCGCCGCGCTCGGCCTGGTGCTGCTGGCGATCGCCGCCGGGTCGGTGATCGCGCTGCCGCTGTCCGGGCCGGTCATCGCCCGGCTGGGTTCCCGGCGCACGGTGGCGCTGATGGCCGGGCTGCTCACCGTCGCGCTGGTCGTCGTCGCCGTGGCGCCGCTGTTCGGCGTGCTCCCGCTGGTGATCGGGCTGTTCGTCATGGGGTTCGCGAACGGCGCGTGGGACGTCGGCATGAACGTGCAGGGCGCCGTGGTCGAGCGGCACCTGGGCCAGGCGGTGATGAGCCGCTTCCACGCCGGCTTCAGCCTCGGCACCGTGGTCGGCGCGCTGGGCGGGGCGGCGATGGTCGCCCTGGACGTGTCGGTCACCGTGCACCTGCTCGGCGTCGCCGCCCTGGTCGCCGCGGTGGTCCCGGCGGCGGTGCGCGCGTTCGTGCCCGACGTCGAGGACACCCCGGACGGGGAGCGGCCGACCGAGGCCGGCGGGGCGCTCGCCCGGTGGCGGGAGCCGCGGACCCTGCTGATCGGCCTCTTCGTGCTCGCCTTCGCCTTCGCCGAGGGGACGGCGAACGACTGGATCAGCATCGCGCTCATCGACGGCTACGGCCTCAGCCCGGCGCTGGGGACCCTGGGGTTCGCGGTGTTCCTCACCGCGATGACCGCGGCCCGCTGGGTGGGCCCGCCGCTGCTGGACCGGTTCGGCCGCGTCCCGCTGGTGCGGGCGCTGGCCGGGCTGGCGGTGGTCGGGCTGCTGCTGTTCGTCTTCGGCCCGAACCCCGGCGTCGCCTTCGCCGGGGCGCTGCTGTGGGGCGCCGGCACCTCGCTGGGCTTCCCGGTCGGCATGAGCGCCGCCGCTGACGACCCGGCGCACGCAGCAACCCGGGTCAGCGTGGTCGCCTCGATCGGCTACTGCGCGTTCCTGGCCGGCCCGCCGCTGATCGGTTTCCTCGGGCACGAGCTGTCGGTGCTGCGCGCGCTGACCGTGGTGGCCGTGCTGCTCGCCGTCGCCACCGCGATCGCCGGCGCGCTGCGGGAGCCCGGGCGCTGACCGGTCAGTCGGCGAGCAGCTGGTCGCGCACCTGGCGGCGCAGCACCTTGCCGATCTGCGAGCGGGGCAGGTCCTCGACCGGCACCAGCCGCCGCGGCACCTTGTAGCCGGCCAGCTGCTCCCGGGCCCGGGCCCGCACCGCGTCCAGGTCCAGGTCCGGGTCGTCGAGCACGACGGCGGCCACGACCTCCTCCCCGCCGTCCGCACCGGGCAGCCCGACCACGGCGGCGTCCTGGATCCCCGGCACCGCCTTGAGCACCTCCTCCACCTCCGACGGGTGCACGTTGAACCCGCCGGTGATGACCAGCTCCTTGATCCGGTCGACCACGGTGACGAACCCGTCGTCGTCGGCCACCACGATGTCGCCGGTGCGCAGCCAGCCGTCGGCCAGCAGCACCTCGGCGGTCTCCTCGGGCCGGTTCCAGTAACCGGAGAAGACCTGCGGGCCGCGGACCAGCAGCTCGCCCCGTTCCCCCGGTGCCCGCTCCACGGCCGGGTCCTCGGGGTCGACGATCCGCATCTCGGTCGACGGGAAGGGCAGCCCGACGGTGCCCGGCCGGCGGGTCGGGCCGACCGGGTTGCCCAGCACGATCGGGGAGGTCTCGGTCATCCCGTAGCCCTCCACGACCAGGCCGCCGGTGACCTCCTCCCACCGCTGCGCCGTCGCGGCCGGCAGCGGCATGGCCCCGGAGAGGGCGAACCGGGTGCTGGACAGGTCGGCGCCGCGCTCGGCGGCGGCGGTGGCCAGCCGGTCGTACACCGGCGGCACCGCCGGCAGGAAGGTCGGCGGCAGCCGGCGGGCGGCGCTGAGCACCTGGTCGACGTCGAAGCGCGGGAACAGCACCAGGGTCGCGCCCAGCCGGACGGCGGCCACCAGGCCCAGCAGCATCCCGTAGGCGTGGAACAGCGGCAGGACGCCGTAGAAGACCTCCTCCCCCTCCCGCAGGCCGGGCACCCAGGCGACGGACTGGGTGACGTTGGCGAGCAGGTTGCGGTGGGTGAGCACCGCGCCCTTGGGGGTGCCGGTGGTGCCGCCGGTGTACTGCAGCAGCGCGACGTCGGTGTGCGCCGGACCCGGGTGGCCCGGGTCGAGCGCGGGCGCCTCGGCGACGAGGTGCTCCCAGCCGAGCGCGCCGGGTGCCGGTCCGGTGATGGCCGAGCGGGTGGCCCGCGCCTTCGGCACCGGCAGACGCAGCGCCAGCCGCTTGGTCCACGGCAGCGCCCGGGTCAGGTCGACGGCGACGACGGTGCGCCGGCCGGGGAGGTCCAGCCCCTGCACGAGCGGGGCCACCTTGTCCCAGACGACGGCGACGGTCGCCCCGTGGTCGCGGAACTGGGTCCTCAGCTCCTCGGCGGTGTAGAGCGGGTTGTGCTCCACCACGACCGCGCCCAGCCGCAGGACCGCGTAGAAGGCGACCACGTGCTGGGGGCAGTTGGGCAGCACGAGCGCGACCCGGTCGCCGGGGCCCACGCCCAGCCGGCGCAGCGCCTCGGCGGCGGTGGCCACCTGGTCGCGCAGCTCGGCGTAGGTGGTGCCGGCACCGGAGAAGTCCAGCGCCGTTCGGTCGGGGAAGCGCGCTGCGGCCTCAGCCAGCAGGTCGCCCACGGTCTGCTCGGGCACCTCCACGTGGGCGGGCACCCCGGGGGCATAGCTGCGGGTCCAGTGCGGCACCGGCTCGCTCGTCACCCCGACAGCGAACCACGCAGCGATCGCGGCCCGCAGGTCAGTCCCCACCCGGAGGTGGAGATCTCGTGACGATCGGTCCGCGGAGGTGCTGCCGCGCGCGTGGGCGAGCACACCCAGGTCAGCCCTCCCCGCCGACCCCAGGAGGCCCGAGATGCCGACCCCCTCGTCCCGCCTGCCGGCGCGGCTCTGGCGCGGGGTGACCCGGGCCAGCCGGCTGGCCGCACCCGCGATCTACGTGGCGACCGCCCTGTTGGGCGCCACCGCCACGCCGGTGTCGTCGCTGCTGCTCATCGGGCTGCTGGCCGGCGCCGCCATCGGGGTCACGGTCGCCCTGGCCGACCCCGGCTTCCCGGAGTCGACGAAGGCCCGCCGCCGGGCGCTCTACGCCGCCGGGGTCGGGGTGCTCCTGCTGCCCTTCGCGACCGGGGTCGGCCTGCTGGGCCACGCGGGGGCGCTGGTCGTGCCGCTGCTGCTGGTGCTCTGCGCCGTGTCGGCCGCCCGCTGGCTCGCCGACCTGGACACCGGCGCCGACCTCGGCTCCGGCGCCGACCGGTCACCGGACGGGGCGCTCCCCGATCCGCTGCGCCGTCCGGTGGACCAGCTGACCACCGAGCAGCTGTTCGCCGTGTGGTCGACCACAGGCGAGCGCCTGCGCCGACCGGTGTCGCCGGCGATCCGGGCGGAGCTGGCCGAACTGCGCTCGGACCTGCTGGAGGAGCTGTTCCGCCGGGAGCCGGAGGCGACTGCGCGCTGGCTCGAGGAGGGTGCGCCGGCGACCGGACACCACCGGGACGGCGGCACGCCCGTCTGACCGGGCCCCCGAGGGCGTCCGCGGGCCGGGCCGTGGACCACCGGGGCTCCGGCGGGCCACGGCCCGGTCACCGCGGCAGGGTCACAACGGCTGGACGTCGTCCGCCTGCAGGCCCCGGTCACCCGGGCTGGCGGAGAACTCCACGCGCTGGCCCTCGTCCAGGCTGCGGTACCCACCCTGGTCGGCGATCGCCGAGAAGTGCACGAAGACGTCCTGGCCGCCGTCGTCGGGCTCGATGAACCCGAACCCCTTCTCGGCGTTGAACCACTTCACCGTGCCCTGGCTGCCACCCCCGCCACCGCGGCGGGCCGGGCGGGACTCCCGCTGGCGGTCGTCACGCCCGTAGGAGTCCCGGCCACGGGAGTCGCCACCGTAGGAGTCCCGGCCACGGGAGTCGCCGCCGTAGGAGTCCCGGCCGCCGCGCTGCGGACGCCCGCCGCCGAGCGGCTCGACCGAGTCGGCCTGCGGGCCGCGGTCGCCCGGGCTGGCGGTGAAGGCGACCCGCTGGCCCTCGTCCAGGCTGCGGTAACCACCGTCGTCGGCGATCACGGAGAAGTGCACGAAGACGTCCTGGCCGCCGTCGTCGGGCTCGATGAACCCGAAGCCCTTCTCGGCGTTGAACCACTTCACCGTGCCCTCGGCGCCGGCGCCGGCGCGCCCGCGCGCGGGGCGCTCGTCCCGCCGTCGGTCATCGCGCCGGTCATCGCGCCGGTCGTACTGCTCACGGGCCGGGCCGCGGCCCAGCAGCTCGACCGAGTCGGCCTGCATCCCGCGCTGTCCGGGGCTGGCGGTGAAGGCGACCCGCTGACCCTCGTCCAGGCTGCGGTACCCGCCGTGGTCGGCGATCGCCGAGAAGTGCACGAACACGTCCTCGCCGCCGTCGTCGGGCTCGATGAACCCGAACCCCTTCTCCGCGTTGAACCAGCGGACCGTGCCCTCGCTGCCACCGCCACCGCTGCGACGCGGCGCGCGCTCCGGCCGGCGGCCGTGCTCCTCGCGCGGCTGCTGCTCACGGCCGCGCCGGGGCGCACCGCCGCCGAGCGGCTGCACCGCGTCGGCCTGCAGGCCGCGCTGGCCCGGGCTGGCGGAGAACTCGACCCGCTGCCCCTCGTCCAGGCTGCGGAAGCCACCGTCGTCCGCGATGGCGGAGAAGTGCACGAAGACGTCCTCGCCGCCCTCGTCGGACTCGATGAAACCGAATCCCTTCTCCGCGTTGAACCACTTCACCGTGCCCTGGGGCATCCGTCTCTTCCCTGCTCTCGACATCCCCCGGCCCCGTCTCCGGGCCGGTCCATCCACCGGTGCACCTCGCCCGCTCGTGGTCGAGGGGCGGCACCGGTCCCCCTCCACTGTGACAGGTGGGAGCGCGGACGGCGGCACGGACCGGGACGGGGCACCCGCAGGGACGCCCGCCCCGCCCGCGAGCGCTGCTCTAGCGTTCCCGGCGTGACCTCGCCGTTCATCGCCCTGCCCGCACTGCCCGCCGACGCCGACCCGCAGGAGCCCACCGGCCGTCCGGTGCGGTGGGGAGTGGTCGCCACCGGCTCGATCGCGGCCACCGTGACCGCGGACCTCGCGCTGCTGCCCGACGCAGTGCTGCAGGCGGTCAGCTCCCGGGAGGCCGGGCGCGCGCGGGCGTTCGCCGAGCAGTTCGGCTTCGCCTCCTGGTACGGCGACACCGACGGCCGCACGGGCCTGGACCAGCTGCTGGCCGACCCGGAGGTGGAGGCGGTCTACGTGGCCACCCCGCACGCCCAGCACGCCGCGGTGGTGCGCGCCGCGCTCGCCGCGGGCAAGTCCGTGCTCTGCGAGAAGCCGCTGACGATCAACGCCCGAGAGGCCGCCGAGGTCGCCGAGCTGGCACGTGACCGCGGGCTGTTCTTGATGGAGGCGGTGTGGACCCGCTACCTCCCGGCCTTCCAGCGGGCGATGGCGATCGCCGCCTCCGGCGAGATCGGCACCGTGCAGTGGGTGGCCGCCGAGGTCGGCTTCCCGGCACCGGCCGACCCCACCGCCCGGATCTGGGCGCGGGCCGACGGCGGCGGGTCGCTGCTGGACCTCGCCGTCTACCCGCTGCTGTGGGCCTGGGGCACGCTCGGCCGGCCCGACTCGGTGACCGCCGTGGGCACGCTCAACGCCGAGGGGGTCGACGCGCAGAGCGCGCTGTCGCTGCAGTGGTCCTCCGGCGCGCAGGCCCAGCTGACCACCTCGCTGCTGGCCCGCTCCCCGCACACCGCGCTGGTCTGCGGCAGCGACGGCTGGATCCGCACCACCGGTGAGCACGCGGTCTACCGGCCCACCCGGCTGGACGTGCAGGCCGGCGCGGGCCCGCTGCGCACCGAGGAGTTCCCGCTCATCGGCGCGGGGTACGTGTGGGAGCTCCGCGAGGCCACCCGCTGCATCCAGGCCGGGCTGACCGAGAGCCCGACCATGCCGGTCGCCGACACCCTGGCGACGATGGACCTGCTCGACGACGTGCGCCGTCAGCTCGGCGTCGTCTACCCCAACGACCTCGCCGACGACCGCGCCTGAGCCCCGCGGCCCGACCGGCGTCGCAGTCAGTGCAGCCCGGCGTCTGCCGGGCCGGTGGCCCAGCGACGGAACCGGACGACCAGCCCCGCACGGGTCGGCGCGCAGCAGTAGGGGCCCGCGGTCACCGGCACGCCCGACGGGAAGGCGGCCACCCGGACCAGCCGGAACGGCTCGTCGTCGACCCGGGCGCGGACGGTCACCGCGTCGCCGTCCCGGCTGGCGCGCACGGTCACCCGGCGGCCGGCCCACTCCGGCACCGGCGCCACCGACCAGTCGGAGCGGCCCAGGGTGACCACGGCACCCAGCTGCGGCGCCCCGTCGGAGAACTCCACGCCGGTCTTCAGCCAGGTCTCGGCGTCGGCACGGAGCACCAGGCCGGCCTGGTCGAACTGCTGGTCGTAGTCGACGTCGACGGTCACCTCCACCGCGCCCGGGTCGTCCAGCGGGGCGAGCAGGGCGTGGGCGTCGTCGTGCACGAAGCCGTAGGCGGTGTGCCGCCAGGCGTCGCTGCCCTCGACGGCGGTCACCAGCAGGTCCGGGCCGTCGGTGGTCACGGCCGCCGGCGCGGTGCTCCAGCTGCCGGCCGACCAGGACTGTGTGGTGGTCACCGGGTCAGTGGACCACGTCGACCCGCACCCGGGCGGGCCGTCGACCACCTGCGCTCGCGGGCGTGGGATGGTCGGGTACGACCTCCCCTCCCGGGGGGCGCCCGGACGGGCACGGTCGAGTTGGACGAGGGAGCATGCGCACGATCGACGAGTCCGCAGACCGGCCCCGGCGTCGCCGTGGTCCACGGGCACTGGTCCAGTCGTGGCTGGGCCGCCTGGTGGCCCGGCGGATCCGGACGAAGGGCATCGACCTCGCCGAGCTGACGTTCCTCCCGGAGGCCGCGCAGCTGCCCCTGCTGCGGCAGGGCACCGACCCGGTGCCCGAGCTCGCCGAGCTGCGTGCCCGGTGCCCGGTGGAGCGGCTCGACCTGCCCCTGGGGTTCGCCGTCCACCTCGTGACCGGGTACGAGCAGGCCCGCACGGTGCTGGCCGACCGGGACTCCTACAGCAACGACATCCGGCACCTGTTCTCCGACGAGGGCCCCGGGTCGACCGCGGACGTCGGTGGCCTGGGCTTCAGCGACCCGCCGCTGCACACCCGGCTGCGCAAGCTGGTGGCTCCGGAGTTCACCCGGCAGCGGCTGGCTCGGCTGGAGCCCGAGATCGACGCGATCGTGGCCTCCCGGCTCGACGAGCTGGCGGCCGCCGGCTCACCCGCGGACCTGGCCGAGCTGGTGTCCTGGCGGGTGCCGATGGACGTGATCTGCGGGCTGCTCGGGCTCGACGACGCCGACCACGAGGCCTTCCTCCGGCTGGGCGCCCAGCGGTTCGACGCCACGGGGGGCGTGGCCGTGGCGCTCGGCGCGGTGTCGGAGCAGAAGGAGATCCTCCTCGACGTCGTGGCCCGGCAGCGCAGCGCGCCGGGACCGGGCCTGATCGGCCGGATCCTCCAGGCGGAGGGCGACGCCCTCTCCGACGACGACCTCGCCGGGCTGGTCGACGGGATCGTCACCGGCGGCTACGAGACCACCGCCAGCTCCATCTCCCTGGGCACGCTGGTGCTGCTGCGGGACCCCGCCCACGCTGCGCTCGTCCGCGACGGGTCACCCGCCGACGTCGACCGGCTGGTGGAGGAGCTGCTGCGCTACCTGTCGGTGGTCCAGGTGGCCTTCCCGCGGTTCGCCAAGCGGGACCTGGAGGTGGCCGGCTGCCCGGTCCGCCAGGGCGACGCCGTCGCCGTCTCGCTCAGCGGGGCCGACCGCGACCCGGCCTGGGCCGGCAGCGACCCCGACCGGTTCGACCCGGCGCGGTCGGTCACCGGCAGCCACCTGGCGTTCGGGCACGGGGTCCACCGGTGCGTCGGGGCCGAGCTGGCCCGGATGGAGCTGCGGAAGGTCTTCCCGGCGCTGTTCCGGCGCTTCCCCGACCTGGCGCTCGCCGTGCCGGAGGACGAGCTCCGCTGGCGCCGGCTCTCCTTCGTGCACGGCGTCGAGGAGCTCCCGGTCACCTTCTGACACCGGCGCACGTCCGGGTGCGGTGACGACACAGCCGGATGTGCAGTGACTGCATGTTTGCACTGTCTGCAAGATGTGTGCCACGCTGCCCCTGTGACGGCGACCCTGCGGGAACGGAAGAAGCTGGCCACCCGGGCGGCGCTGCACGAGGCGGCGCTGCGCCTGGTCGCCGAGCGGGGGCTCGACCGGGTGTCGGTCGACGAGATCGCCGAGCGCGCAGGCGTCTCCCCGCGCACCTTCTTCAACTACTTCCCGACCAAGGACGACGCGGTCATCGGGCTGGATCCCCTGCACCCGCAGCGGCTCGCCACCGCCCTGGCCGCCCGTCCCACCGGCGAGTCCCCGGTGCAGGCCCTGCGCGCCGTGCTCGCCGCCGAGGCCACGGAGATGGCCGCCGAACCGCAGGTGTGGCCCCTGCGGCTCCAGGTCGTCGACGGCAACCCGTCCCTGGCCCTCCGGCTCACCGCTGCCTTCGCCGAGTCCGAGCGGGTGCTGGCCCAGGCCATCGCCGAGCGGACCGGCACCACGGTCGACGTCGACGTCCTCCCCACGCTGCTGGCCGCGGTGCAGGCCGCGGTCATGCGGGCCTCGCTGCACCGTTGGCTGGCCAGTGACTTCACCGCCTCGCTCCCCGCACTCGTCGACGAGGCCTGGGAGCTGCTCACCGCGGGGCTGCCGGCACCGCCCCGCTGACCCGCGCCCCCCACTCCACCACCCGAGCGGCCGGCGCCGTCCGCTCCCGCGGTGCCGCGCGCCCGCGGCACCGACGAACGACCGAGGAGCACCCGTGCACGCCGCACCGACCGACGCCCAGCCGAGCGGACCCCCGCCGATCGTGCTCACCCGGCGACGGGTCAACACCATCTTCGGCGCGCTGCTGGCGGGGATGCTGATGGCCGCCCTGGACCAGACCATCGTGTCGACCGCGATGCCCACGATCGTCGGTGAGCTCGGCGGCGTCTCGCACATGGCCTGGATGACGACCGCCTACCTGCTGGCGACCACCCTGGTCATGCCGGTCTACGGCAAGTTCGGCGACCTGTTCGGCCGGCGCACGCTGTTCCTGGTGGCCATCGGGCTGTTCACCGCCGCGAGCCTGGGCGCCGCGCTGTCACCGGACTTCACCTGGCTGGTCATCTGGCGCGGCGTGCAGGGCCTCGGCGGCGGCGGGCTGATGATCCTGTCGCAGGCGATCATCGCCGACATCGTCCCGGCCCGGGAGCGGGCGAAGTACATGGGCCCGATCGGGGCGCTGTTCGGGCTCTCCGCCGTCGCCGGGCCGCTGGTCGGCGGGTTCTTCACCGACTCGGCGGCACTGGGCTGGCGCTGGTGCTTCTGGGTCAACGTCCCGATCGGGCTGGCCGCCTTCGCCGTCGGCTGGGCCGCCCTCACCCTGCCGCGCAAGCGGAGCACCACGCCGCTGGACCTGGCCGGCATCCTCACCCTGTCGGTCGCCACCACGTCGCTGGTGCTGGCCACCGACATCGGCGGCAGCGAGGGCTGGGCCTCCTGGCAGGTGCTGGCGCTGCTGGCCGTGCTCGCCTGCTCGATCGGGGCGTTCGTGCTGGTGGAGCGGCGGGCGGTCGAGCCGATCGTCCCGTTGTCGCTGTTCGGCAACCCCACCTTCGTGGTGGCCACCGCGCTGGGCATGGCCGTGGGCCTGGGCATGTTCTCCGCGATCGCCTTCATGCCCACCTACCTGCAGATGAGCTCGGGCCTGTCGGCGGCGAACTCGGGGCTGCTGATGCTGCCGATGACCGCCGGGATCATCCTGACCATCCAGAGCTCGGCCGCGGTCATCATGCGCACCGGGCGCTACAAGGTGTTCACCGTCGCCGGGGTCGCGCTGATCCTGGCGGCGATGGTCTGGATGACCACGCTGGCCGGGGACACCGCGCTGTGGACCGTCGGCGCGATGTTCTTCCTGCTCGGCGCCGGCCTCGGGCTGATCATGCAGAACGTCGTCCTCGCCGCGCAGAACGCCGTCCCGGCCGCGCAGATCGGCACCGCCACCTCGACGAACAACTACTTCCGCGAGGTGGGTGCGGTGCTGGGCGTCGCCGTCTTCGGCACGCTGTTCACCAGCCGGCTGGCCGACCGGCTCGGCGAGGCCCTGACCGGCAACCCCGAGCAGGCGGTGCAGGCGGGGATCACCTCACCGGACACCCTGGTGCCCACGGCGGTCGAGGCCGCCGGCGAGCCACTGCGGACTGCGATCGTCGACGCCTACGCGAACGCCCTGGCGCCGGTGTTCTGGTACCTGGTGCCGATCCTGGTCGTCGCGCTGCTGCTGGCCCTGGCGCTGCGCGAGGTGCCACTGTCCGACGTCGCCGGGATGGTCGCCCGCGGCGAGGCGGTGGCGTCCGAGGCAGACCTCGCGGCGCTGCGCGCAGACCCGGGCGTCGAGGAGCCCGTCCTGGTCGAGCCGGTCGGCGACGAGCGGGACGACGACGCGAACGTCCGCGCATAGCGGGCGGCGCCCGGGACCCTTCCCGGGCGCCGCCCCGTCACGGCGTCAGCAGCGCCTTGACCGCCCGGCGCTCGTCCATGGCGCGGTAGCCCTCGGCGGCCTGGTCCAGCGGCAGGGTCAGGTCGAACACCCGGCCGGGGTCGATGGCCCCGGACCAGACGCGGTCGATCAGGTCGGGCAGGAAGCGGCGCACCGGGGCCGGCCCGCCGTGCAGCCGCACCATCGTGGAGAACAGCTGTCGCCCGGTGATCTCCACGCCGTGCGGGACGCCGACGAACCCGACGCCGCCACCGGGGCGGGTGGAGCGGATGGCCTGGTCCATCGACTCCCCGGTGCCCACGCACTCGAGGACGGCGTCCGCGCCGACCCCGTCCGTGAGGTCCCGGATCCGCGCGACGCCCTCGTCCCCGCGCTCGGTCACGATGTCGGTCGCGCCGAACCCGGTGGCCAGCCGCTGCCGCGGTTCGTGCCGGCTCATGGCGATGATCCGCTCGGCCCCCAGCTGAGCGGCCGACAGCACGCCGAGCAGGCCGACGGCGCCGTCGCCCACCACTGCGACGGTCATCCCCGGCTGCACCCCGGCGGCGACGGCGGCGAACCAGCCGGTGGCCATGACGTCGGACAGGGTGAGCAGGCTGGGCAGCAACTCGGGGGCGGGGACCTCGGGCGTGGCGACGAGGGTGCCGTCGGCGTGCGGCACCCGCAGCAGTTCGGCCTGGGCGCCGGTGATGCCCACCCGGTGCGCGCAGGCGCTCTGGTAGCCGGCCCGGCAGTGCGCGCAGGTGCCGTCGGAGGCGATGAACGGCACGATGACGAACTGGCCCGGCCGGACCGTCGTGACGTCGCTGCCGACCTCCTCGACGATCCCGCAGTACTCGTGGCCGATCGGGGACGGCTCGGTCACCTCGTTGATGCCTCGGTAGGGCCACAGGTCCGAGCCGCACACGCAGGTGGCGGAGGCCCGGACCACGGCGTCGGTGGGCTCGACGACCCGCGGGTCGTCGAGCTGCTCGACGCGGACGTCGCCGGGGGCGTGCAGGACTGCTCCGCGCATGGGGTGGTGTTCCTCTCGGGGATTCGGGTCGGACCCGTCCTCCTTGCCCACCCCCGCCGGGACGAACCGCCGGTCAGCGCGCCCGGTCGGCCGACAGCTGGGCGACCAGCAGGTCGGCGACGGCGCGCATGCCGGCCTCGTTCGGGTGGTAGGGCGCCACCCCACCGCCCAGCAGGTCGCCGAACACCCAGCCGGTGACCCACGGCTCAGCTGAGCCGACGGCGTGGTCCCGGGAGACGGCCGAGGCCGCCACCAGCTGCGCCCCGGTGTCGCGGGCGGCCGCCGCGGTGGCCGCCTCGAGCCGCCGGCCGACGTCGGCGCAGAGCCGGCGGTGCTCCTCGCTCATCGGGAAGGCAGGCGTGGACTGCTCCGGCACCACGGTGAGGTAGTCGACCAGCACCACCCTCGCCCGGGGCGCCCGCCGGCGGACCTCGCCGACCAGCTGGGCCAGCCGGTCCGACAGGACCGCCAGCGCCGCGTGCACCGCAGTGGGGTCGATCGGGGTGCCGAAGAACGCCCGGGCGGGCAGCGGCGTGCCCTCCGGGTCGGCCTGGAACGAGCAGCGCAGCAGGGTGAGCAGGTACTCGACGTCGTTGCCGCCGACGGTCACGGTCACCAGGTCGGCGTCCGCACCGACCGCGTCGATCTGCGGCGGGACGGTACCGCCGGCCAGCAACGCCTGCGGCCGGGTGAGGACGTCGTCGATCGTCGCTCCGCCCGAGGTGACGTCGACCAGGTCGTGGCCGAGGCGCTCGGCGACCAGGTGCGCGTAGTTGCGGCCCGACCGGGCGCACCCGGGATCCAGGATCGGCTCGATGCCCGGGCCGGCGGCGAAGGAGCTGCCCAGGGCGACGTAGCTGGTCACCGGGCGGCCCGGGCCGCCGCCATGAGCCGCTCGAGCTCCTCGCCGGGGATGGCGGCGCCGAAGTCCGCGACGAACCGGCGCATCGGCATGGACCCGATCATCTGCAGCATCCCCGCGTGCGTCTCCGCGGCGCCCTCGGGCATCGTCGCCAGGAACCCTTCGAGCAGCTGCGGGCCGGCGACCGGGTGCTCGAACCACTCGGCGACCGAGGACTGCAGGGTGAGCTCCGGGACGATCTCGTCGCCGGCCAGGGTCACGGTCGCCTCGGCCACGATGTCGGTGGCGCTGCGGCCGATCTGCACGGTGTGCTCCCCCGGTGCCACGATCCAGGCGTGCTCCCGGACGTCCCAGTAGGCGAACGCCCGACGGTCCAGCGCGAAGGTCACCGTCTCCGACTGCCCTGGCGCCAGCGCCACCTTCCGGAAGGCGCGCAGCTCGCGGGCGGGCCGGCGGACCGGCCCGGCGGTGGTCGCCACGTACACCTGGACGACGTGCCGGCCGGCACGGCTCCCGGTGTTGGTGACCGTGACGGCGGCCTCCGCGCTGTCGGCCCCGGTGGTCGTGACCTGTAGGTCACTGGTCTCGACCGTCGTGTAGCTCAGCCCGTGCCCGAACGGGTACCGCACCGGGCGGTCGACGGTCACGAAGTGCCGGTAGCCGACCATCACGCCCTCGCCGTACCGGACGTGGCCCTGTTCCCCCGGGAAGTTGAGATGGCTGGGGGTGTCCGCCAGCCGCAGCGGGATGGTCTCGGCCAGCCGGCCCGAGGGGTCGACGGCGCCGGTGAGCAGGTCGGCCAGCGCGCTGCCGCCGGCCTGGCCGAGCAGGAAGCCGGCGAGCACGGCGTCGACGTCGTCGTGCCAGCCCTCCAGGGAGACCACGCCCCCCGAGGAGAGGACGACGACCGTCCGCGGGCTGACCGCAGCGACGGCGCGGATCAGCTCCACCTGGGCGGCGGGCAGGTCGATGTGCGTGCGGTCGAAGCCCTCGGACTCGTCGCTCTCGGCCAGCCCGGCGAACACCACGGCGACGTCGGCGTCCCGGGCCAGGCCGACGGCCTCCTCCCGCAACTCGGCGGCGTCCCCCGAGCCGTCGAGGGTGAAGCCGGGGGCGAACACGACCGGGCGGGTCGCCTGCAGCGCGGTGAGCGCGTCGTCGACCCGGGTGGCGTTGACGTGCGAGCTGCCGCCGCCCTGGAAGCGCGGCGTGCGGGCGAACTCGCCGACCACGGCGAGCCGCTGCCCGGACGCCAGCGGCAGCGCACCGCCGTCGTTCTTGAGCAGGACCGCGCAGCCGGCCGCGAGCTCGCGGGCCAGCGCGTGGTGGGCGTCGGCGTCGAAGCCGTCGGTCGGCTCGCCGACGTACCCGGCCAGCGCGGCCACCCGGCGGACGCTGCGGTCTACGACGGCCTCGTCCAGCCGGCCGCTGCGCACGGCGTCCACCACCAGGGCGTTGCCGGCCCCGTGGTCACCGGGCATCTGCAGGTCCAGGCCGGCCTCCAGGGCGGCGACCCGGTCGTCGACCGCACCCCAGTCGGAGACGACGGCGCCGGCGAAGCCCCACTCCTCGCGCAACACCTCGGTGAGCAGCCAGTGGTGCTGGGAGGCGTAGACCCCGTTCACCTTGTTGTAGGCGCACATGACGGTGGCCGGCTGCGCCTCGGTGACGACCCGCTCGAAGGCCGGCAGGTAGATCTCCCGCAGCGTGCGCTCGTCGACGTCGGCGCTGACCTGCATGCGCTGCGTCTCCTGGTTGTTGGCCGCGAAGTGCTTGACCGAGGCACCCACGCCCTCGCCCTGCTGGCCGCGGACGTGCGCGGCGCCGAGCACCCCGGCCAGCAGCGGGTCCTCGGAGTAGTACTCGAAGTTGCGTCCGCACAGCGGCGACCGCTTGATGTTCACTCCCGGCCCGAGGACTACCGGCACGCCGAGCGCACGGGCCTCCCGACCGACCGCCGCACCGACCCGCTCGGCGACGTCGGGGTCCCAGCTCGACCCGACGGCGACCGCCGGCGGGAAGCAGGTGGCGGGCAGGCTCTGCAGCAGACCGGCCCGGTCGAAGTCGCCCTGCTGCCGGCGCACGCCGTGCGGGCCGTCGGTGAGCACCACCGACGGCAGGCCGGCCGCCTCGACCGGCGGGGTGGACCAGAAGTCCTGGCCGGAGAGGAGCCGGGCCTTCTGCTCCAGCGGCAGCGCGGTCGGGTCGGACGGGGTGGTGGCAGTCACTCCCCGATCCTGCCGCGGGCTGGTCCCCGCGTCGCCGCGGATGCCATTCACCGGGAGCGCGGCCGTTCCGTCCGTGCGGCGCGGTCCCGTTGCGGTCCGAGCACGCCGTTCGGGGGATGCTGATCGTCGGCGGCGGCTCGATCGTGCTGACCGGCAGCCCCACCGCGGTCCGCGGCGAGGGCGCGGACTTCACCGCCTACGCGTCATCGAAGGCAGGCATGCCACGCTCCGAGTCGGGCTCAGGCCACCCGGGTCCGGCGCTCGTGCAGGCGGAGCCGGGCCAGGAGGTCGGCGACCAGCAGGCGGAAGTCGACGTCGGTGCAGACCCGGCGGGCTGCGCCGCCCGGCCCGGCCGGGGACTCCGTCCACGGGCAGGCCACGTCGTCGAGGGCGGTGACCAGCACCGGCGGGCTGTCGCCGAGCGGCCACAGCTCACCGAGCTCGATGAAGTCGGGGATCGGCAGCTCCAGGTACTTCCGCCACAGCCAGGCACCCAGCCGCCCGGCGCCGCCCACGTCCTGCTCCAGCTCCGCCACCGAGTACGTGCAGCGCCGGTAGGTCTCCAGCGGGAACTGCCAGACCGAGAGCTCGGTGCGGCCGAGCACCTCGCGGGCGGCCTCGGCGTCGGTGTCCCGGTTGTACTCGTACGCGTCGGCGTCCAGCCCGCCGCCGACCCAGACCAGGGTCAGCCCGGCGGCGATGTCCGGCGCCTGCCGCAGCGCCTGGGCCGCGTTGGTCAGCGGCCCCCCGCAGACCACGAAGAGCGGCAGCGGGTCCTCGCGCCGTGCCTCCGCGACGATGACGTCCGCGGCCGCCGAGGAGGTGTCGCCGCCGCCCATCGGCACGTCGCACCCGGCGGCCACCACCGGCCGCTGGGTGCCCACCAGCGCGACCAGCTCCTGAGCGAGCCGGGCACCGGCCGCGGCCGTGCCCTCGGGCGGGCCGAACATCGGGCTCAGGTGCGTGCTGGTCACCGCCACCACCCGGTTGGCGGAGCTGAGCAGGTGGTGGGCCAGGGCGACCAGGCCGTCGGGGTCACCGTTCCAGTCGTTGTCGACCACGACCCGGCAGCGTTCGGCGATGCGCAGGGAACCGGTCATGGCAGCTCTGCCGGCTCGTCGCTGCCGGCGTAGCTGAAGGAGCGGACGACGACCGGAGCGGAAGAGCACCAGACGCCGATCATCCGGCCGGTCATCCCGCCGGCCACCTCGGTGGAGACGTAGCGGCCGTCGATCCGGCCGAGCTCGGTGAACCCGCCCTCGGCGTCCAGGATCCCGGCCACCAGCTGGTCCGGGCCCAGCGCCGTGGAGGAGAAGTGGCCCTCGGACGGGACGGCCCGGATCTCCAGCACGACGTCCCCGGCCGGGACGGCGACCTCGCCCAGCAGCTGCCGGAGCGCACCGACCTGGACCACCGCCCGCACCACGTCCCCGGCGACCTGGAGGTCGAGGTGGTGGCGGGCGTCCATCCGCACCGACAGCCCGCCGACGCCGTCCCCGTCCGCCGTCACGACCGCACGGACGCGGCAGTACAGGTGCTCCTGCCGCCGGCCGGCGAAGGCGACGTCCTCCGACGCCAGGTCGGCGTCCCCGGCGGACAGCCGCCAGCCGCCCTCGCCCCGGGTGAGCACCTCGCCGGGGAAGCGGCGCGGCGACACCCAGGAGACCGGCAGTTCGGCGCCGGCCAGCTCCTCGACCTCGACCGGGCCGGCGGGCGGCGTCAGCCACTCCCCCAGCGTCGGCCAGCCGTCGACCCACTCCACGTCGGCCGCGTAGGTCTCCCGGCCGAGCACGTGGAACTGCGGGCTGGCGCCGCGCGGCCGGACGCCGTGGAAGACGATCGCCCAGCTGCCGTCGGGCCGCTGCACCAGGTCGGCGTGTCCGGTGTTCTGCACCGGGTGCTCGACGCCCCGGTGGGTGAGCAGCGGGTTGTGCGGGCACGCCTCCCACGGCCCGGACGGCGACGGCCCACGCGCGATGGTCACCGCGTGCCCGCGCTCGGTGCCGCCCTCGGCGATCAGCAGGTACCAGAGGTCCCCGACCCGGTACAGGTGCGGGCCCTCCGGGAACCGGCCGCCGGTGCCCTGCCACAGCAGCCGCCGCTCGGTGAGCGCGGCGCCGGTGACCGGGTCGACCGCCTGCTGGACCAGCCCGGCCGGGCCGCCCGCGCCGAAGCCCGCGTAGCTGACCAGCAGCGTGCCGTCGTCGGCCCAGGCCAGGTCGGGGTCGATGCCGCGCACCTCGGTCAGCCGCACCGGCGCCGACCACTCGCCCAGCGGGTCCTCAGCGGTGACCAGGGTCTGCCAGCCGCCGTCGGCGAGGTTCGTGGTGATCATCCAGAACCGGCCGTCGTGGTGGCGCAGCGTCGGCGCGGTGATGCCGCCGGACCCGGGCGCCGCCGAGACGTCCAGCTGGTCCGGCCGGGACAGCACGTGCCCGACCTGCTCCCAGGAGACCAGGTCGGTCGAGCGGAACAGCGGCACGCCCGGGGCGTACTCGAAGCTGGAGACGACCATCCAGTACGTGTCGCCCACCCGGCAGATGCTCGGGTCGGGGTGAAAGCCGGGGACGACGGGTGCCGGGGTCACGGGCGCCGGCGTCACTGGTGCGCCTCCGGGTCGAAGAAGAGCGCGGGCTTCTCCACCGGCGGCGGCACGGTGACCGCGCGGGTGAACGAGTGCCGGCCCGAGGCCACCTCGACCGGCGCGCTGCCGTCGGGCAGCGACACCTCGGCGGTCGTGCCCGGCGGCACGGTCAGCTCCAGCGCCAGCTCCGCGCCGTCCAGGGTCCACGAGACCGCCGCCGTCCCGTACGGCGTCTCGTGGGTCGCCGCGGCGGAGGTGAGGCCGGGACCCGGCCGCGGGGCCACCCGCAGCCGGCGGTAGCCGGGCTCGGCCGGGGCCAGGCCGGCGACGGTGCGGTGCAGCCAGTCGGCCACCGCACCGAGGGCGTAGTGGTTGAACGACGTCATGTCGCCGGGGTTGATCGACCCGTCGGGGAGCATCGAGTCCCAGCGCTCCCAGATCGTCGTCGCCCCCATGGTCACCGGGTACAGCCACGACGGGTTCTCCCGCTGCAACAGCAGCTCGTAGGCCGTGGCCAGTTCGCCGGCGTTGGTCAGCGCGTCGGTCACCAGCGGCGTGCCGAGGAACCCGCTGGCGATGTGGAACCCGTCCTTGAACACCTGCTCGGCCAGCAGCCGGCCGGCGTGCGCCCGCTGGTCGGCGGTGAGCAGGTCGAACTCCAGGGCGAGGGCGTAGGCCGTCTGCGACGGGTAGGCCACCCGGCCGCTCGGGGAGACGTACTCGGCGCGGAACCGCTCGGCCGCCCGCTCGGCGAGGTCGGCGAACCGGGCGCCGTCCCGGCCCAGCACCTCGGCGGCCTGGGCGACCGTGCGGGCCGACCGGGCGAGGTAGGCGGTGGCGACGCACTGCCAGGGGGTCCGCGCCGCGGCGGGGTTGTCCGGCGGGGCCGCGGTGTCCAGCCAGTCGCCGAAGGAGAACCCGCCCTCGGGGAAGTCCAGCTCGGCGCCGGCCCGTGCAGCGAAGGCGTCGATCCAGGCGGTCATGGACGGCCACTGGTCGGCGAGCAGTCCGGCGTCCCCGGTGCGCTGGTAGAGCACCCAGGGGACGACGACGGCGGCGTCGCCCCAGCCCACCTCCGCCTGCTGCGGGAAGGGCAGCAGCGGGAGGAACGGCACGTACATCGGGACGATGCCGTCGTGGTCGACCAGCTGCTCGACCGCGAGGTCGGCCAGCCAGGAGCGCAGCATGCCGGCGGTGTCGTAGAGGAAGGAGGCGGTCGGGGCGAAGACCTGCAGGTCGCCGGTCCAGCCCAGACGCTCGTCGCGCTGCGGGCAGTCGGTGGGGACGTCGAGGAAGTTGCCGCGCATCCCCCACACGACGTTCTCGTGCAACCGGCTGACGTCCGGGTCGGAGCAGGCGAAGGTGCCGGTCCGGCGCAGGTCGGTGTGCACCACGACGGCCTCGAGGTCGGCCGGCGTCAGCTCCCCCGGCCAGCCGCTCACCTCGGCGTACCGGAAGCCGTGGAAGGTGAACCGCGGCTCCCAGGTGCGCGGGCCCTGCCCGTCGAGCACGACGACGTCGGTGGCGTCGGCAGCGCGGAGCGGGCGGGTGCCCAGCTCGCCGTGCTCGAGGACCTCCGCGTGCCGCACCGTGACCTCGGTCCCGGCCGGGGCGTCCGGCAGCGAGAGGCGCAGCCGGCCGACCAGGTTCTGGCCGAAGTCGATCAGCGTCCTCCCCGACGGCGAGGTGCTGATCTCCCGCACGGGCACGACCTCTGTGCGGCGCACCGGCGGGCCGGTCGGGGCGACGAGGGTGGCGACGTCGAGGGAGCCCGTCTCCACCGGTGCCCAGCCGCGGTCGTCGAAGGCCGGCCGCGACCAGCCGGGGAGCTCCCGACGGGCATCGAACGTCTCGCCGGCGTAGAGCCCGGCCCGGGTGAGCGGGCTGGGCGCCGACCGCCAGGAGCCGTCGGTGGTCAGCACGGTGCGGCCGCCGTCGGGGTGCTCCACCTCCAGCTGCACGAAGGCGCCGGTCCGGTCGCCGTAGAAGGCCCGCTTGCCGGTGAAGCCCAGCGGGCCGGCGAACCAGCCCTGCGCGAGGTGCACACCGAGCGCGTTGGCGCCCTCGGTGAGCAGCGCCGTCACGTCGTGGGTCTGGTAGCGCAGCCGGTGGTGGTAGCTGGTCCAGCCGGGCGCGAGCACGTGGTCGCCGACGGCCGTCCCGTTCAGCTCGGCCTCGTAGACCCCCTGCGCGGTGGCGTACAGCCGGGCCCGGGCGACCGGCCGGTCGAGGGTGAACTCCCGGCGCAGCAGCGCGGCGGGCTCGTCGCCGGCCCCGGCCGGGAGCACCGGGTGGACCAGCGTGGCGGTCCAGTCGGCCGGCGCGAGGAGCCCGGCTTCGACGACGGTGTCCTCGCTCCATGCCGACGGCTCGTCCACGCCCTCCCCCCAGACCCGCACGCGGACCGAGCGTCGCTCCCGGCTGGTCAGCTCCGGCGCGCCCCAACGCACGAGCACTGACTCGGCGGAGTCGACCCGGCCGGAGCGCCAGGTCGGGCCGTCCGCCGGCTCGATCTCCAGCTCGTAGGCCGCCTGACGCCAGCCGGGCAGCTCGGTGCGGGCGACCCAGGACAGCCGCGGCGCGGGCTCGCCGATGCCGAACGGCTCGCGGTGGTGCTCGACGGTGACGGGGAGGACGGTGAGGTCGCTCATGCGGGCTGCTCCAGGGTGGTCGTGAACGTGTGCTCGCCGGGTCCGGCGGATGACGTGGTGCCGTTCGGCAGGACGACCGTTGCTTCGGTGCCGGCGGGGACGGCGACGCGCAGGGAGAAGACGCCGTCCGTGATCGCCCACGCGGACTCGATCCGGCCGTACGGCGACTCGTGCGCCGCCTCGGCCGCGGTGATCCCCCCGCCGGGCCGGGGCTGGACGCGGAACCGCCGGTACGCAGGCTCCAGCGGCTCGATGCCGGCGGTGTACCGGTGCAGGAAGGAGACGACCGCGCCCTTGCTGTAGTGGTTGAGCGACTCGTGCGGCACGCCGTCGGCGTCCACGCCGTCCCACCGCTCCCACACCGTGGTCGCGCCGCGGTCGATCATGGTCAACCAGGACGGCTCGGTGTCGGAGAACAGCAGTTCGTAGGCGACGTCGAGGTGCCCGGCGTCGGCGAGCACCGGCAGCAGGAAGGGGGTGGACAAGAAGCCGGTGCCCAGGTGGGTGTCCGCCTTGCGGACCAGCTCGACCAGCCGCTCGGCCACCGCGGGCCGCAGCTCCGCGGGGACCAGGTCGAAGGCGAGCGCGCGCACGTGGTCGGCCTGGCTGTCCGGCACCAGCCGTCCCTCGTCGTCCAGGTACTCCGCCTGCCAGGCGGCGCGCACCTCCGCGGCCAGGCCTGCGTACCGGAAGGCGTCGTCGCTCCGGCCCAGGACCCTGGCGATCCGGCTCATCAGTGTGGCGCTGTGCGCGTAGTACGCCGTGGCCACCTGGCCCTTGTCGGCTGCGGCGAAGGCGCCGAAGTCGTCGATCTCCTCCCCGGGCACCAGCCACTCGCCCCAGTGGAAGCCGGTGTCCCACAGGAACCGCTCGTGCGGGGCGGGCTCGGGCCGGCGGGCGGCCCGAGCCGGGTGTCGCTGGTCCCGGGCCATTCGCTCCACGCGGTCCAGCCAGCCGACCATCGTCGGCCAGAGCTCCGCGAGCACCTGCTCGTCGCCGTAGGCGCGGTACAGCTCCCAGGGGACGACGACCGCGGCGTCGCCCCAGCCGGCGGAGCCGTTCATCGCGGCGACCGGGCCCGCCCGCCCCTCGCTGCGGGACGAGGGGCTGATGTTGGCGATCGTGCCGTCGGGCCACTGGTCGGCGGCGACGTCGCGCAGCCACTTGGTAGAGAAGCCGGCCACGTCGTAGAGGAACGCGGCGGTCGGCACGAAGAGCTGCCAGTCGCCGGTCCAGCCGGCGCGCTCGCGGTGCGGGCAGTCGGTGGGGATGTCGCAGGCGTTGCCCCGCAGGCTCCACACGGCCGCCTCGTGGAGGCGGGTGATCCGCTCGTCGCTGCAGGAGAACCAGCCGGTGCGGCGCAAGTCGGTGTGCACGACCACGCCGCGGACGTCCTCGGTGGTCAGGTCACCGGGGTGGCCCTCGATCCGCACGTACCGGAAGCCGTGCGTCGTCCGCCGCGGCTCGAACACCTCACCCGGCACGCCGGCCGACACAACCTGGTCGACCTGGCCGGCCGGCAGCGGCTCGGGCAGGAACGGCACGGCCGGGCGGAGGTGGTCGGTGGTGACGTCGCCGTCCGGGCCGAGCGCCTCGCCGTGGGTCAGCGTGAGGGTGGTGTTCGCCGGCCCCAGGTCGGTCAGCCGCACCCAGCCGTTGACGTTCTGGCCCAGGTCGACGACGTGCGCCCCGCTCGCCAGCCGGGTGACCGACACGGGGGTGAGCTCCTCGACCCGGCGCACCGGCGGCGCCGGTGAGTCGACGAGGCCGGCGTAGCCGTGCTGGACGACGCCCACCGGCGACCAGCCGGCGTCGTCGAACCCAGGGGCGTCCCAGCCCCGCGGCAGCCGCCGCAGGTCGACCCGCTCGCCCGCGATCAGGTCGGCGGCCACCACGTGGCCCTCGGCGCTGCGCCAGCCCGGTCCGGTGCCGATGACCGTGACGCTGCCGTCGTCGTGCACCAGGTGCAGCTGGGCGAGCAGCGCGAGCCGGTCGCCCCACTGGTCGGCGGCGCGGAGGATGCCGATCTGGCCGCGGAACCAGCCGTCGGCGAGCACCACGGCCAGCGCGTTGCGGCCGGGCCGGACGGCGGCGGTCACGTCGATGGTCTGCACCTGGAGCCGCACGTCGTACTGGGTGAAGCCGGGCGTCAGCTCCGCGGTCCCGGCACGCGCGCCGTTGAGGAAGGCCTCGTACAGCCCCTGGGCCGTGGCGTGCAGCCGCGCGGCGACGACCGGCCGGTCGAGGTCGAACTCGTACCGGAGCAGCGCGGCCGGCCGCTCCCCGGGCGGTCCGACCGGCAGCCGCCCGGGCTCCACCCACCACGCCTGCCAGTCCTCCGCCCACAGCAGGCCCGTCTCGAACCACGACGGCCCCGACACGGCGCTCTCGCCCAGGTCGGTGCGGACGGCCACCCGCCACTGCACCCGCTGGGACGACGCCAGCGGTGGGCCGGCGTAGGGCACCAGGAGGCTCCGGTCGCTCTCCACCCAGCCGGTGTCCCAGCCGGTGTCGGTGGTGATGCGGGCGGCCAGCTGCTCCCGGGCGTCGGCCGGCAGCTGCCAGGACAGCCGGGGCGTGGTGCTCCGGATGCCGAGTGGCTCGTCGAGGTGCTCGACCCGCAGATGGTGCGGCGCGTCCTCCGCTGCTGGTGAGCCCTGCCGGCCCCGGTGCACGGGCCCGACACGGGCCTGCGAGTGGTGGGGGGGGTCCTCCGTCACGGTCCCGGGACCCGCTCGGCGTGATGGCAGGCGGTGAGCGAGCCGTCGAGCGAGCGGAGCGGTGGCCGCTGCTCCACGCAGACGTCGGTGGAGAACGGGCAGCGCGGCACGAAGGGGCAGCCGGTGGCCGACGGCGAGGCGGCGCCCGCGGTGCCGAAGCCGGCGGCCTCCCGGGCCGCGCGGCGCGCGGCCTGCTCGGCAGGGCGCGGCACCGGGGCCGCCGCGGTCAGCGCCAGGGTGTAGGGGTGCCGGGGCCGCTGGGCGACCGACTCGGCCGGTCCGGTCTCCATGACCTGGCCGCGGTAGAGGACGACGGTGCGCTGGGACAGGAAGCGCACCACGCCCAGGTCGTGGGCGATGAAGAGGAAGGACAGGCCGCGCTGGTCCCGCAGGTCGGCCAGCAGGTTGAGCACCTGCGCCTGGGTGGAGAGGTCGAGGGCGGACACCGGCTCGTCCAGCACGACCACCTTCGGGTCGCAGACCAGCGCCCGCGCGATGGCGATGCGCTGCCGCTGACCGCCGGAGAACTGCGCCGGGCGGCGGTCGATGGCGTCCCCGGGGAGACCCACGGACTCCAGCCCGGACCGCGCCCGGCCCAGCGCCTCGGCGCCGGTCACGCCCATCAGCCGCAGCGGCTCCACCAAGGTCTGGCCGATGGTGCGGGCGGGGTTCAGCGAGGAGTACGGGTCCTGGAAGACCACCCGCAGGTCGGCCACCTGGCGGCTGCGCTGCTTGAGCGACATCGCGGTGACGTCCTGCCCGGCCACCTCCACCGTGCCGGCGGTCGGCCGTTGCAGGCCCAGGACCGCCTTGCCGATCGTGGACTTGCCCGACCCGGACTCCCCGACCAGGCCGAGCGTCTCCCCGGGTGCGATGTCGAAGCTGACGCCGTCCACCGCCGGCGGGGTGCTGCGCGCCCGGCGGCCCGAGCCGTAGCGGACCACCAGGTCGCGGACCCGGAGCGCGGGTGCCTGCTCCGCCGGGTGGACCTCGCGGGTGGGGTCGGCCAGCGCGGTCATCGGGACGCTCCTGCGGTCGGGGTGGTGGCGGGGGCCTGCGCCGCGCCGACGGGGTCGGCGTCCCAGCTGAGGTGGGCGCCGGCGAGCTCGTCGGCCCGGACGCAGAGCACCGACCCGGTGTCGTGGGCGGGCCGGGCCGGGAACGGTGACCGGCACTGGTCCTGGGCGAACTGGCAGCGGGTGGCGAACCGGCAGCCCGTCGGCCACGAGCCGGGCGGCGGCACCGTCCCGGGGATCGACGCCAGCCGCACCGGCACCGCGACGCCGTCGGGCACGTGCGGGTTGGCCGCCAGCAGCGCCTGGGTGTACGGGTGCGTCGGCGCGTCGAGGACCGCGGCTGCGGTGCCGGACTCGACCACCGTGCCGGCGTACATCACGGCCACGTCGTCGCAGATGTCGGCGACGACCCCGAGGTCGTGGCTGACGATCACCACCGACAGCCCGGTGTCCCGGACCAGTGCCCGCAGCAGGGTGAGGATCTCCGCCTGCACGGTCACGTCCAGCGCGGTCGTCGGCTCGTCGGCGACCAGCAGCTCCGGCTCCCCGGTCAGCGCCAGGGCGATGCAGACGCGCTGGGCCATCCCGCCGGACAGCTGGTGCGGGTAGCTCTTCAGCACCCGCTCGGCGTCGACGATGCCCACGTTGCGCAGCAGCTCCGCGGCGATCCGCCGGGCCTCGCCCCGGCCGACGCCACGGAACCGGCGGATCGGCTGGGTGAGCTGGTAGGCGATGGAGAACATCGGGTCCAGCGCCACCATCGGCTCCTGGGAGATCATCGCGACCTCCCGCCCGCGGACGGTGCTCAGCTCCTTCTCCGACAGCCCGACCAGGTCCCGGCCCCGCCAGTGGATCGCCCCGCCGCGCACCGACACCCCGTCGGGCAGCAGGCCCAGGAGGGACCGCGCGGTCATCGTCTTGCCGCACCCGGACTCCCCGACCAGCCCGAGCACGCGGCCCGGCCGCAACGCGAACGAGACCCCGGTGACCAGGTCCGCGCCGTCGTCGACGGCGATGGTGAGGTCCCGGACCTCCAGGGCGGCGGCCGGGTCGGCCGGGACGAGCTCCGCCGGGCCGTCGAGCGGGGCGGTCCGCGCCGGCGACCGGCGCCGCCGGCGGACCGGTGCGGCCTCCCCCGCGGCCTTGCCGGCGATCGCGTCGGCCAGCTCGTTCGCGGCGATCACGGTGAGCGCGAGGACCAGCCCGGTGGGCACCATGAGCCACGGCGCGTTGAACACGTAGGACGACGCGTCCTGGATCATGAAGCCCCAGCTGGGGTCCGGCTCGGCCGGCCCGAAGCCGAGGAAGGCCAGGCCCGCGACGATGAGCAGGCCGATGCCGTAGAGCTGGGCGGCCTGGACGGCGATGACGGTGGCCATCGACGGCAGCACGTGCACCACGTTCACCCGCAGTGAGCCGAGGCCGTTGACCCGGGCGGCGTCGACGTAGAGCCGGGTGCGGACCGACTGGGCCACGCCGAGCAGCACCCGGTAGACCGCGGCGGAGATCAGCACGCCCAGGACGGCCATGATGATGAACGTTCGGACCCCGATCACCCCGATGACGGCCAGCAGCAGGATCGTCGAGGGCAGCGCCAGGAACACCTCGGTCACCCGGCTGATGACCCGCTCCACGCGTGGCCCGCGCTCGGCGGCGATCAGCGCCAGCGGCAGGCCGACCCCGAAGGCGACCAGCACGGTCACCGCGGAGGAGAGCAGCGGCTCGGTACCGGCGGTGAAGATCCGGCTGAGCAGGTCCCGGCCGAGCGGGTCGGTGCCCAGCCAGTGCTCGGCCGACGGCAGCGCCAGCCGGTTGGCGAGGTCCTGCTCGGCGACACCGTAGGGCCGCCACCACGGTGCGGTCAGCGACGCCACCACGATGAAGAGCAGCCAGCCGGCGGCCAGCAGCCCACCGGGCCGGCGGAGCACGGCGGGCACCCGTCGGCGGGCCGGCGGGCCGGGCTGCGCGGTGACCTCGTCGGCCGCGTCCAGCGGGAGCACGCTCACGATGCACGCACCTTCGGGTCCAGTGCCGCCACGAACAGGTCGAGCAGCAGGTTGATGATCACGACGACGACGGTGGCCACCACCACGACCCCGACCAGGGCCGGGAAGTCGCTGGAGGCCGCGGCCGCCTGGCCGGCCTGCCCCAGCCCGGGCAGCGCGAAGAGGTTCTCGATGATCACCGAGCCACCGAACAGCGCGATGAACTGGATGCCGAGCACCGAGACCACGGGGAGGCTGGCGAAGCGCAGCGCGTGCACGTAGCGGATCCGCCACTCCGGCGTGCCCATCGCGCGCAGCGTCCGGACGTGCTCCTGGTCCAGCGCCTGCCGCAGGCCGGCGTTCGCCGTCCGCGCGACGATCGCGGCCCCGCCGATGGTCAGCGTGAGCACGGGGATGAGCAGGCTGGTGAACCACCCGGCCGGGTCAGTGGTGAAGGGGACGTACCCGGTGGCCGGCAGCCAGCCCAGCTGGAGCGCGAGCACGTAGACCAGCAGGATGCCGACCCAGAAGACCGGCAGCGACAGCGCCACCCCGCTGCCGGTGGTGATCAGGCGGGCCAGCCGGCCGCCACGGACCGCCGCGGTGACCCCCAGGACGATGCCGAGGACACCGGAGAGGAGCGTGGCGAACAGCGCGATCGAGGCCGTCACGGGCACCCGGTCGGCGAGGTCCGCGGCGATCGAGCGGCCGTCGATGAGCGAGGTGCCCAGGTCACCGCGCACCAGGTCACCTAGGTAGTCGAAGAACTGGGTGGGCAGGGGGCGGTTCCAGCCCAGTGCCTCGTTCTCCGCAACGATGCGCTCCGGGGTCGCGTTGGTGCCCAGCCGGACCGCGCCCGGGGAGGTGTCGGTGGCGTGCACCAACAGGAAGCTGATCACCACCGCGGCGAGCACCGTGCCGATGGCCATGGCCATCCGCCGTGCGAGGAAAGGGAGCATCTCGGGGTCCTTCGGCGTACGGGTCCGTGGGCGAGGGGACGGTGCGGCAGTGGCCGGTGGCCGCGGGACGTCCCGCGGCCACCGGTCTGCGCCGGGTGGCTCAGGTGGCCGGCTCGACCTCGGAGAGGACCAGGTAGTTGTTCGTCCCCGCGTAGGAGGGCTCGGCCACCTTCTCGGCGTCGTAGCCGGTGTAGGCGTAGTCCTCGTAGACCGGGACGTACCAGCCGTTCTCGGTGATCGCCCGGTTGAGCTCGGCCAGCGCCTGCTCCTTGGCCTCACCGGTCGTGCCGAGGGCGGCGCCCAGCGCCTCCTGGATCTCCGGCTCCTGCGCACCCTGCATGTTCATGAAGCCGCCGTAGAGGACACCGGCGACCCAGCCGGCCGGGTTGTTCCCGATGGCCATCGGCCCCCAGATCACCGGGTCGGTGCGGACCGCGGCGAACGCCTGGTCGGTCGAGGTGGCGGTCACGAAGTTCATCGTGATGCCGATGTCGGCCAACTGCTGCTGGATCGCGACCAGGTCCTCGTCCGGCTGCCCCAGCACGGTGATGTCGAAGGCGAAGCCGTCGGCGTACCCGGCCTCGGCGAGCAGCTCCCGGGCCCGCTCGGGGTCGTAGCCGTACTCCTCGTTGAGCGCCGGGTCGTAGCCCTCCGCCTCGGCGGGGAACAGCTGGGCCGTCGCCTGGGCGCCCGGGTGCAGCTGCTCGACGAGCGACTCGCGGTCGATGGCGTAGCTGATCGCCTGCCGGACCCGCTCGTCGGCGAAGGCCGGGTTGTTGGCACCGGTCTTGTCGATGATCGGGAAGCCGACGATCGTGCCGCCGACCTTGGCCAGGCTGGAGCGCTGCTCGACCATGTCGATGGTGGTCGGGTCGAGGATCGTGGCGATGTCGGCCTGCCCGGAGACGACCGCGTTGGCCAGCGCCTGCGGGTCGGTGATCACGTTGAAGACGACGCTGTCGTAGGCCCACTCGTCGGCGTTCCACGCCGACTCGTTCTTGTCCAGCGTGTAGGTGCTGGCCCGTGTCGTCTCCCCCGCGTTGAGGGTGTAGGCCCCGGAGCCGTCCGGGGTGGTTTCCAGGGAGGCGGGATCGGCGAGGCCGTCGGGCCCGACGATGACCCCTGCGGTGTCGGTGAGGTTGTTCTCCGGGCTGGCCTGCGGCTGGGCCCAGGTGATGACGACGGTCTGCGGGTCGGGCGCCGCCACGTCGACGATCTCACTGGCCCCGCCGGTGGCGAGCGCCCCGTAGGCCTCCAGGTCGGGGTCGTTGCGCCGGTCCAGGTTGGCCTTGACCACCTCGGCGGTCAGCTCCGAGCCGTCGGCGAAGGTCACGCCCTCGCGGAGGGTCAGCGTCGTCTGGGTGTCGTCCTCGTTGTTGCTGAACTCGGTGACCAGGCTCGGCGCCACGGTGCCGTCGGGCTGGGTGACGAACAGCGAATCGTAGAGGGTGCTGAAGAAGGTGAACTGCCCCTGCGAGTACTCGAGCGGGTCGTAGCCGGTCGGTGCGGCGTCCGCGTCGTAGGCGAAGGTCAGCGTGTCACTGGGGCTCTGGCTGCTCGTGCCGCCGCCGCTGCCACCACCGCACGCGGCGAGTGAGGTGAGCGTCCCGGCGGCCAGCACGGCCACCCCGGTGCGCATCAGGGCGGGACGGCGGGGCACCAGGGGGTCGCGAGTCCTGAACGGCTTCATTCCGGTCTGGCTCCTTCGCTTCGTTACGGAGGGGTCATGTCGGCCGGGACTCGGCCGCGCCGGGGGTCCGGCGTTGGCGGCAACGATGCGTGCGGCTCTTCGGTGACGTCAGGCACAATGCCGATCAATGGAACACAACTGTGGTGTGGGCCTCACCCGTTGCCAGCAGGAGAACAGCGCGTGACCGAGGAACGACCAGCACAGGCCCGGGTGCGGGGCCGACGCCCGCCGCAGGGCGAGCCCGTGGTCGACCGGGCCCTCGCGCTGCTCGGGGCCTTCGACGCCGGTCACGTGCAGCTCACCCTCAGTGAACTGAGCCGCCGCACCGGAATCCCGCCGAGCTCGGCGCTGCGGCTGGCCGGCCGGCTGCTGGAGTGGGGGGCGCTGGAGCGGGACGCCGACGGCCGATTCTCCATCGGCCTCCGGCTCTGGGAGGTCGCCTCGTTGACCCCGCGCGGCCACGGCCTGCGGCAGGTCGCCCTGCCGTTCATGGGCGACCTGGAGGAGGTCACCCGGCAGCACGTGCTGCTCGCCGTCCGGGAGGGTGAAGAGGCGCTGCTGGTCGAGCGCCTGTCCTCGCACGGCGCGGTGGCCGCCCTCTACCGGCCCGGCGGCCGGATGCCGCTGCACTCGACCGGGGTCGGCCTGGTGCTGCTGGCCTTCGCCGACTCCTCGTTCCAGGAGCAGGTGCTCGCCCAGCCGCTGATGCACCAGCCGGAGAAGGTCCCGGTCTCCTCCGCCGCGCTGCGGCGCACGCTGGCCGAGATCCGCCGGGACGGACTCGCCACCTTCCGCCGCGGCGCACCCGGGCCGATCGTGTCGGTGGCGGCGCCGGTCCTCGATGCCCAGGGCGCGGTGGTCGCCGCGCTGTCGGTGGTCGTCCCGGCGGAGAACGCCGAACCCCGGCTGCTCGGCCCCGCGGTGCGCACGGCCGCACGGGGGATCTCCCGCGGCCTCGGGGCCCGGCGAGCGCCGGATACGGCCTGATCACACTCCTCTGCCATTGACCGGCAGCGGCACTGCTCACGGTGAGCGACGTCACGCATGCTCGGAGGACGTCGATCAACGAGGAGCGCCGTGCCCGTACCCGTGCGGTACGGCCTCCCGGACACGCTGGAGGCCCACCGCATGACCCAGTTCCCGGACGGCTTCCTGTGGGGCACCGCCACCGCCGCGCACCAGGTCGAGGGCGGCAACGTCAACAACGACCACTGGGAGATGGAGCACGCCCCGCACTCCCCCTTCGTCGAGCCCAGCGGTGACGCGTGCGACTCCTGGCACCGCTGGGAGGCCGACCTCGACCTGGTGGCCGGCGCGGGACTGGACACCTACCGGTTCAGCCTGGAGTGGAGCCGGATCGAGCCCGAGGAGGGCGAGGTCTCCCGGGCCGCGCTGGACCACTACCGGCGCATCGTCGACGGCTGCCGCGACCGCGGGCTGACCCCGATCGTCACCCTGGTCCACTTCACGATGCCGCGCTGGATGATGCACGACGGCGGCTGGACCGGGCCGAAGGCCGGTGACCGGATCGCCCGGTTCACCGAGCTGGCGCTGCCGGCGGTCGAGCACGCCGAGTACGTGCTCACGCTCAACGAGCCGAACCTGATGGCGGTCCAGCCGGTGATCGGCGCGATGGCGCGCCGGGGCGAGCCGATCCACGGCCTGCCCGTGCCCGACCAGGGCGTCGCCGAGGCGCTGCTCGGGCTGCACGCCCGCAGCGCGCAGGTGCTGCGGGGCGCCGGCGCTCCCCCGTCCGGCATGTCCCTGGTCGGCCTCGAGTACATCGACCAGGGCGGTGGCCAGGAACACCTGCAGGCCGCGCGCGCGGCGATGATGGACCAGTTCCTGCGGGCCGCCGCCGGTGACGACGTCCTGGGGCTGCAGGTCTACACCGCCCAGCGGTTCGGGGCCGACGGGCTGATCGCCCCGCCGGCCGACCGGCAGACGCTGGCCCACGGCATGGAGCGCCGCCCGGAGGCCCTCGGCGCCGCGATCCGGCACGCCGCCTCCGTGCTGCCGGAGACCCCGCTGCTGGTCACCGAGAACGGCATCGCCACCGCGGACGACGCAGACCGGATCGCCTTCACCACCGACGCGCTGCGCGGCCTGGCCGAGGCGATCGACGCGGGCGCCGACGTCCGGGGCTACGTGCACTGGAGCCTGCTGGACAACTTCGAGTGGATGCTCGGCTTCGCGCCCACCTTCGGGCTGGTCGCCGTCGACCGGCAGACCTTCGCGCGCACGCCGAAGCCGAGCCTGGCCTGGCTGGGCCAGGTCGCGAAGCGCAACGGACTCGCCTGATCCACCTGCCGTCCAATGGCACCCCGCTGGGCCCGGTGACCCCGGTCACCGAGGCTCAGCACCGTCAACGCCGACACCGACCCGGGAGCACCCCATGAGCTTCGAGTACCTGATCGACCCCGCGAAGGGCCCGCAGTGGCAGGGCCTGCTGCCCGGCAAGCCGCAGCCCTACGTCCTCCGTAAGGGCGAGGGCGAGCACGCCAAGCTCTTCGGCGACGTGTTCACCGTGCTGCTGTCCGGTGACGAGACACAGGGTCAGTTCGGCATCATCACCGCGGACTCGCCGGCCGGCGACGTCATCCCGACCCACTCGCACAACGGAACCCACGAGACCTTCTACGTGCTCGAGGGCAAGGTCCGGCTGTTCTTCGAGGACGGCGAGGGCGCCAAGCAGTCCCAGCTGCTCACCCCCGGCGACTTCGGCTACGTGCCGGCCGGGTTCGCGCACGCCTACCAGGTCGTCGAGCACGCCCGGATGATGGGCACCCTCTCCGGCGGCTTCGAGCGGTTCTTCCAGCACATGGGCGCTCCGACCGACTCCACCAGCCCCGACCAGCCGCCGTTCATCCCGGACTTCCCGCGCATGCAGGCCGCCGCGCAGCAGCACAACATGCAGTTCATGCCCGACTTCGAGTGGCCTGAGCCCACCGCCTGACCTGCGCTCACCCACCGCCGTCCGCTCCGGGGGGGGGGGGGGGGGGGGGGGGGGGGGGGGGGGGGGGGGGGGGGGGGGGGCGGGGGGCCCCCCCCCCCCCCCCCCCCCCCCCCCCCCCCCCCCCCCGCCCCCCCCCCCGGGGACTAACCGCGGTTCCGGGCGCGGGGGGGCCCCACAGGGGGGGGACCTGCTGGTGGGCGACGGGGCCCATGCCGGCCTCGTTCGGGTGGTAGGGCGCCACCCCACCGCCCAGCAGGTCGCCGAACACCCAGCCGGTGAC
>NZ_JBJHAI010000012.1:0-112778 GCF_054050955.1 Modestobacter sp. SYSU DS0290
CCCCCCCCCCCCCCCCCCCCCCCCCCCCCCCCCCCCCCCCCCCCCCCCCCCCCCCCCCCCCCCCCCCCCCCCCCCCCCCCCCCCCCCCCCCCCCCCCCCCCCCCCCCCCCCCCCCCCCCCCCCCCGGGGCCCTGCAGCGGGGCCACTCGGGGCCCGGCACACTGGTCCCGGACCCAGCACCGCACTCTGCAGCACCGCGATGGACGACGCAGCCGGCACATGCCCGCCCGGCCGCCTGAGGAAGGACCGACATGCCCACCCCCACCAAGGGCCCCCGTCTCGGCGGGTCCCCCGCGCACGAGCGGCTGATGCTGGCCAACCTGGCCACCTCGCTGTTCGAGCACGGGCGGATCACCACCACCGAGACCAAGGCCAAGCGGCTGCGCCCGCTGGCCGAGAAGCTGGTCACCTTCGCCAAGCGCGGTGACCTGCACGCCCGCCGGCAGGTCATGACGACGATCCGGGACAAGGACGTCGTGCACCACCTGTTCGCCGAGATCGGCCCGCGCTTCGCGCAGCGCCCCGGTGGCTACACGCGCATCGTCAAGGTCGGTCCCCGCAAGGGCGACAACGCCCCCATGGCGATCATCGAGCTCGTCGAGGGCGAGACCGTGGCCCAGCAGGCCGTCGGCGAGGCCGAGCGCGCCCGCGGCACCCGGTTCGCCTCCGGCGCCGGCGCCGCGTCCGCGGCCGGTGAGGTCAGCGCCGACACGGCCGAGACCACCGGTCCGGGTGGCGACACCAGCCCGGCGGTCACCGGCGACGAGCCGGCTGCCGACGTCGCTGCGGCCCAGGACGTCGTCACCGACGTCTACAACCCCGACGGCGAGCGCCAGGACGACGGCGACGTCACCCAGGAGCCGACCGCGGAGAACCTGGCCGTCGTCGACGACCCGACGCTCTCCCCGGACGTCGCCAACGCCGCGGCCGCCGAGGTCGAGGCCGCCGAGCTGGGCGACGCCGCCACCGCGGGGACCCACGCTCCGGGCGGCGAGCCCGAGATCGACCCCAAGTGACCCCGCCGGCCTCACGCTGAGGCCGGGGTCCATGGACCGCCAGCACGTTCCGGACGAGCCCGTCACCGCACCCGGTGGCGGGCTCGTCCGCGTTCGCCTGGACGTCTCCTACGACGGGACGGCGCTGCACGGCTGGGCCCGCCAGCCGGGCCAGCGGACCGTCCAGGGCGAGCTGGAGCTCGGCCTGGCCACGGTGCTGCGGGTCGACGTCGACCTGACCGTCGCCGGCCGCACCGACGCCGGTGTGCACGCGACCGGGCAGGTCGCGCACACCGACCTGCCGGCCGAGCTGTTCGCCGCGCACGAGCCGCGGCTGCTGCGCCGGCTGCGCGGGGTGCTGCCACCCGACGTGGCGGTGAGCGCTGCCCGCGTCGTCCCCTCCGACTTCGACGCCCGGTTCGGGGCGCTGGCCCGCCACTACGTCTACCGGCTGACCGACGCCGACGCCGGACCCCCACCGCTGCGCCGGGCGGACACGGTGGGGTGGCCCCGCACGTTGGACGCCGGCGCGATGTCGCTGGCCGCCGGACTGCTGCTGGGACAGCACGACTTCGCGGCCTACTGCCGCCGGCGTGAGGGCGCCACCACGATCCGGACGCTGCTCGACCTCGACGTCGTCCGGAACGGCGACCTGGTCGAGGTCCGTGCCTCGGCCGACGCCTTCTGCCACTCCATGGTGCGCAGCCTCGTCGGGGCGCTGATCGCGGTGGGCGAGGGACGCCGGCCGGTGGGCTGGCCGGCCTCGCTGCTGGAGCTGCGGCAGCGGGCCAACGACGTGCCGGTCGCGCCGGCCGGGGGGCTCACGCTGGTCCGGGTCGACTACCCCTCCGACTCCCGGCTGGCCGACCGCGCCCGGGTCACCCGGGCGCGGCGGGACAGCTGATCAACGGCGGGACAGCTGATCAGGGGAGAGCGGCGACGGCCTCGTCGATCGGGGTGTCGCCGCTGACCAGCTCGACCACCTCGCCCCACTTCCCGACGGCGAGGACCTCCGCGAGCACCGCGGCGACGTCGTCCCGCGGGACGCTGCCCCGCTCGACGCCGTGCTGGAGGGTCACCCGTCCGGTGCCGGGGTCGTCGGTGAGGCCGCCCGGCCGCACGATCGTGGTGTCCAGGGCGGTGCGGGGGAGGATGGAGTCCTCCGCGGCGAGCTTGGCCTGCAGGTAGGCGGCGAACTGCGGGTCCATCCCCTGCGGGGTGCCCCGCCGCGCCTGCTCGACGCCCATCGAGGACACCAGCAGGTAGGGGCGCACCCCGGCGCGCTCGGCGGCGTCGGCCAGCAGCAGGGCCGCGCCCCGGTCGACGGTGTGCTTGCGGTCGGCGCCGCTGCTCGGTCCGCCGCCGGCGGCGAAGACCACCGCGTCGGCACCGCGGACGACGTCGGCGACCTGGTCGACCGAGGCCTGTTCCAGGTCGAGGACGACCGGCTCGACGCCGTCGGACTCGAGGTCGGCCCGGTGGTCGGGGTTGCGGACGATGCCGACGACGGCGTCCCCGCGGCTGCTCAGCAGCCTGCCGAGGCGACGGGCGACCTGTCCATGGGCTCCAGCGATCACGACGCGCATGGCCGGGGCCTACCCGGGGCTCCCGCCCGGCAGTCGTCCAGCGGCGGTGATCCGGGCCGCGGCGAGCTCTGCGGGGGTGTCGCAGTCGGTCCACGGCGCCGGCGAGCCCGGCGGCACCCGAGGGCGGTGCCGGACGGGGGCCAGGGGACCGAGCACCGACCGCAGGGGCGCGTGCGGCCGGGCACCGGTGAGGGCGGCCCGCAGCACGCCGGTCCGCCACAGCCCGAGCAGCAGCTGGTCGCGCCCGGAGTCGTCGACGACCAGCACGCCGTCCCCGCTGAGCCGGGTCCGCAGCTCGGCGACCAGCTGCGGAGTGATGAACGGCAGGTCTCCGGCGAGCACGGCGACGACGTCGACGTCGCCGGGGACGGCGGCCAGCCCGGCGGCCAGGGCCGGCACCGGGCCGCCGCCGGGCGGGTCCTCCCGCACGAGGGTGACGCCTGCGGGCACGTCCTGCGGCGGCCCGACGACGATCCGGGGCCGGGCGTCGGGGACCGCCGCCAGGACGGCCGCCAGCATGGTCCGGCCGCCCACGTCGAGCTGGGGCTTGGGCTGCCCGCCCAGGCGGGAGGCGCGTCCGCCGGCGAGGACGATCGCGGCGAAGGGCGGGGGCTCGGTCACGCTGCGAACGGTAGGGCGCGAGCGGTGAGTACCGTCAGCCGCGTGGGACGAGTGACCAGCCGGACCCCGGTGCTGCGCATCCGGGGCGACCTGCACACCCAGCGACCGGACACCGTGGCGGCCGAGGAGCCGCTGGAGATCCGCCTGGACGGCACCCCGCTGGCGGTGACGATGCGCACCCCGGGCGACGACTTCGACCTGGTGCACGGGTTCCTCGCCACGGAGGGCGTGATCCGCACCGCCGACGACCTCGCCGGGCTGCGGTACTGCAACTCCGTGGACGACGAGGGGCGCAACACCTACAACGTCGTCGACGTCGACCTCGCGCCCGGCGTGGAGGCCCCGGACACCGCGCTGGACCGGAACTTCTACACCTCCAGCTCCTGCGGGGTGTGCGGCAAGGCGAGCATCGACGCCATCCGCACCAAGACCAGCTATGACGTCGCCGGCGACGACACCCGGCTGACCCTGGAGACGCTGCTGGCCCTGCCGGACCGGCTGCGGGCGGCGCAGCAGGTCTTCGAGAAGACCGGCGGGCTGCACGCAGCCGGCCTGTTCACGCCCGAGGGGGAGCTGGTCGCGCTCCGCGAGGACGTCGGCCGGCACAACGCGGTGGACAAGGTGATCGGTGACGCGGTGCGCGAGGGTCGGGTGCCGCTGTCCCGGCACGTGCTGATGGTCAGCGGACGTTCGTCGTTCGAGCTGACCCAGAAGGCGGCGATGGCCGGGGTGCCGGTGCTGGCCGCGGTGTCGGCGCCCAGCTCGCTGGCGGTCGAGCTCGCCGCGGACGTCGGCATCACCCTGATCGGCTTCCTCCGCGGCGACGGCTGCAACGTCTACACCCACCAGGAACGGCTGTCACTGGGACGCTGACGCGTCGTACCCGTACCCGGCTCGCCCGTCTCATGGGTCCGGCGCTGGCGCGCCGGACCCATGATCGCCGCCGCGGAGCTGGCTGACGACGTGCGGGAGCAGTGGCCCGAGCACCGCGAGCCCGTCGCGGACGCCTCCGGTGGAGCCGGGCAGGTTCACGATCAGCGTCCGGCTGCAGGTGCCGGCGAGCCCGCGGGAGAGCACCGACGTCGGCACCGCGTCCTGGCCGTGGCGTCGGATCGCCTCGGCGATGCCGGGCGCCTCCCGCTCCAGGACGGCGCGGGTCGCCTCGGGGGTGACGTCGGTGGGGGTGAGCCCGGTGCCGCCGGTGGTGAGGACGACGTCGGCGCCGGTGGCGACGGCCTCCCGGAGCACCACCTCGAGCTCGGCGACGTCGTCCGGGCGCACGTGCGGCCCCTCGACGGTGAAGCCGAGCTCGCGCAGGCCGTCGGCGAGCACCTGACCGCTGCGGTCGGGGTAGACGCCGAACGCGGCCCGGTTGGAGGCGGTGACGACGACCGCGAGGGCGTCGGCGGGCAGCTCCGCGGCGCTCACCGGTGGAAGTCCCCGCTCTTGCCGCCGGTCTTCGACAGCAGCCGCACGTCGGTGATCGAGGCGCGCTTGTCGACCGCCTTGACCATGTCGATCATCGTGAGTCCGGCGACGGAGACCGCCGTCAGCGCCTCCATCTCCACCCCGGTGCGGTCCGCGGTGCGCGCGGTCGCGGTGATCTCCACGGCGTCGTCGGTGACCTCCAGGTCGACCGTCACCCCGTGCAGCGCGATCGGGTGGCACAGCGGCACCAGGTCCGGCGTCCGCTTCGCCCCGGCGATGCCGGCGATCCGCGCGGTGGCGATCGCGTCGCCCTTGGGCACGCCCCCACCGCGCAGCAGGGCGACGACCTCGGGGCTGACCAGCACCCGGCCGGCCGCGGTGGCCGTGCGGGCGGTCACCGCCTTCGCGGTGACGTCGACCATCCGGGCGGCGCCGGACTCGTCCAGGTGGGTCAGCCGCGGTTCGCTCACTGGAGTGCTCCTTCGATCAGGACGACGGTCACCTCGGCGCCGGTGGGCAGCTCGGTGACCTCCTCGGGGACGACGACCAGGCAGTTGGCGCGGGCCAGGTGGGCGACCAGGTGCGAGCCCGGCCCGCCGACCTGGGACACCTCACCGCCGTCGAACCGGCCGCGGAGGAACTGCCGCTTCCCGGCCGGGGAGCGCAGCGGCGCGGTCAGCCGGGCGGTGGTCCGCAGCCGGTCGGGGTCGCTGTGCCCCAGCGCCCGGCGCAGCGCCGGCCGCACGAACACCTCGAACGACACGAACGAGCTCACCGGGTTGCCGGGCAGGGTGACCACCGGGACGCCGTCGACCGTGCCGGCGCCCTGCGGCCCGCCGGGCTGCATCGCGACCTTGCCGAACTCGACGGTGCCGAGGCCCCGGAAGGCGTCCTTGACCACCTCGTAGGCGCCCGCGCTCACCCCGCCGCTGGTCACCAGCAGGTCGGCGGTCCCCAGCTCGGCGCGCACGGTGCGCAGGAACTCGTCGACGTCGTCGGGGACGAAGTGCAGCGTGCGGGCCTCGCCACCGGCGGCCTCGACCGCCGCGGCCAGCAGCACGGAGTTCGACTCGTAGATCTGGCCCGGCAGCAGCGGCCGGCCGGGCTCGACCAGTTCGCTGCCGGTGGAGAGCACCAGCACCCGCGGGCGGCGGCGCACCGGGAGCACGGCGTGGCCGACCGCGGCGGCCAGCCCCAGCTGGGCGGCGCCCATCGGGGTGCCGGCCCGCAGCGCGACCTCCCCGGCCCGGATGTCCTCACCGGTGTGGCGCAGGTGCGCACCCCGGGCGGGGGAGCCGGTGATGGTCACCACGTCGGTCGCCCCGTTGGTCCGCTCCACGGGGACGACGACGTCGGCGCCGGCCGGGACGGGGGCCCCGGTCATGATCCGGTGCACGGTCCCCGGCTCGAGGACCGGCACGTCGGTGCGCCCGGCCGGGATGTCGGCGGCCACCGGGAGCCGGACGGGGTCGTCCTCGCCGGCCGTCGCGACCTCGGCGTGCCGGGCGGCGTAGCCGTCCATCGCCGAGTTGGTGAACCCCGGCAGCGAGACCAGCGCGGGGAGGTCGCCGGCGAGCACCCGCCCGGCCGCCGCGCTGAGCGGCACGTCCTCGATGGGCAGCGGGGCCAGCAGGCCACGCACCACCGCCTGGTGTTCCTCGACCGTCCGCACGCCCCCATCCTCACCGACCCGCACCGGCGCCGGGGCGGGGGGCACGTGCGTCACCCGGCGGGACCGGGCAGGCTGGGCAGCGTGAGCGCTCCCGAGGGACCGGCCGTCGTCGTCGGTCAGGTGGGCCGTGACCTGGTGCTGGAGGTCGACCAGCTGCCGCGCGGTGGCGGCAGCACCCCGGTGCGCACCCGCCGTGAGCTGCTGGGCGGCAAGGGCGCCAACCAGGCCGTGGCCATGCAGCAGCTCGGGCTCCCGGTCGCGCTGGTGGGCGTGCTGGGCGACGACGCCGCCGGCGACGACGTGCTGGCGCAGGCGGTGCGCGACGGCCTCTGGATCACCGGGGTGGTGCGCCGGCCTGGGGGGACGACCGCGCTGCTGGTGGACCTCGTCGAGTCCGGCGGCACCCGGCGGCTGGTGGAGGACGTGCCCGCGTCGAGCCTGCTGACCCCGGCCGACGTGGCGGCCGCGGGTGAGCTCTTCGAGCAGGCCCGCGCCGTGGTCCTGCAGCTGCAGCAGCCCGGGCCGGCCGTGCGGGCGGCGCTGGCCCGGGCGCCCCGCAGCGCCCTGACCGTGGCCGACGGGGCCCCACCGGACCAGGGGACCGCGGATGCGCTCCTCGCCGGGGTGCAGGTCCTCCGCGCGGACGCCGTCGAGGCCGGTGCGTGGGTCGGTGGCGAGCTGTCCGGTCTGGACGACGTCCGCGCCGCGGCCACCGAGCTGTGCCACCAGGGCCCGCGCGTGGTCTGCCTGGCTGCCGGCGAGGAGGGCGACCTGACCGTGTGGCGCTCGCGCAGCGGGCGGGTGCACGAGCAGCTCGTCCCGCTGCAGGGGGAGTCGCCGGTCGACCCGACCGGCGCGGGGGACACCGTCGTCGCCGCGCTGACCGTCGCGCTGCTGACCGGCCTGGACCCCGGGGAGGCGGCCTGGCAGGCCGGTGTCGCCGCGGCGCGCACCGTCTCCCGGCTCGGCGGGCGCCCGCGGCTGGACCCGGACGAGGTGCGCCGGGCCGCCGAGGAGGCCCGGCGTCCTGCCGGTCGCTGACCCCGGCGATATCGTGTCCGCCGGATCACGGGCGAGAGGACGTTGCAGTGAGCGAGATCGACCGGATGCTGGCGGCCAACGAGGCCTGGCTGGAGCAGTTCCCCGGCGACCTGCCCGTGGCGCCGGCGCGGAAGGTCGCCGTCGTGGCCTGCATGGACTCCCGGATGCCGCTGTTCGGCCTGCTCGGTCTCGCGGTGGGTGACGCCCACGTGCTGCGGAACGCCGGCGGGCTGGTCACCGAGGACACGCTCCGGTCGCTGGCCATCTCCCAGCACCTGCTCGGGACCCGCAGCGTCGTGCTCGTGCACCACACCGACTGCGGCCTCAACAAGGCGACCGAGGAGCAGTTCCGGGCCGCTGTCGAGGAGGCCACCGGGGTGCGCCCGCCGTGGCCGGCGGGCGCCTTCACCGACCTGGACGCCGACGTGCGGGAGTCGGTCCGCCGCGTCCGGGAGGCCCCCTACCTGGTGTCCGAGGAGATCCGGGGCACGGTCTACGACGTCGCGACGGGGCGGCTCCGCGAGATCGAGTGACCCTCGGCCCCGTCCAGCGGCCCGCTCCGGGCCGGTGAGGGGCGAGGAGGACGGGGTCCTCCTCCTGGTATCGTGCTCGTTTGGCGCGCGCTGCCGGCTGGTGCACGCGCGTCCCGGGTCGTCGGTCGCCTGTACGCGGTGACCGGATGGCGGCCAAGTCTCCCGTGCTCGGTGAGGCGATCCCACCAGCCGCCCGCCCGATCGACGAAGGACAGTGAGCCTCGTGCGCACGTACAGCCCCAAGCCCGGTGACATCACCCGGGCGTGGCACGTCATCGACGCCACCGACGTGGTGCTCGGCCGACTCGCCAGCCAGACCGCGCAGCTGCTGCGCGGCAAGCACAAGCCCCAGTTCGCCCCGCACGTGGACGCCGGTGACTTCGTCGTCATCGTCAACGCGGGCAAGGTGGCGCTGACCGGCTCCAAGCGCGACGACAAGATCGCCTACCGGCACTCCGGTCACCCGGGCGGCCTCAAGCGGACCAACGTCGGTGACGAGCTCAGGACCCGCCCCGACCGCGTCATCGAGCGCGCCGTCAAGGGGATGCTGCCGCACAACACGCTGGGCCGGCAGATGCTCTCCAAGCTCAAGGTCTATGCCGGGCCCGAGCACCCGCACGCCGCCCAGCAGCCCCAGACCTACGAGATCAAGCAGGTGGCCCAGTGACCACGCCCATGACCACGGCGCAGACCGTGACCGACGCCGACGGGCGCCCGGTGCAGACCGTCGGCCGCCGCAAGGAGGCCATCGTCCGGGTGCGTCTCCTCCCGGGCACCGGCCAGTTCCGGCTCAACGGCCGCACCATCGAGGAGTACTTCCCCAACAAGGTGCACCAGCAGCTCATCCGTGAGCCGTTCGTGATCCTGGAGAAGGCCGAGCAGTACGACGTCGTCGGCATCCTGCACGGTGGCGGCGTGAGCGGTCAGGCCGGCGCCCTGCGCCTGGCGATCGCCCGCGCGCTCATCGAGGTCGAGCCCGACGACCGCCCCACCCTCAAGAAGGCCGGCTTCCTGACGCGTGACCCCCGTGTCACCGAGCGCAAGAAGTACGGGCTGAAGAAGGCCCGCAAGGCCCCGCAGTACTCCAAGCGCTGACCGGCGCCGGGGGGTCTGTTCCATGGGTCGCCTCTTCGGCACCGACGGCGTCCGTGGTCGGGCCAACGCCGACCTGACGCCGGAACTGGCCCTCTCGGTGGCCCGTGCGGCCGCCAGCGTGCTCGCCGACCGCGACGGGACCTCGCGTCCCGTCGCGGTCGTCGGCCGTGATCCCCGCGCCAGCGGGGAGATGCTCGAGGCGGCCGTGGTCGCCGGGCTGGCCAGCGCCGGTGCCGAGGTGCTGCGGGTGGGCGTGCTGCCGACGCCGGCCATCGCGCACCTGACCGCGCGCACCGACGCCGACCTCGGCGTCATGCTCTCCGCCAGCCACAACCCGATGCCGGACAACGGCATCAAGCTGTTCAGCCGCGGCGGTCACAAGCTGCCCGACGCGGTCGAGGCGGCGATCGAGCGGCGGGTCACCGGCCGCGAGGGGGACGACCACCGCCCCACCGGTGGTGGGGTCGGCCGGGTCCGCGAGCTGCCCGGTGCCGCAGAGGACTACACCGCGCACGTGCTCTCCGCCCTGCGCGAGCCGTTGCGCGGACTCCGCGTGGTCGTCGACTGCGCGCACGGCGCCGCGTTCCGCTGCGCGCCCGAGGTCTACCGCCGGGCCGGCGCCCAGGTGCACGTCATCGGTGGTGAGCCCGACGGCTGGAACATCAACGACGGCATCGGCTCCACCCACCTCGAGCCGCTGATCGCCGAGGTCGCGCGCCGCGGTGCGGACATCGGCATCGCCCACGACGGCGACGCCGACCGCTGCCTCGCCGTCACCGCCGAGGGGCAGGTCGTCGACGGCGACGCGATCCTCGCCATCTGTGCGCTCGCCCTGCACGAGAGCGGCAACCTCACCAACGACACGGTCGTCGCCACGGTGATGAGCAACCTCGGGTTCCACCACACGATGCGCGATGCGGGCATCGCGGTGCAGACCACCGCCGTCGGCGACCGCTACGTGCTGGAGGCGCTCCGGTCCCGCGGGCTGTCCCTGGGGGGCGAGCAGAGCGGCCACCTGGTCTTCCTCGACTGGGCCACCACCGGCGACGGCCTGCTCACCGGGCTGGCGCTGCTGTCCCGGATGAGCTCCACCGGTGCGTCGCTGGCCGAGCTGGCGTCGGTGGTCCGGCGGCTCCCGCAGACGCTGGTCAACGTGCCGGTCACCGACCGGCTGGCGGTGGTGGAGAGCGACGAGGTCGCCCAGGCGGTCAACCAGGTCCAGGCGGAGCTCGGCGAGTCCGGCCGGGTGCTGCTGCGCCCCTCGGGCACCGAGCAGCTGGTCCGGGTGATGGTCGAGGCCCCCACCCAGGAGGAGGCCGACGCCACGGCTGCCCGGCTGGTCGCGGTGGTCGCCGCAACCGGGTGACGGCTGTCGCCCGCTGAGGGGACGTGAGGGGGCCGGTTCCGCCGGTACCATCGCTCGAATGTGCGGCATCGTGGGGTACGTCGGACCACAGGACTCCCTCGACGTGGTCCTGGAGGGACTCCGTCGGCTCGAGTACCGCGGTTATGACTCGGCGGGGGTCGCGGTCGTCGCCGATGGGCGACTGAGCACCGCGAAGAAGGCCGGCAAGCTGGCGAACCTGGAGAAGGTCCTCGCCGAGGAGGCGCTCCCGCCGGCCACCGTCGGCCTGGGGCACACCCGGTGGGCCACCCACGGTGGTCCGACCGACCGCAACGCGCACCCGCACGTCTCGGCCGACGGGACCGTCGCGGTCGTGCACAACGGCATCATCGAGAACTTCGCCGCGCTCCGCGCCGAGATCGAGGCGACCGGGACGGAGTTCACCTCCGAGACCGACACCGAGGTCGTCGCCCACCTGCTGGCCGCCGCCTACCGGGGACTGCCGGCCGGTCCCGGGCGGCTCGCCGAGGCGATGCGCGGGGTGAGCCGCCGGCTGGAGGGCGCCTTCACCCTGGTCGCCGGCCACGCGGAGGAGCCCGACACCCTGGTCGCCTCCCGGCGCAACAGCCCGCTGGTCGTCGGCGTCGGCGAGGGCGAGTACTTCCTCGGGTCCGACGTCGCGGCGTTCATCGGGCACACCCGCAGGGCGCTCGAGCTCGGTCAGGACCAGGTCGTGGAGATCGACCGCACCCGCGGCGTCACGGTCACCGACTTCGCCGGCGCCCCGGTCGAGCCCACGGCCTACGACGTCGACTGGGACGCCGAGGCCGCCGAGAAGGGCGGCTACGACTGGTTCATGCTCAAGGAGATCGCCGAGCAGCCGCAGGCGGTCGCCGACACCCTGCTCGGCCGGCTCGGGGAGGGCGGTGAGCTGGTCCTCGACGAGGTCCGCCTCTCCGACCAGGAGCTGCGCGACATCGACAAGGTCTTCGTCGTCGCCTGCGGAACCGCCTACCACGCCGGGCTGATCGCGAAGTACGCCATCGAGCACTGGACCCGCATCCCGGTGGAGGTCGAGCTCGCCAGCGAGTTCCGCTACCGCGACCCGGTGCTGGACCGCTCGACGCTGGTCGTCGTCATCAGCCAGTCCGGCGAGACGATGGACACCCTGATGGCGCTGCGCCACGCGCGGGAGCAGAAGGCCCGGGTGCTGGCGATCTGCAACGCCAACGGGTCGACGATCCCCCGCGAGTCCGACGCCGTCCTCTACACCCACGCCGGACCCGAGGTGGCGGTCGCCTCCACCAAGGGCTTCCTGACCCAGGTGGTCGCCTGCTACCTGGTCGGGCTGTTCCTCGCCCAGGTCCGCGGGGTGAAGTACGCCGACGAGGTGGCCGCGATCGTCGAGGACCTGCGGCGACTGCCGGACGCCGTGTCCCAGGTGCTCGACGGGATGGAGCCGGTGCGCGAGCTGGCCCGGTCGCTGGCCACCGAGAACACCCTGCTGTTCCTGGGCCGGCACGTGGGCTACCCGGTCGCGCTCGAGGGTGCGCTGAAGCTCAAGGAGCTGGCCTACATCCACGCCGAGGGGTTCGCCGCCGGCGAGCTCAAGCACGGCTCGATCGCCCTGATCGGGCCGGGGACGCCGGTCGTGGTCGTGGTGCCCTCGCCGCGAAGCCGGGAGTCGGTGCACGGCAAGGTCGTCTCCAACATCCAGGAGGTGCGGGCCCGCGGCGCGCGCACGATCGTCATCGCCGAGGAGGGCGACGACGACGTGGTGCCCTACGCCGACCACCTGATCCGGGTGCCGCGCACGCCGACCCTGATGGCGCCGGTGGTCACCACCGTGCCGCTGCAGGTGCTGGCCTGCGAGATCGCCGACACCCGCGGTCTCGACGTCGACCAGCCCCGGAACCTCGCGAAGTCCGTCACCGTCGAGTAGAAGGACCTCGGTGCCCCCCACGACTCGCTCCGCTCGCCGCGGGCCCCTGCACCAAGGCCGTTCCAGTGCCTCACCAGCTCGCGGCGGGCCCCTGCGAAGGGGCCGTTCCAGCACGTCACCATGATCATCGGAGTTGGCATCGACGTGTGCCCGGTCGACCGGTTCGCCGCGTCGTTGCAGCGCACCCCCGGTCTGCGGGACCGGCTGTTCACCGCAGCCGAGCAGCGCACCCCCGCGGGCGACCCGCGGAGCGGGGAGTCCCTGGCCGCCCGGTTCGCGGCCAAGGAGGCGCTGGCGAAGGCCCTCGGCGCCCCGGGTGACCTGCACTGGCACGACGCGGAGGTCGTCGTCGGCGACCGGGGCCGCCCGCACCTGGAGGTGCGCGGCACGGTCGCCCGGCGGGCCGCGGAGCTGGGCGTCAGCCACTGGCACGTGTCGTTGAGCCACGACGGGGGCATCGCCTCAGCCGTGGTCATCGCCGAGGGTGCTCCGTGATCGGGCTGTACACCGCCGACCAGGTGCGGACGGCGGAGCGTGCGCTGATGGCGACGCTGCCGCCCGGGACGCTCATGCAGCGGGCCGCCACCGGGCTGGCGACGGTCTGCCTCGGGCTGGCCGGCCGGGCGCACGGGTTGCGGGTGGTGCTGCTCGTCGGTGCCGGTGACAACGGCGGTGACGCGCTGTTCGCCGGCGCCCACCTGGCCGGCCGGGGAGCGCAGGTGACCGCCGTGTTGCTGGACCCCGAGCGCGCGCACGCAGCCGGCCTGGCCGCACTGCGCCGCGCCGGCGGCCGGGTCACCGACCCCGTGCACAACGGGCTGGACCGCGCCGACCTCGTCCTCGACGGGATCGTCGGCATCGGCGGCTCCGGTGGCCTGCGCCCGGCGGCGGCCCGCCTGGCCGAGCAGGCGGCCGCCGGGCCGGGCCTGCTCGTCGCCGTCGACCTGCCCAGCGGGGTCGCCGCCGACACCGGGGAGGTGCCCGGGGAGGTGTTCCCGGCCCAGCACACGGTGACCTTCGGTGCGGTGAAGCCCGGGCTGGTCGTCGGCGAGGGCCGCCGGCACGCCGGGCAGGTGCACCTGGTCGACATCGGGCTGCGCCCCCACCTCGGTGAGCCGGCCGCCCGGCAGCTGACCGACGCCGACGCCGCGGCCCGGATCGAGCCGCCGTCCCCGGACAGCGACAAGTACAGCGGCGGGGTCGTCGGGATCGTCGCGGGCTCGGCCACCTACCCCGGGGCCGGTGTGCTGTGCACCGGCGCCGCGCTGCGCACCCGCCCGGGGCTGGTGCGCTACGCCGGCACCGCCGCCGACGGGGTCCGGGCCTCCTGGCCGGAGGCGATCGTCACCTCCGGGCGCCCGGGGGACGCCGGCCGGGTGCAGGCCTGGGTGGTCGGCCCGGGCATGGGCACCGACGACGATGCGCGCAGCGTGCTCGCCGAGGTGCTCGCCACCGACCTCCCGGTGGTGGTGGACGCCGACGCGCTGACCATGGTCGCCGCCGCCCCGGAGCTGGTCCGCGACCGCACGGCGCCGACCGTGCTCACCCCGCACGACCGGGAGTTCGCCCGGATCTTCACCTGGGCGGGCGAGGCGGAGGGGATCGGCCCCGACCGGATGGCCGCCGCCCGCCGGGGCGCCGCCGAGCTGGGCTGCACGGTGCTGCTCAAGGGCGATGCGACCGTGGTGGCGGATGCCGCGGGGACGACGTTCGTCAACGGCACCGGCACCCCCTGGCTGGCGACCGCGGGCACCGGGGACGTGCTCTCCGGGGTGCTCGGTGCCGTGCTGGCGCAGACGCCGGTCACCGGGCTGCCGGCGGTGGAGGCGGCCGCCACCGCCGCGCACCTGCACGGCCGGGCGGGTCAGCTGGCCGCCACGGCCGGGCCACTGGTCGCCGGCGACCTGGTGCGTCATCTGGCGGAGGCCGTCGGCCGGCTGTACCGGGGCGGTGCCCCCGCCTGAGCGGGGGTGCCTGGGAGAGTGGGCGCGTGACGACGGTGCAGCAGACCCCCCGGCGGACCGGCGAGAGCCGGGCCGAGGTGCTGGTCGACCTGGACGCCATCGCGGCGAACACCGCGGTGCTGCGCGAGCGGGTCGGCCGGCCGCTGATGGCCGTGGTGAAGGCCGACGGGTACGGCCACGGGCTGGTGCCGGCCGCTCGCGCGGCGCTGGCCGGCGGGGCCGACGCCCTGGGGGTGACCGTGCTGGAGGAGGCGCTCGCGCTCCGCGCGGCCGGGGTCACCGCACCGCTGCTGTCCTGGCAGCACGGGCCGGGGGAGGACTACGCCGCCGCGATGGCCGCCGACGTCGAGGTCTCGGTCAACGCCGAGTGGGCGCTGGCGGAGGTGGTGGACGCCGCCCGAGCCGCCGGCCGCACCGCGCGGGTGCAGTTGTTCGCGGACACCGGGCTGTCCCGGGAGGGCGCCACGCCGGAGGCCTGGCCCGGGCTGGTGGCGGCCGCGGCGCGCGCCCAGGCGGAGGGGGAGCTCGTCGTCACCGGGCTGTGGAGCCACCTGGCCTACGCCGACGCTCCGACGCACCCCACGATCGCGCGGCAGGTGCACGTGTTCGAGGAGGCCGTGGCGCTGGCCCGGGCGGCCGGGCTGACCGACGCCCGCCGGCACCTGGCCAACTCGGCGGCCACCATCGCCCTGCCGGAGACGTGGTTCGACATGGTCCGGCCCGGCGTCGCGGTCTACGGGCTGGACCCGCTCGGCGGGGACCCGGCCCAGTACGGGCTGCGCCCGGCGATGACCGTGCGGGCCCGGATCGCGCTGACCAAGCGGGTGCCCGCCGGTGCGGGGGTCTCCTACGGGCACACCTACGCCACCGCCCGGGAGACCACGCTCGCCCTGGTGCCGGTCGGGTACGCCGACGGGGTGCCCCGGGCCGCGGGGAACCGCGCTCCGGTGCTGGCCGCCGGCGCGCGGCGCACCATCGCCGGCCGGGTCTGCATGGACCAGTTCGTGCTCGACGTCGGCGACGACCCGGTGGCCCCCGGCGACCAGGTGGTGCTGTGGGGACCCGGCGCCGACGGCGAGCCGACGGCGCAGGACTGGGCCGACGTCCTCGACACCATCCACTACGAGCTCGTCACCCGGGTCGGCGGCCGCTTCACCCGCCGGCACGTCGGCACGGCGGGGGCGGCCTGATGGCGGCCGCGAACCGCCACCCCCAGCAGCCGCACCACCTGCACCTGCCCCGTGGCCGCACCGTCGGCCTGGTCGGTGCGGTGCTCGGGCTGGCCGCGGCGGGCACCGCGGTCGGGGTCACCGCGACCCGCGCAGCCACCGCCCGGGTGCGCGCCGAGCGGCTGGCCGGCCAGGTGCCCGACGTCGACCGGGAGTCCGGCCGGCAGCTGCGCGAGCAGGACCCGCTGGGCCTGGGCCGCCGCCCGGCCGACCGGACGGTGCACGTCGAGGCCGACGACGGCGTGCAGCTGACCGTGGAGGAGGTCGGACCGCTCGACGCCCCGTTGACCGTCGTCTTCGCCCACGGTTACGCGCTGTCGATGCACTCCTGGACGTTCCAGCGCCGTGACCTCGGGGAGCGGCTGGCCACCGCCAACGGCCACCGGCCGACGGCCCGGCTGGTCTTCTACGACCAGCGCGGACACGGCACCTCCGGCCGGGGCGACGCCGCGCACGCCACCATCGAGCAGCTGGGTGCGGACCTGGAGGCGGTGCTCACCGCCCGGGTGCCCCGCGGGCCGGTGGTGCTGGTCGGCCACTCCATGGGCGGGATGACCCTGCTGGCGTTCGCCCGCCGTCGTCCCGAGCTGTTCGGCGACCGGGTGGTGGGTGCCGCGCTGGTCTCCACCTCCAGCGGCAACCTGGCCGACCTGGACTTCGGGCTGCCGCACCTGCTCACCCGGGTGCGGACGGCGGTCCTGCCGCTGGCCGCGTGGACGATGCGCCGCCGCCCGGGGATCGCCGAGCACACCCGCCGGCTGGCCAAGGACGTCGTCTCCGCCGCGACCCGGGCGCTGTCGTTCTCCTCCACCGACGTCGACCCGGCGCTGGGGCACTACGTCGACGCGATGATCGCCGGCACCCCGGTCGACGTGATCGCCGAGTTCTACCCGGCGCTGGTGGGCCTGGACCAGAGCGGGGCGATCGAGCCGCTGCGCCGGGTGCCGGTGCTGGTGCTCACCGGCGACACCGACCGGATGATCCCCGCGGAGCACAGCGAGCTGATCGTGCGGGAGCTGGGCCGGGACGAGCACGGCGTGGACTTCGTCGTCGTCCCCGACGCCGGGCACCTGGTGCTGCTCGAGCACCCCGAGCAGGTGACGGCGGCGCTGTCGGCGCTGCTGCGCCGGGTGGACGCCGAGCGGGGGTCCCGCAGCGCGTGACCTCGGGTCACCGGTCGTAGGGTGCTCCGCGTGGCCGCCCTCCGACCGCCCCGCCTCGACGCGGCCGCCGACGAGGTGGCCCGTACCGCCGGGGCCGCACCGGACTGGGCGGCGCTGGCCGGGGTCGCCCGCTCGTGCGTGGCCTGTCCCGAGCTGGCCGCCACCCGGCAGCACGTCGTCGTCGGGGACGTGCCGGTGACGGGCCGGCCACGGCTGGTGCTGGTGGGCGAGGCCCCCGGCGCGACCGAGGACGAGACGGGCCGGCCCTTCGTCGGCCGGTCCGGTGCGCTGCTGGACCAGCTCCTGGGCGAGGCGGGGCTGGACCGGGCGGACGCCGCGGTGCTCAACATCGTGAAGTGCCGGCCGCCGGCCAACCGCACCCCGAAGGCGCCGGAGGTGGCGCGCTGCAGCGGCTGGCTGCGCCGCCAGCTCGAGCTGCTCGACGCCCGGGTGGTGGTGGCGCTCGGGCTCTCCTCGGCGAAGTGGTTCCTCGGGCCGCGCACGGTGCTGGGCCAGGTCCGCGGCCGGGCGCACGAGGTCGACGGCCGGGCGGTGTGGGCCACCTACCACCCGTCGGCGGCGATCCGGTTCGGGCCGAACGGGGCGCCGCGCGCCGGGCTGCTGGCCGACCTGCGCGCCGTGGCGGGCACGCTGTGAAGCGCGAGCACCTGCTCCCCACCCCCGCGGACACGCACGCCCTGGGCCGCGAGCTCGCCGGGCTGCTGCGGGCCGGCGACCTCGTGGTGCTCGCCGGCCCGCTGGGCGCCGGCAAGACCGCGCTCACCCAGGGCATCGGTGCCGGGCTCGGTGTGCGCGGGCCGGTCACCTCCCCGACGTTCGTGCTGGCCCGGGTGCACCGCGGCGGGCGGGTGCCGCTGGTGCACGTGGACGCCTACCGGCTCGGCGGCATGGCCGACGTCGACGACCTGGACCTCGACGCCACCACCGACGAGGCGGTGACCGTGGTCGAGTGGGGCCACGGCCTGGTCGAGCAGCTCGCCGACGAGCACCTGGTCGTCGAGCTGGACCGCCGGGACGACGACGTGCGCACCGCCCGCCTGGTCCCGGTGGGGGCGGGGTGGGAGCGGCGGCTGGCCCCGGGGCGGACGTGACTGCGGACACGCCGGCTCGTACCGTCCACGGGGGGAGCAGCACGCGCGGACGGGTCGTCCGGCGGCGGTTCGTGCTCTGCTGGTCGGAGGAGCGGAGGGCCTGTGAGCGGACAGTCGGTGACCGAGCGCATCTACGAGGAGGTCCTGCACCGCAACCCTGGTGAGACGGAGTTCCACCAGGCGGTGCGCGAGGTGCTCGACTCCCTCGCCGTGGTGCTCTCGCGCCACCGCGAGTACACGGAGATGAAGACCGTCGAGCGGATCTGCGAGCCCGAGCGGCAGGTCATCTTCCGCGTCCCCTGGCAGGACGACCGCGGTGAGGTGCACATCAACCGCGGCTTCCGGGTCGAGTTCAACTCGGCGCTGGGCCCCTACAAGGGCGGTCTGCGCTTCCACCCCTCGGTGAACCTGGGCATCGTCAAGTTCCTCGGGTTCGAGCAGGTCTTCAAGAACGCGCTCACCGGGATGCCGATCGGCGGCGGCAAGGGCGGTGCGGACTTCGACCCGAAGGGCCGGTCCGACGCCGAGGTCATGCGCTTCTGCCAGTCCTTCATGACCGAGCTGTACCGGCACCTGGGGGAGTACACCGACGTACCGGCCGGTGACATCGGGGTGGGGGCGCGGGAGATCGGCTACCTCTTCGGCCAGTACAAGCGGATCACCAACCGGTACGAGTCCGGGGTGCTCACCGGCAAGGGCCTGGGCTGGGGAGGTGCGCTGGTGCGCACCGAGGCCACCGGGTACGGCGCCGCCTTCTTCGCCGCCGAGATGCTCCGGGTGCGGGGCGAGTCGTTGGACGGGAAGCGGGTCACTGTCTCCGGCTCCGGCAACGTCGCGGTCTACGGCATCGAGAAGGTGCACCAGCTGGGGGGCACGGTCGTCGCCTGCTCGGACTCCAGCGGCTACGTCGTCGACGAGCGGGGCATCGACCTCGAGGTCCTCAAGGACGTCAAGGAGGTCCAGCGCGCCCGGATCGACGCCTACGCGGCGCGGGTCCCCTCGGCACGCTTCGTCGCCGGGGGCAGCATCTGGGACGTCCCCTGTGACATCGCGCTGCCGAGCGCGACCCAGAACGAGCTCGACGGCGACGCCGCGGTGGCGCTGGCCCGCAACGGCTGCCGCTACGTCGTCGAGGGCGCGAACATGCCCGCCACCCCGGAGGCCGTGCGCCTCTTCCGCGAGGCCGGGGTGGCATTCGCCCCGGGCAAGGCGGCCAACGCCGGCGGGGTCGCCACCTCGGCGCTGGAGATGCAGCAGAACGCCTCCCGGGACCGGTGGACCTTCGAGCACACCGAGAACCGGCTGGAGGAGGTCATGCGCAGCATCCACGCCCGCTGCCACGAGACGGCCGAGGAGTACGGCTCACCCGGCGACCTCGCGCTGGGGGCGAACGTCGCGGGCTTCCTCCAGGTGGCCGAGGCGGTGCACGCCCACGGGCTGATCTGAGCGGCAGGCGGCGCGGCCGGACGCGGCGGCTACCCTCGTCGGTCGTGCTGGTCCTCGCCCTCGACACCGCCACCCCGACCCTCGTCGTCGGTCTGGCGCGCTGGTCGGGGGAGCAGGGCGCCGAGGTGCTCGCCGAGCGCGCCGTCGCCTCGGGCAACCGGCATGCCGAGCTGCTCACCCCCGCGGTCCGCGAGGTGCTGACCGAGGCCGGGCTCGCGATGCGCGACCTGGACGCGCTCGTCGTCGGCCTCGGGCCCGGTCCGTTCACCGGGCTGCGGGTCGGCGTGGTCACCGCCGCGGCGCTCGGCGACGCCCGCGGGCTGCCGGTGCACGGCGTCTGCTCGTTGGACGCCGTCGGCGACGGCGCCCGGTCGGTGGTCACCGACGCCCGGCGCAAGGAGGTCCACTGGGCCACCTACGGCGCCGACGGCCGGCGGATCGCCGGCCCGGGGGTGGACCGGCCCGAGGACGCCCCGGTGACCGACCCGGTGGTGGGCGACGTCCGGTTCGCCGAGCGGCTGGGCCACCACGTCACCGCCGCGGAGGTCACGACGGCGGGTCTGCTGCGCGCCGCGGCCCCGTCGTTCGGCTCTGCGCCCGCGCCGCTGGAACCGCTGTACCTGCGCCGCCCCGACGCCGTGCCGCCCGCCGCCCGCAAGGTGGTCAGCCAGTGACCGTCCGGCTCCGCGCGATGTCCGAGGCGGACCTGCCGCGGGTGATGGAGCTGGAGGAGGAGCTCTTCGCCCCGGACACCTGGACCGAGTGGATGTACCGCGACGAGCTGGCCCGCCCGGACACCCGGCGCTACCTGGTCGCCGTGGACGAGACGGACACCGTGGTGGGCTACGCCGGGCTGATCGCCTACGACGACGAGGCGCACATCGCCACGATCGGGGTCACCGGCGCACGGCAGGGGGAGGGGATCGGGGCGCTGCTGCTGGACACCCTGCTGGCCGAGGCTGACCGGCGGCCCACCCCGGTGCTGCTGGAGGTGCGCGCCGACGACGCGGCCACCCAGGCGTTCTACGCCCGCCGCGGCTTCACCGAGATCGGCCGGCGGCCGCACTACTACCCGCTCAGCGGGGCCGACGCGGTCGTGATGCAACGGGAGGTGCGGTCATGAGCCAGCCGCTGGTGCTGGGGTTCGAGACCTCGTGCGACGAGACCGGCATCGGGTTGGTGCGCGGGCAGACGCTGCTGTCCGACGCGCTGGCGACGAGCATGGCCGAGCACGAGCGCTTCGGCGGCGTGGTCCCGGAGATCGCCTCCCGGGCGCACCTGGAGGCGATGGTCCCCACGGTGCACCGGGCGCTGGCCGACGCCGGGGTCGCCCTCGGCGACGTCGACGCCGTCGCGGTGACCGCCGGGCCGGGCCTGACCGGGGCGCTGCTGGTCGGGGTGGCGGCGGCGAAGGCGTACGCGCTGGCGCTGGACGTGCCGCTGTACGGGGTCAACCACCTCGCCGCGCACGTCGCCGTCGACGAGCTGGAGCACGGCCGGCTGGCCGAGCCCTCGCTGGCGATGCTCGTCTCCGGCGGGCACAGCTCGCTGCTGCTCGTGCCCGACCTGACCCAGGACGTGAAGGAGCTGGGCCGCACGATCGACGACGCCGCGGGCGAGGCGTTCGACAAGGTGGCCCGGGTCCTCGGCCTGCCCTTCCCCGGCGGCCCGCCGATCGACCGCGCCGCGCGGGACGGCGACCCGTCGTCCATCCCGTTCCCGCGGGGGCTCACCGGACCGCGGGACGCCGCCTACGACTTCTCCTTCTCCGGCCTGAAGACGGCGGTCGCCCGGTGGGTGGAGGCGCGCCAGCGGGCCGGTGAGCCGGTGCCGGTGGCCGACGTCGCCGCCGCCTTCCAGGAGGCCGTGGTCGACGTGCTGACCGCGAAGGCGGTGCGGGCCTGCCGCGACCACGGCGTCGACCACCTGGTCATCGGCGGGGGAGTGGCGGCCAACTCCCGGCTGCGCGCGCTGGCCCAGGAGCGCTGCGACGCGGCCGGGATCGTGCTGCGCACGCCCAGCCCGCGGCTGTGCACCGACAACGGCGCGATGGTGGCCGCGCTCGGTTCGCGGCTGGCCGAGGCCGGGGTCACCGCCTCGCGGATCGACCTGGGCGCGGACAGCTCCCTGCCGATCGAGGTCGTCAGCCGCTGAAGAAGGACCTCGTCCTCCTCACCCCTCGCAGGCTCGGGGCGAGCCTCTGGACGAGGCCGCGGGTCAGGGCGGGTCGCAGACGAGCACGGTCGGTGCGCCGGCGACCCGGGTGACGACGACGACCGCCGTCCCGCTGCCCGGGCCGCGCAGCTGCCGCGCCAGCGTCTCCGGCTCGATCGCCGACCCGCGCTTCTTCACCGTGACCCGGCCGACGCCGCGGGCGCGCAGCAGCGCCTTCAGCTTCTTGAGGTTGAACGGCAGCACCTCGGTGACCCGCAGCGAGCTGACCCAGGGGGAGTCCGCCGGGGCGTCGGAGGTCAGGTAGGCGATGGTGGGGTCGACGCCGGTGGCGCCGAGCTGGTCGGCGACCAGCGCGACCAGTCCGGAGCGGATCACCGCCGGGTCCGGCTCGTGCAGCCAGTCCCGGACCGGGGCGACGGGGGCGAGCCCGGGGTCGACGGCGGCGGTCAGCTCCCGCACGGTCCCGTCGGGCTGCAGCTGGGCCGCCCGGCGCCAGGTCGCCGAGACCCCACGGCCCCACAGCAGCGCCTCCACGATCGACCCGCCGGCGGAGACCCACTCGGCCTCGACGCCGGCCGGCACCCGCTCGTGGTCCAGCCCCGGTGCCACCTTGACCACGCCGGTGGGCAGCACGTCGAGCAGCCGGGACACCGTCGCCCAGGGCGGTGACCAGCGGTCGGGGTCCATCACCCGCCGCCCGCCGGCCCGGCGGGCCGGGTCCAGGACGGCGGCGTCGCACCCGGCCACCCGGCCGTCGGTGGCGGCGGCCACCAGGTCGACGACGTCGGCGTCGACGACCTGCACCCGGTCGGCCAGCCCCAGCGCCGCGGTGTTGAGGGTGGTGAGCTCCCGGGCGACCGGGTCCCGGTCGACCGCCAGCACCCGGGCGCCCGCACGGGCCAGCGCGATCGTGTCGGTGCCCGCGGCGCACCCCAGGTCGGCGACGGCTGCAGCGCCACCGGCCAGGAGCCGGTGTGCGCGCCGGTTCGCCAGCACCGGGCGGCCGGCCTGCTCCAGGGTGTCGCCGGTGAAGAGCAGCCGGTCGGCGTCGGCGCCGAAGGTGACCCGGGCACGCTCCCGCTGGCGGGCGAAGCCCCACGCCGGCCCGGCGAGGTCCACGCCCACCTCGGCGCGCAGCCGGGTCAGCGCGGCGACGGCATCGGTCCGCTCGGCCAGCAGCGCGGCCGCGCGCTGCAGGGCGGCGGTGCCGGCGGGGGTGGCGACGTCGCGCAGCTGGCGGACCGTCTCGGCGGCCGGGTCGCCCGCCCCGGCCTGCTGGTGCGCGCTGGACACGGCCACCAGCCTGGCGCACGACCCTGTCGCCCGGGCGGGCGACCCGGTTGAGCGGCTGGCACTCGCATGGGTAGAGTGCCAGCGACACGGCCGGTGGCTGACCCCCGCGACGGCAGCTCCCGCGACTCCGTGCCACAGCATCTGCACCACCGCACGACCTTCCGAGTACCCGTCCGACACCGAAGGGGGCGTCACCACGTGACGACCGCTACCAAGGTCAACATCAAGCCGCTCGAGGACCGGGTCGTGGTCCAGGCCAACGAGGCCGAGACCACCACCGCCTCCGGTCTGGTCATCCCGGACACCGCCAAGGAGAAGCCCCAGGAGGGCACCGTCGTCGCCGTCGGCCCCGGCCGCGTCGACGACAACGGCAACCGGGTCCCGCTCGACGTGAACGTCGGCGACGTGGTCATCTACTCGAAGTACGGCGGCACCGAGGTGCGCTACGGCGGCGAGGACTACCTCGTCCTGTCCGCCCGCGACCTGCTCGCCGTCGTCGAGAAGTAAAGGGCCCTCCTGCCCCCCACCGCTCGCAAGCTCGCGGTGGGCCCCTGCAGGAGGGCCGGCGGCTGGTGACGCGTTCATCGCCGCTCGCGCTCCGAACGTCCGCCCCGGCGACCCGAACCTCCGGGTCCCGGGGCGGTCGTCGTCTGCCCCGTTCTCCCCTGCAGCACCCTGAGAGAGGTCTGGCAATGGCCAAGATCATCCTGTTCGACGAGGACGCCCGGCGCGCCCTCGAGCGCGGCGTCGACAAGCTCGCCGACGCCGTCAAGGTCACCCTCGGCCCCCGCGGCCGCAACGTGGTGATCGACAAGAAGTTCGGCGCCCCGACGATCACCAACGACGGTGTCACCATCGCCCGCGAGATCGACCTCGAGGACCCCTTCGAGGACCTCGGCGCGCAGCTGGCGAAGAACGTCGCCACCAAGACCAACGACGTCGCCGGTGACGGCACCACCACCGCGACCGTGCTCGCCCAGGCGCTGGTCCACGAGGGCATGCGCAACGTCGCCGCCGGCGCCAACCCGATGGCGCTGGGCCGCGGCATGCGGGCGGCCGTCGACGCCGTGCACGCGGCCCTGGACGCGGTGGCCATCCCGGTCGACGACCGGCCGGCCATCGCCGGCGTCGCCACCATCTCCGCGCAGGACGCCGAGGTCGGCGAGCTGATCGGCGAGGCGTTCGAGCGGGTCGGCAAGGACGGCGTCATCACCGTCGAAGAGGCCAACGGGATGACCACCGAGCTGGACGTCACCGAGGGCGTCCAGTTCGACAAGGGCTACCTCTCGCCCTACTTCGTCACCGACACCGAGGAGCAGGAGGCGGTCCTGGAGGACGCCCTCGTGCTGCTCGTGCAGGGCAAGATCTCCGCGCTGGCCGACCTGCTGCCGCTGCTGGAGAAGGTGCTGTCGACCGGTGGCCGCCCGCTGCTGATCGTCGCCGAGGACGTCGAGGGCGAGGCGCTGTCCACCCTGGTGGTCAACTCCATCCGCAAGACCGTGAAGGTCGTGGCGGTCAAGTCGCCCTTCTTCGGTGACCGGCGCACGGCGTTCATGACCGACCTCGCGGTCGTCACCGGCGGTCAGGTCGTCAGCGAGGACGTCGGCCTGTCCCTGGACTCCGTCGGCCTGGAGGTGCTCGGCACCGCCCGGCGCGTCGTCGTCACCAAGGACGACACCACCCTCGTCGACGGTGGCGGCACCAGCAGCGCCGTCAGCGACCGGGTCGCGCAGATCCGCAAGGAGATCGAGGCCACCGACTCCGACTGGGACCGGGAGAAGCTGCAGGAGCGGCTGGCCAAGCTGGCCGGCGGCATCGCGGTCATCCGGGTCGGTGCGGCGACCGAGGTCGAGATGAAGGAGCGCAAGCACCGGATCGAGGACGCCATCGCCGCCACCCGCGCCGCGGTGGAGGAGGGCGTCGTCCCCGGGGGCGGCTCCGCGCTGGTGCACGCCGCGACCGCGATCGACTCCCTGGAGCTGTCCGGCGACGAGCTCACCGGCGCCCGGTCGGTGCGCAAGGCGCTGGACGCCCCGTTGTCGCTGATCGCGGCCAATGCCGGCTTCGAGGGCCCCGTCGTCGTCGGCAAGGTCCGCGAGGCCGGCACGGGGCAGGGCTTCAACGCCGCCACCGGCGAGTACGGCGACCTGGCCGCCCAGGGCGTCATCGACCCGGTCAAGGTGACCAAGGCCGCGCTGGCGCACGCCACCTCGATCGCGGCGATGGTGCTCACCACCGACTCCGCCGTCGTCGAGGCCCCGGTCGAGGAGGAGTCCGCCGACGGCGGCCACCACACCCACGGCCACTCGCACGGGCACGGGCACAGCCACTGAAAGGACCCCGCTCTCCTCACCCCTCGCAGGCTCGGGGTGAGGAGAGCGGGGCCGACGGCCGGTGCCCGCCTCCGGGCGGGCACCGGCTGCACAAGCCGAGAGGGCCGGTCCGACGTGATGTCGGACCGGCCCTCTCGGCGTTGGTGGGCGGTGGAGGTCCCCCCGCCCAGCGGCGCAGACCCCGGTGCTCAGACCCCGGCGGCGATGGCTGCGGGCTCGGCGGCGATCAGCCGTGCCCGCTCCTCCTCGCTCATGCCGCCCCAGACCCCGTAGGGCTCACGGACGGCGAGCGCGTGCTTGAGGCACGCGTCGATGACGGGGCACGTTCCGCAGACGGCCTTGGCGGCGGCCTGGCGGCGGGCGCGCGCCGGGCCGCGCTCGCCGTCGGGGTGGAAGAACAGCGAGGTGCTCTCGCCCCGGCAGGCGCCGTGCAGCTGCCAGTCCCAGACCTCGGCGACGGGGGTGGGCAGTCGGCGGATGTCGGCCATTGGACCTCCTCGGCTCGGATGCACCGGGGGGTCTGCCCGGTCACGGAGCAGCGGGTGCCCCCGCGCGATGGGCGGCAAACACGGCTGATCACGTTTCGTCGTGCGAGATCTGCCGGGATGTGCATCGCGTCGGGCCCGGCGGACGTCGGCCGCCCGGCTCTCACCCCCGAGGGTGACGGGCGCTGTCCACCGGTCACTCGGGCGATCAAGGTGGTCACAGGGAGTGCCGACCACCGGGGTGGGGGACCCCCCGACACCCGTCCGGGGGTCGGTGGTGGCGGCACCCCCGGGAGCGGGGCGCACCTCGTTCCCGGCCATCGGACCGGGTCTCGCCCGGACCGGTACGCACCGGCCCCCAGCCGGCGCAGAACGGGAGCACGCGGTGATCGAGGACAGGATGCGCGGGAACGGCGGCACGGGCGCCGTCGTCTGGGTGTTCGACGAGCGTCGCCGGGTGCGCGACGAGGTGGCCGCCCGGCTCCTCGCCCTGCCCTTCGTCAGCCGCGTCGAGGCGGTCGGTGACCCGGCCTCGCTGATGGCCCGGCTGGACAACCGGCTGCCCGACGTCCTGCTGGTCGGCACCCAGCGGGCGACCGACAGCGGCCTGTCGGTCGCCACCCAGGTCCTCCGTGCCCACCCCGCCCTGCGGGTGCTGGTGCTCGGGGCCCCCGACGACGCCGACTCCGTGCGCGCCGCGGTCGCCGCCGGTGCCCGCGGCTACCTGCGCTGGGACGCCAGCCCGCTGGAGCTCGGTCTGGGGCTCTCCCGCACCGGCATGCGCAGCGAGCCCGGCCGTCCGCCGGCGCTGGCCCCCGCGCCCCGTTCACCGCACCAGGTGCTGGCCGGTGCGGGTGGACCGTCGTCCGGGCCCTCCTGGGGCGGGGCGACCCCGCTGGCCGGGCTGGCCCCGACCACCGTCCGCTCGACCGTCCCCGAGACCCCCGCCGTCGCACTGTCGATGCGCGAGATGCAGGTGCTCACCGGCATGAGCCAGGGCAAGAGCAACGCCCAGATCGGCCGGGAGCTCTACCTGTCCGAGGACACCATCAAGACCCACGCCCGGCGGCTGTTCCGCAAGCTGGGCGCGAAGGACCGTGCCGAGGCGGTCGCCACCGGCTTCCGCCGCGGCATGATGACCTGAGGAAGGACCCGGCTCACTCCTCGCGGGCGTGCCGGCCGGTGCCGTGCCGGCCGGTCGGCTCCTCGCGCTCGGCGAGCGCCGCGATCCCGTCCGCGTAGCCGCTGGCGTAGTCCCAGCTGACGTAGTCGTCGGGGTCCGGGTCGAACGGCGGCTCGTGCCGCCCGGTCTGCCCCTCGTCGAGCAGCTGGCGCAGGTTGGCCTGCATCAGCGCCCAGTCGACGTGGTGCTCCTCCTGGCAGTCCGGGCAGTCGACGACGATGCCCTTGACGCCCGTGGGCTCCAGCAGGGTGCGGAAGACCTCTAGCTCGGCGAGGTCGTCGAGCACCCCCGCCCGCTCCTCCATGGTCAGCGGCGGATGGCCGGCGTGGTCCCCGAAGTCCGCGCCGAAGTCGCGGTCGTGGTCGGGGAACCCGTCAGCTGCGTCGTCCCACGCGTCCACGTGTCCTCCTCGCCGGTGCCTGCTCGTGTGGCCGTGCCGGCACCCGCTGGCGACCAGCGGGGACGGCGTCCGACGGACAACGGTAACGGGGGAACGGCGGCGCTGGGGCCTCCGCCTACGATCGGGATGGTCCCCCTGCGCCGTCGGCGGCGCTCCACCACCAACTCCGAGAGGGTGGCGACACGTGCAGCCCGATGAGCGCATCCCCGAACTGCCGGCCAAGTTCGCCCCGCTGGGGCTGACCTACGACGACGTCCTGCTCGTCCCCGGGCCCTCGGACGTCGTGCCCGCCGAGGTGGACACCAGCGCCCGGCTGACCCGCGGCCTGCGGCTGGCCATCCCGCTGGTGTCCTCGGCGATGGACACCGTGACCGAGTCGCGGATGGCGATCGCCATGGCCCGCGTCGGTGGCATCGGCGTGCTGCACCGCAACCTCGCGGCCGAGGACCAGGCCGGCCAGGTGGACCTGGTGAAGCGGTCGGAGTCGGGCATGGTCACCAACCCGGTCACCTGCTCGCCGGACAACACCCTGGCCGAGGTCGACGCGCTGTCGGGCCGGTACCGCATCTCCGGTGCGCCGGTGGTCGATGCCGACGGCGTGCTCGTCGGCATGGTCACCAACCGCGACATGCGGTTCGAGACCGACCAGAACCGGCTCGTCCGCGACGTGATGACGCCGATGCCGCTGGTCACCGCGCCCGTGGGCGTGGACCCGGAGCAGGCGCTGGCGCTGCTCAAGCAGCACAAGATCGAGAAGCTGCCGCTGGTCGACGACGCCGGGCGGCTGCGCGGGCTGATCACGGTCAAGGACTTCGTCAAGCGCGACCAGTTCCCGCTGGCCACCAAGGACGCCGACGGCCGGCTGGCCGTGGCGGCCGCGGTCGGCGTCGGTGAGGACGCCTACAAGCGGGTGGGCCTGCTGGTCGACGCCGGCGTCGACGTGGTCGTCGTCGACACCGCGCACGGGCACCAGCGTGCGGTGCTGGAGATGGTCGCCCGGGTGAAGCGGGAGTTCGGTGGCGAGGGCGGCGTCCAGGTCATCGGCGGCAACGTGGCCACCCGCGCCGGCTCCCAGGCGCTGGTCGACGCCGGGGTCGACGCGGTCAAGGTCGGGGTCGGCCCGGGGTCGATCTGCACCACCCGCGTGGTCGCCGGGGTCGGCGTCCCGCAGCTGACCGCCGTGTACGAGGCCAGCCTCGCCGCCCGGCCGGCCGGTGTGCCGGTCATCGCCGACGGCGGGCTCCACTACTCCGGTGACATCGTCAAGGCGCTGGTCGCCGGCGCCGACACGGTGATGATCGGCAGCCTGTTCGCCGGTGTCGAGGAGGCCCCCGGTGAGCTGGTCTTCATGAACGGCAAGCAGTTCAAGGCCTACCGCGGCATGGGCTCCCTCGGGGCGATGCAGAAGCGCGGCAACCAGTCCTTCAGCCGGGACCGCTACTTCGCCGACGACGTGCTCAGCGACGACAAGCTGGTGCCCGAGGGCATCGAGGGCCAGGTGCCCTACCGCGGTGCGCTGGCCGGGGTCGCCCACCAGCTGGTCGGGGGGCTGCGTGCGGGCATGGGCTACGCCGGTTCGCCGACCGTCGCCCACCTGCAGGAGCACGGCCAGCTCACCCGGATCACCGCCGCCGGGCTGACCGAGAGCCACCCGCACGACATCCAGATGACCGTCGAAGCCCCCAACTACCGGAGCCGGTGACCGTGCCCGTACGCGACAACGTCGAGATCGGCCTCAACCGGTTCGCCCGCCGGGGCTACGACCTGGACGAGGTGTCGATCGTCCCCTCGCGCCGCACCCGGGACCACGACGACGTCTCCACCGCCTGGCAGATCGACGCCTTCCGGTTCGAGATGCCGCTGGTCACCAGCCCCAGCGACGCCGTGGTCAGCCCGGCCACCGCGATCGCGGTCGGTCAGGCCGGTGGGCTCGGGGTGCTCAACGCCGAGGGCCTGTGGACCCGCTACGACGACCCGACCGACGTCTACCGCCGGCTGCGGGAGGCCGCCGGCCCGGACAGCGGGCCGCCGACCGCCCTGCTGCAGGAGGTCTACGCCGAGCCGGTGAAGCCCGACCTGGTCACCGCCCGGGTCAAGGAGCTGCGCGACTCGGGGGTGACCACGGCGATCCGGGTCTCCCCGCAGCACACCCAGCAGCTGGCGCCGACGATCCTGGCCGCCGGTGTCGACCTGCTGGTCATCCAGGGCACGATCGTCTCCGCCGAGCACGTGACGACGGCGGGTGAGGCGCTGAACCTCAAGGAGTTCATCGCCGACCTCGACGTCCCGGTGATCGTCGGTGGCGCGGCCGACTACCAGACCGCGCTGCACCTGATGCGCACCGGTGCCGCCGGCGTGATCGTCGGCGTCGGCGCCGACAGCTGGTCCACGGCCGACGCCGTCATGGGCATCCGGGTGCCGCTGGCCAGCGCGATCGCCGACGCCGCCGCGGCCCGCCGCGACTACCTCGACGAGACCGGCGGCCGGTACGTGCACGTCATCGCCAACGGCCGGATCGAGACCAGCGGCGCGATCGCCCGCGCGCTGGCCTGCGGCGCCGACGCCGTCCAGCTGGGCGAGCCGCTGCGGGCGGCGAGCGAGGCGCCGGCCGGCGGCGTGTGGTGGGACTCCGTCGCCGCGCACCCGCGGCTGCCCCGCGGCGGCACCTCCGGGGCCGCCGAGCCGCGCGGCACGCTGGAGCAGCTGCTGCTCGGGCCGGCCGAGGCCGCCGACGGGCGGACCAACCTCTTCGGCGCGCTGCGGCGCACGATGGCCAAGACCGGCTACCGCGACCTCAAGGAGTTCCAGCGGGTCGACCTCGTCCTCGGTGGCGGGAACGACGACGCACCCGGCCACCTGGCCGGCTGAGGGCAACGATGAGCATGGACTTCCCGACCGTCCTGGTCGTCGACTTCGGCGCCCAGTACGCGCAGCTGATCGCCCGCCGGATCCGCGAGGCCGGCGTCTACTCCGAGCTCGTCGGTTCCGACGTCCCGGTCGAGGAGCTGCTGGCCCGCAGGCCGGCGGCGATCGTGCTGTCCGGCGGGCCCTCCAGCGTCTACGCCGAGGGTGCGCCGCAGATCGACCCGACGCTGTTCGAGGCCGGCGTACCGGCCTTCGGCATCTGCTACGGCTTCCAGGCCATGGCGCAGAGCCTGGGCGGCTCGGTGGCCCACACCGGCGACCGCGAGTACGGCGGCACCCCGCTCACCGTCACCACCGAGGCGCGGCTCTTCGGCGGCCTGCCCACCCAGCAGTCGGTCTGGATGAGCCACGGCGACGCGGTCAGCGCGGCACCTCCCGGCTTCACCGTCACCGCCACCTCGACCGGTGCCCCGGTGGCGGCGTTCGAGGACGTCGACCGGCGGCTGGCCGGCGTGCAGTTCCACCCCGAGGTCAGGCACACCGCGCACGGCCAGACGGTGCTCGAGCACTTCCTGTTCGACATCGCCGGGCTGGAGCCCACCTGGACGATGGCCAACGTCGTCGACGAGCAGGTCGCGGCGATCAAGGAGCGGATCGGGGACCGGCGGGCGCTGTGCGCGCTCTCCGGTGGGGTCGACTCCGCCGTCGCGGCTGCGCTCGTCCAGCGCGCCATCGGCGACCGGCTCACCTGCGTCTACGTCGACCACGGACTGATGCGGCAGGGCGAGACCGAGCAGATCGAGCGCGACTTCGTCGCCGTCACCGGCGCCGACCTGCGGGTCGTCGACGCCAGTGAGCAGTTCCTCGCCGCGCTGGCGGGGGTGAGCGACCCGGAGCAGAAGCGGAAGATCATCGGCCGCGAGTTCATCCGGGTGTTCGAGCAGGCGGCCACCGACGTCGTCGCCGACGCCCAGGAGCACGGCGAGAGCGTCGACTTCCTGGTGCAGGGCACGCTGTACCCCGACGTCGTGGAGTCCGGTGGCGGCACCGGGACGGCGAACATCAAGAGCCACCACAACGTCGGCGGGCTGCCCGAGGACCTCACCTTCACCCTGGTCGAGCCGCTGCGGGCGCTGTTCAAGGACGAGGTGCGCGAGGTGGGCCGCCAGCTCGGCCTGCCCGACACCCTGGTGCAGCGCCAGCCGTTCCCCGGCCCCGGTCTGGGCATCCGGATCGTCGGCGAGGTGACCCGCGAGCGGCTCGACGTGCTTCGCCAGGCCGACGCGATCGCCCGCGAGGAGCTCACCGCCGCCAAGCTGGACACCGAGATCTGGCAGTGCCCGGTGGTGCTGCTGGCCGACGTCCGCTCGGTCGGCGTCCAGGGCGATGGCCGCACCTACGGCCACCCGGTGGTGCTGCGCCCGGTCTCCAGCGAGGACGCGATGACCGCGGACTGGACCCGGCTGCCCTACGACGTGCTGGCCCGGATCTCCACCCGGATCACCAACGAGGTGGCCGAGGTCAACCGGGTCGTGCTGGACGTGACGAGCAAGCCGCCGGGCACCATCGAGTGGGAGTAGTCGCCCGAGTGGCGTTGCCGGGCGTGTCGTGATCAGGTTGTCGCCGATCTGATCGTCGTCGACTGGAGGTACCGGGGTGACCACGGGTGCGTGGCCACTCCTGCCCAGCCTGCTCGCGCTGGTCGCGATGGCCCTGGTGATCGTCTTCGCCGGTGTCCGGCTGACCCGGGTCGCCGACGAGCTCGCCGACCGCACCGGCCTGGGCGACGCGGTCGGCGGGGCGCTGCTGCTGGGCGCGGTCACGTCGCTGCCCGGGATCGTGACCACGGCGACCGGGGCACTGGCGGGGGACCCCGGGTTCGGTCTGTCCAACCCGATCGGCGGGGTCGCGATCCAGACCGTCTGGCTGGCCATCGCCGACCTGGTCTACCGCCGGGCCAACCTCGAGCACGCCGCGGCGTCGCTGGAGAACGTCATGCAGTCGCTGGTCCTGGTGGCGCTGCTGTCGGTGCCGGTCATGGCCTACGCGACGCCCGACCTCCGGTGGGGGTGGATCCACCCGCTGACCCTGCTGATCCCCGCGCTCTACGCCTACGGGCTGGTGCTGCTGCGCCGCATGCACGACCACCCGATGTGGATCCCCACGCACACCTCGGCCACCGTGGAGGAGGACCCCGAGGAGGAGGGCACCGACCGCTCCACCCGCCGGCTGTGGACGCTGCTGGCCTCCCTGGGCCTGGTGGTCGGCGCGGCCGGCTGGGTGATCGGCCAGGCCGGGCTCGGCGTGGTCCAGGGCACCGGCCTGCCCAGCGGCGTGGTCGGGTTCACCCTCACCACCGCGGTCACCTCGCTCCCCGAACTGGTCGTGCTGATCACCGCGGTCCGGATGGGGGCGCTGACCCTCGGCGTCGGCAACGTCATCGGCGGGAACGTCTTCGACACCCTGATGATCGCCGTGGCCGACGTCTTCTACCTGGAGGGGCCGGTCTACCGGGACGCCGGGCCGATCAGCCTGGTGCTGCTGGGCGGGACGGTGCTCCTCACCACGGTGCTCACCGCCGGACTGGTGATGCGCGACCGCAAGGGCATCGGCTTCGAAGGGGTGCTGCTCCCGCTGATCTACCTGGGCACGGTGGCCCTGGCGGTGATCAGCCGCTGACGCCCCGGGAGAGCGTGCCCCCCGGGGCGGTCGCGCTCAGCGCCGGCGACGGGCCCGGCGCAGCTCGTTGGCCAGCAACGCCAGCCCGGCGCCGATGAGCAGCACCCAGCTGAAGCCGTGCTCGAACCAGTCCAGCGGCAGGGTCACACCGGTCATGAACAGGACGGCGAGGCCGACGAAGAACACCCCGGCGACCAGAGCGGTGGTGTCCAGGTCACGCCGGCGGGCCGGCGGGTCGGTCGGGGAGGCGCCGCTGGGGAACACCTCGGTCTGCTGCCGGCCGTAGGGGTCGTGCTCAGCCACGGGACACCTCCACGCTCCCGGCACCGAGGGAGATCGTGAGCACGATCTCCGGGTCGTCGTCGTCGCTCCAGTCCGCGCCGTACCCCGGGAAGAAGCCGGACTCCAGGGCGTCCCCGAACAGCTCGACATCGCCGATGGCGTTGTCCACGCTCACCTGGACGTCGGCCGAGAAGGGCACCAGGACCTGCACGTCGCCCAGGCCGGAGTCCACGCTGGTGCGGATGGTCCGGTCGCCGTCGGCCAGGTCGAGCTCGCTGAGGTCGAGGGTGAAGTCCCCGGCCCCGTGCTCGTACTCCGACTGCACGGCGGCGGCGGTCATCGGCCGGTAGGTGCGGTCGCCCATCTCCCCGTCGGGCAGCTGCACGGTGGAGGCCACCAGCAGCGCCGCGGACAGCAGCAGCCCGAGGGTGATCAGGCCACCCTTGGCGCCGCGGCCGGCCCCGGTCAGCGCGCCGACCACGAGCCCGACGCCGACGACCAGCAGGGCGCTGCCCAGGAAGCCCCGGGCGCCGATGTCCAGGTCGGTGAACCGGGTGAGCAGCACGCCGATCCCCAGCACGATGAGCAGGACGGCGACGGTCACCCCGGGCACCGGCGAGCGCGGGCCGGACGGCGGACGAGGGGTCTGCTCACCGGGCTGCACGGCCGGCGCCGCCGGCATGAGCAGCCAGAGCAGCAGGTAGATCACGATGCCGCTGCCGCCGGCGAGGGTCAGCGCGATCGCGCCCACCCGCCACAGCAGGGCGTCGACGCCCGTGTAGTCGGCCAGGCCGCCGGCGACGCCGCCGATGACCCGGTCGGTGCGGCTGCGGCGCAACTGCGGGCGCGGCGCCGCCCCCGGTTGCGGCGGCGGGGGCCAGGAGCCTGGTGGCTGGTCGGCCGTGGGGGGCGGGGCCGAGGGGGGGAGTGCTGAGGTCATGGCACCAGCCTGGCGATCCGGGGGGCGCAGCGGTATCGGGGAACCCCCTGGCCCGACCCTGATCCCGCGCCGCTGCCCGCACTCCGGGTGATCACCGGTGTGCCGACGCCGCCGACGGTGACACGATCGATCCGTGACCACCAGCACCGCGCCGACCGCCCGGCCCCCCGTGGGCCGCGGCGCCCGGCCCCCGCTGGCGCGCCCGGCCTCCGGCCGGCTGCTCGCCGGGGTCGCCGCAGGCACGGCGGCGCACCTGCGGCTGGACCCGATGGTGGCCCGGGTCGTCATCACCGGGCTGGCCTTCACCGGGGTCGGTGTCGTCGCGTACGCACTGCTGTGGCTGACGATGCCGGTCGTCGAGGAGTCCGACGACGGCACGGTCGCCGTGATCGGCGAGCGCCCCAGTCGACGGCAGCTGGTCCTGCTGTCGCTGCTCTCCTTCGCCGCCTTCGGGCTGGTCTCCCAGCTGCTCACCTTCGGCGGCTACGACGTCGTCGTGCCGCTGGTGCTGGCCGGCACCGGGCTGGCGGTCATCTGGCGGCAGACCGACACCGACGCGTCGCTGTCCCGCCGCACCAGCCGCTGGGCGCTGGCCGCCGGTGTCGCCGTCGGCGTCGGCGGGGTGGTGCTGCTGCTGGCCACCACGGGTCAGCTGGCCAACGCCCGCAACGGCTTCACCGCCACCGTGGTGATCCTCGTCGGCCTGGTGCTGGCGACCGCCCCGCTGTGGCGCCGGTTGCTCGACCAGCGGGCGACCGAGCGGGCGGCGCGGATCCGCTCGGAGGAGCGCGCCGCGGTCGCCGCGCACCTGCACGACTCGGTGCTGCAGACCCTCGCGCTCATCCAGCGCCACTCCGACGACCCGACCGTCGTGGGCCGGCTGGCCCGCAGCCAGGAGCGCGAGCTGCGGGCCTGGCTGTACGAGCCGACCGTCGCCACCGGCGGCACCTGGGCCGGGCTCGTCGCCCGGCTGGTCGCCGACGTCGAGTCCGACCACGCCGTCGCGGTCGACCCGGTGGTCGTGGGCGACCTGCCGGTCGACCACGCGGTCGCCACGCTGGGGCAGGCCACCAAGGAGGCGGTGGTGAACGCCGCCAAGCACTCGGGCGTCTCCCGGGTGTCGCTCTACTCCGAGGTCACGCCGACGACGGTGACGGTCTTCGTCCGCGACCGTGGCACCGGTTTCGACCCCGCCGCGGTGCCCGCGGACCGGCGGGGACTGCGCGACTCGGTGGTCGGCCGGCTCGCCCGGCTCAACGGAACGGCGACGGTGCGTTCGGCACCAGGAGAGGGGACCGAGGTGGAGCTGTGTCTCCCGCGCGAGGCGGGGGTGTCCGCGTGAGCGCACCGATCCGCGTCTTCCTCGTCGACGACCACGCGATGGTCCGGGCCGGGGTGCGCACCGAGCTCGGCGACGACGTCGAGGTCGTCGGTGAGGCCGCCGACGTCGCCACCGCGATCGCCGGCATCCGCGCCGCGGCGCCCGACGTCGTCCTGCTCGACGTGCACCTGCCCGGCGGCAACGGGCAGGCGGTGCTCGAGGCGCTGCGTGCGGAGCTGCCGGCGACCCGCTGGCTGGCGCTGTCGGTCTCCGACGCCGCCGAGGACGTCATCGCGGTCATCCGCGCCGGCGCCCGCGGCTACGTCACCAAGACCATCTCCGGTGCGGAGCTGCGCGACGCGGTGCGCCGGGTCGCCGAGGACGACGTGGTGTTCAGCCCGCGGCTGGCCGGCTTCGTGCTCGACGCCTTCGCCGCCGGCGGTGCCGTCGCGGCTCCCGCCGGCGAGGACCCGGCCGTCGACCCCGGCCTGGACCTGCTCTCGGCCCGGGAGCGGGAGGTCATGCAGCTGCTGGCGCGTGGTTACACCTACCGGGAGATCGGCCAGCGGCTGTTCATCTCGGTCAAGACGGTCGAGTCGCACGCCTCGAACGTGCTGCGCAAGCTGCAGCTGTCCAACCGCAACGAGCTCACCCGCTGGGCGGCGACCAACCGCCTGCTCTAGGCGGTGTGCAGGACCTGGAAGGCCTCGGCGAGCCGGCCCTCCGGCAGCCCGTGGGCGCGCGCGTTCTCCCGCATCCAGCCGGTGAGGAACTCCTCGAGCTGGCCCTCGGGCCAGTGGGAGACCTGGCTGGCGTGCGCGCGCAGCGCGGCGAGCTTGCGGTCGAGCGCGTCGGTGACGTCGACGGCGTGGTCGGAGCGCGGGCCACCACCCAGCCAGACCTCGGACACGGTCCAGGCGTCGAGGCCCTCGTCGGCCAGCAGCTCGGGGAAGGCGAAGGGGTTGCGGGCGTCGGGGTACACGGCGCGCAGCGTCGACTCACCGACCGTCATGTGGTCGGGGTGGCTGGCGCCGATGCGCTCGTAGAAGCGCTCCGGGGAGCTGGTGAGCACCCGCTGCGGGCGCACCTGGCGGATGACCCGGCTGATGTCGCGGCGCAGGTCCAGGGAGAGCTCGAGCCGGCCGTCGGGGTACCCGAGGAAGCGCACGTCGGTCACCCCGACCGCGGCCGCGGCGGCGGTCTGCTCCTCCCGGCGCAGCGGCCCCATCCGGTCGCGGGGGGTGTCGTCGAAGCCGCCCGCGTCGCCGTCGGTGACCATGCAGTAGGTCACCTCGGTGCCGGCCGCGGTCCAGGTGGCGACGGTGCCGGCGCTGCCGAAGTCGACGTCGTCGGGGTGGGCCAGCACGCAGAGGGCGCGCTCGACGTGCTCGGCAGGGGCGGTGGGCAGCGGCATCACGCGCCGCAGCTTATGGCCCCGTCCCGAGGCTCGCCCCGAGCCTGCGAGGGGGGAGGAGGACGGGGTCCTTCGTCAGAGGCGGCCGCGGCCCTGGCGCAGCAGCATCATCCCGAGCGCGGCGCCGTCCGGGCCGAGCGCACTGCGGAAGCGGGAGAGCACCTGGCGCTCGCGCGAGAGGTTGAGCCGCATGCCGCCCGAGGCGGTGCGCAGCGAGCCGATCTGCTGGGAGATCGCCAGCCGGCGCTGCACCAGCTCGATGATCTGGGCGTCGCAGGCGTCGATCTCGCCGCGGAGCGCGCCGATCAGGTCGTCGGCGGGGGGGAGCTGTTCGGTGGTGGGGGTGCTCATCGGGGGCCTCCGGGGTGGTGGAGGGCCGTCGGACCCCGCAAGACGAGAAACGCCCCGGGGCCATCGGGCCCGGGGCGTCGTGTGCGGTGGCTGCTCAGCCAGCGGTGACGGACACCGGAACCCGGTGGCCGTAGTAAAACTCGCGGTGGCGCAGCACGCAGCGAGTGTGACACGGACGACGCCCGGAGCGCCACCCGCGGCGCGCGCTCGGGGGCGCGCGGCGGCGAGGACCGTCGGACGCCCGGCCTACAGTGGCGTCGTCATGAGCAGCCCGCAGATCTCCCTCCCCGGCACCGCCGCGCTCGCCCGCTCCACCCCCGGCCAGACCGGGCGGGAGCTCGACCGGATGCTCGCCGGCCTCAACGGCCCGCAGCGCGACGCCGTCGTCCACGAGGGCAGCCCGCTGCTCATCGTCGCCGGCGCGGGGTCGGGCAAGACCCGGGTGCTCACCCACCGGATCGCCTACCTGCTCGGCGCCCGCGGGGTGCAGCCCGGCGAGATCATGGCGATCACCTTCACCAACAAGGCCGCCGGGGAGATGAAGGAGCGCGTCGCCGCCCTCGTCGGGCCCCGCGCCCGGGCGATGTGGGTGTCGACGTTCCACTCGATGTGCGTGCGCATCCTGCGCGCCGAGTCGGCGAAGCTCGGCATGAAGAGCTCGTTCACCATCTACGACCAGGGCGACTCGGTGCGCCTGATGACGATGGTCGCCCGCGATCTCGACCTGGACGCCAAGCGGTACCCCGGGCGCAGCCTGGCCAACCAGGTGTCGAACCTGAAGAACGAGCTGGTCGACGAGGAGTCCTTCAGCCCCCAGACGGCGCCGGAGAAGGTGCTCAAGGAGGCGTACACGCTGTACCAGCGTCGCCTGCGCGAGGCGCACGCGATGGACTTCGACGACCTGATCATGACCACCGTGCACCTGCTCCAGGCCTTCCCGGACGTCGCCGAGCACTACCGGCGCCGGTTCCGGCACGTGCTGGTCGACGAGTACCAGGACACCAACCACGCCCAGTACATGCTGGTGCGGGAGCTGGCCGGCGGCCCCGGCGGGCCGGTCCCGCAGGCCGAGCTGTGCGTGGTCGGTGACGCCGACCAGTCGATCTACGCCTTCCGCGGCGCCACGATCCGCAACATCGACGAGTTCGAGCGCGACTACCCCGACGCGACGACGATCGTGCTGGAGCAGAACTACCGCTCGACGCAGCGGATCCTGAAGGCCGCCAACACGGTCATCGCGAAGAACACCTCCCGCCGGCCGAAGAACCTGTGGTCCGACGCCGGTGACGGCGAGCTGATCTCCGGCTACGTCGCCGAGAACGAGCACGACGAGGCCGCCTGGGTGGCCGAGCAGATCGACGCGCTCACCGACGAGGGCACGGCGCGGCCGGCCGACATCGCGGTCTTCTACCGCACCAACAACGCCTCCCGGGTGTTCGAGGAGGTGTTCATCCGGGTCGGCATGCCCTACAAGGTGGTCGGCGGGGTGCGCTTCTACGAGCGCAAGGAGGTCCGCGACGCGCTGGCCTACCTGAAGCTCGTCGCCAACCCGGCCGACGTGGTGAGCCTGCGCCGGATCATCAACGTGCCCAAGCGGGGGATCGGCGACAAGGCCGAGTCCTGCATCGAGCAGTTCGCCGACCGCGAGCGGATCGCCTTCGGCACCGCGCTGCGCCGCTGCTCGGAGATCACCACGCTCGCCCCGCGTTCGCTCAAGGCGCTGCAGGAGTTCGTCGCGCTGCTGGAGGAGTTCGAGCAGCTGGTCGAGACCGGCTCGGGCCCGGCCGCGCTGCTGGAGAGCATCCTCGACCGCACCGGTTACCTCGCCGAGCTGTCGGCCAGCACCGACCCGCAGGACGAGGGGCGGGTCGACAACCTCAACGAGCTCATCTCGGTGGCCGCGGAGTTCGAGGCGGCCTCGCCCGGCGGCACGGTCACCGACTTCCTGGAGCAGGTCTCCCTGGTCGCCGACGCCGACCAGATCCCGGTCACCGGCGACGACGCCGGGGTGGTCACCCTGATGACCCTGCACACCGCCAAGGGCCTGGAGTTCCCGGTCGTCTTCCTCACCGGCCTGGAGGACGGCGTCTTCCCGCACCTGCGGGCCCTCGGCGACCCGAAGGAGCTGGAGGAGGAGCGGCGGCTGGCCTACGTCGGCATCACCCGGGCCCAGCAGCGGCTGTTCCTCTCCCGGGCCACGGTGCGCACCAACTGGGGTCAGCCGGCGTACAACCCGCCGTCCCGGTTCCTCGACGAGCTGCCCGCCGACACCGTGCAGTGGACCAACCCGCAGCCGGCGCTGTCCGCCCCGTCGTCGTCGGCCCAGCAGCGGGTCGCCGCGACCGGGCTGTCCACCGGCGGGTTGCGTGGCGGGGCGGGCAACCGCGCCGTGATCAGCGTCGACGTCGGCGACCGGGTCAGCCACGACGCCTTCGGGCTGGGCACCGTGGTCGAGGTCAACGGCGTGGGGGACAAGGTGCAGGCGACGGTCGACTTCGGCTCCGGCGGCACCAAGCGCCTCGTGCTGCGCTACGCCCCGCTGGTCAAGCTCTGACGCAGGGCCGCCGTCGGGTGCTCGAGGCGGCGCACGTCGCGCTCCGCCGGGGGGCAGGGGAGGCCGCGGGCCGCGTGCGCGCGCTGCCCTTCGGGGACGCGCCCCTCGAGGCGGGCCGGACGGTGAGCACGCTCCTGCACGTCACCGACGCTGAGCTCGACCGGGCGCCGGCCGAGATCGGCCGGGTGCTGCAGCCCGGTGCCTCGCGCCGCTGAGCCGCGCTCCTCGGGCTCAGCGAACCGACAGCCCGCGCTCGGCCAGCCACTTCTCCGGGTCGGTGGGCTTGCCGTTCATCCCGCCGACGTGGATCTCGTAGTGCAGGTGGGGGCCGGTCGACTGCCCCTGGTTGCCGACCTTCGCGATCTGCTCGCCGGCCGAGACGACGTCGCCGGCCTCGACGCTGTAGTAGCGCATGTGGCCGTAGATGTGCACGTTGCCGTCGGCGTCCTGGATGTAGACGGCGTTGCCGTAGCCCGACGCCGGGCCGGCCCGCAGCACCACGCCGTCCGTGGCGGAGTGGATCGGGGTCCCCAGTGGTGCGGCCAGGTCCAGGCCCCAGTGCATGGTGCCCCAGCGCATGCAGTAGCAGGTGGTCAGCCGGCCGGTGGTGGGGACGACGAAGTCGGGCTCCCGGGCCGCGCGGGAGGCGGCGATCTCATCCAGCCGCGCGGCCGCCTCGGCCTGGCTGATCTCGCCGCGGGCAGCGGCCACGTCGATGCCGCCGGCGAAGCTGGCGTCCTCCACGCCCAGGCCGTAGGCCTGCCCGGACGCCAGCGGCGTGGCGTCGGTGGGGCCGCCCAGCAGTGCGGCCCCCAGGGCGCCGGTGACCGCGACGGCGAGCAGCACCGGGGCGCGCCGGCCCGGCGGCCGGCGGAGCGCGACGGCCCGCCGGGGGCGGAGGGCGCCGAGGCGGCGGCGCGGCGCACGGCCCTCGTCGTCGGGGGTCTCGCCGGTGGGGGTGTCGTCGGTGGGGGTGTCGTCCCGGGGGCTCCGGTCGGCCGCCGTGGCGGCCGCCAGCTCCTGGTCGAGCTGGGCCCAGTCCTCGTCCCAGTCGGCCTCGTCGGCCCAGCTGCCGACCCAGTCGCCCTCGGGGCTGGGGGCGGCATCGTGGTCCGACCGGGTCCGGCCCACGAGCTCACGCAGTCGGGTCAACGGGCACCTTCCGGGGGTGGCGCCCCGGGGGGAGCCGGGGTGCCTGGCGGGCGCCGGTCACCGGGGAGGGCGACCGGGCTGCACACGGGCTGTGCGACGACGTCGACGGGGAATTCCATCGATGTCATTCCGGACGCTAACGACGGTGCAGGGGACGGACAACGACCTGACGGCTCGTGTCGCGAGGCTGTGCGCTCCGTGACGACACACGCCACTCAGAGCCCAGGTATGCCGTCTCAGGCGGCGATCGGGGCGCCGGTGGGCGCGGTGACGCGATGTCCGGCCAGCGTCGCGGCCACCTCGTCCACGACGCCGCGGTGGATCGGCAGGGACATGTGCCCCACCCCGCGGACGAGCACGTTGCGCACCTGCAGGTCGGGGTGCTCGCACCGGCCGGCGGCGGAGGGGACCACCACCTGGTCCAGGTCGCTGTAGACCGCCGTCACCGGGGTGCGGCAGCCCGGTGCGGGCCGGGCCAGCTCCTCCAGGAGCGGGGAGCCCGGCCGCAGTTGGCGGATCAACGGGGTCGGCAGGACGTGGGCCCACCGCGACCCGCCGTGCGGGGTGCCGAGGGTGACCAGGGACTCGACGCGCGCGTCGCCACCGAGCCGCTGTACCAGGTAGCGGGCGACCAGCCCGCCCAGGCTGTGCCCGACCACGTGCACCCGCTCGTGCCCGGTCTCGCTGCACACCTGCTCGACGTGCCGGCCCAGCGCCTCCGCGGCGCCGGCCACGTCGCGCACCAGCGGGCCGTAGTTCCAGGAGCAGACCTGGGCGAACCCGCGCCGCCGCAGGCTGCGCCGCATCACCGCGAACACCGATCGGTTGTCGACCAGGCCGTGCACCAGCACCACCGGGATCCGGGCGGCCAGGGGGTCGTCGGCGAACAGGGCCCGCACCGTCGGGGGCTGGGTGCCCGGGCGGTAGCGGCCGTCGGCGCGCACCGGTTCGGTGCGGGCGCCCAGCGGGTAGAGCAGCGCGTGCGCACCGACCCAGGCCAGTTCGGTCAGCCCGCCGGTGAGTGCGGTGGGGGTGACCAGCGACCGCAGTCCGAATCGGGTCGACGTCGTCCGGTCCGGGACGTCGGTGCCGGCCTCGGTCGCACCGGCGTGCCACGCTGGGGGAGAGGGTGGATCGGTGGTCAGCACCCTGATCTCCCTCCGCTCGTCCGGCCCGGCGCCGGGGGCGCCGTCTGCACTCGTGGTGTGCTCGGTCCGCGCACCGTAATGCCCTTGTGTGCCGGACGTCACACATCTGCCATGCGACACGACCGACCCAGTGACCTCCGAGGGGGAACCGTGCCCGCCCGCGACCGCGCGCCTGCCCGTTCCACGGCCGGCCGGCCGAGCGCCCGCCGGGCGTCCGGCTCTGCTGCCCGACCGGCCCGCCGGCCGGCGGAGCCGCCGGCCGGTGACCCGCTGGTGGTCGGCGCGGTCCCGGTGTCCGCCCGCATCGCCGGCGTGCTCCTGGCCCTCGCCGGGGTGATCGGCGCCGTCGGTGTCTTCCCCACCTACCTGACGGTCGGCGGAACGGTGATCGACCTGGTGACCGGCCCGCTGGATGCCCTGGTCGCGCTGCTCGCCCCGCTGGTGGCCGTGCTGGTCGGGGCGCTGCTGGCGCTGGGGCGGGTGCCACGGCTGGGGCTGGCCTACGCGGCGGTGAACGGTGCGCTCGCCGTCGGCCGGCTGCTGATCGAGCTGCACCAGGGGCACGGGTCCACCGCTCGTCCGGCGATCGAGGTGCTGGCCGGGGAGCGGGTGCTCACCAGCTCCGTGGACACCGGCGCCGGCTGGGTCCTCGGCGTGGTGGCGCTGGGCCTCGCCGTGCTCGCCGGGGTCGTCGCCCTCGTCGCGTGGGGACGCACCGTCATGGAGGACGCCGGCACGCTGGACCCGGCGCGGCCCGTGCTCGCCGGTGCGGCGGTGGTGCTCGGCGTCGGTGCGGTGCTCTGCCTGGCGCTGCCCGCCGCCGACGTCCCCGACCGGGTGGTGACCGACCCGGCCACCGGACTGCAGACCGTGGTGACCGTCGAGGGGCCGCAGGCGCTGCTGGAGCGGCCCGGCCTCGCGCTGCTCGGTGGCCTGCTGCTCGCCGGTGCCCTGCTGCTGTCCTCGGTGACCGCACCCTCGCTGCGCCCCCGGCTGGCGGCGGTCGGCGGCCTGCTCGCCCTGGCCGTCTTCGTGCTGACCACCGCGCTGGCCGGCATGCGCGACGCCGCGCGGAGCCCGGAGGTGGAGTGGACCGTGCCGGGGATGGGCCTGCTGGTGGTCGGCCTGGCGTTCGCCGGGCTGACCGCCGCCGCCTGGCGCTGGCGGACCGGCACTCCGGGCGCAGCGCGAGAGTGACGCATGCCACGTCGATGGGCCTAGAGTCCACGCCGTGACGAGCGAGCGCATCCGGGTGGTGATCGCCAAGCCCGGCCTCGACGGGCACGACCGCGGCGCCAAGGTCGTCGCGCGCGCCCTGCGCGACGCCGGCATGGAGGTCGTCTACACCGGTCTCCACCAGACGCCGGAGCAGATCGTGGCGACCGTCGTGCAGGAGGACGCCGACGCCGTCGGCCTCTCGGTGCTCTCCGGCGCCCATCTCACGCTCTTCGCCCGGCTCGCCGAGCTGCTGCGTGAGCGCGGGGTCGACGACGTCGTCGTCTTCGGCGGCGGGATCATCCCCGAGGCCGACCTGCCCGAGCTGGCCCGGCTGGGCGTGGCCCGGGTGTTCACCCCCGGCGCCACCACCGAGGAGATCGTCAGCTGGGTGCGCGAGCACGTCGGCACCCCGGCGGGGGCCTGACCGTCCGCACCCGATCGGGGTGACGCGCCGCACACCCGGCCGGGCGCCCGAGCGGTCGCCGGGGAGGCGGGCTACGGTGCCTGCTCGTGGATCTCTTCGAGTACCAGGCCCGTGACCTGTTGGCCGCGCACGGCGTCCCCGTGCTCCCCGGCGGCGTAGCCGAGACACCTGAGCAGGCCGAGGCGATCGCCCGCGAGATCGCGGCGCCCGTCGTGGTCAAGGCCCAGGTCAAGGTCGGCGGCCGGGGCAAGGCGGGCGGCGTCAAGCTCGCCGACGACCCCGAGAGCGCCAAGGCCCGCGCCCAGGACATCCTCGGGCTGGACATCAAGGGCCACGTCACCCACCGCGTGATGGTCGCCCAGGCCAGCGACATCGCGGAGGAGTACTACTTCTCCTACCTGCTGGACCGCTCCAACCGCACCTTCCTGGCGATGGCCTCGAAGGAGGGCGGCATGGAGATCGAGCAGCTCGCCGTCGAGCGCCCGGAGGCGCTGGCCCGCATCCCCGTCGACGCCTCCGTGGGCGTCGACGCGCAGAAGGCCGCCGAGATCGTCGACGCAGCCGGGTTCCCCGCCGAGGTGCGCGACCAGGTCATCGCCATCGCGGTCCAGCTGTGGGACGTCTTCTCCAAGGAGGACGCCACCCTGGTCGAGATCAACCCGCTGGCCAAGGCGCCCGACGGCACGGTCCTCGCGCTGGACGCGAAGGTGACCCTCGACGAGAACGCCGGGTTCCGGCACGCCGAGCACGAGGCCCTCGAGGACGCCGCCTCCGCCGACCCGCTGGAGGCCGCGGCCAAGGCCAAGGACCTCAACTACGTCAAGCTCGAGGGCGAGGTCGGCATCATCGGCAACGGCGCCGGGCTGGTCATGAGCACCCTCGACGTCGTCGCCTACGCCGGTGAGGAGTTCGGCGGCGTCCGCCCGGCGAACTTCCTCGACATCGGTGGCGGCGCCTCGGCCGAGGTGATGGCCAACGGGCTGGGCATCATCCTGTCCGACCCGGCCGTGAAGAGCGTCTTCGTCAACGTGTTCGGCGGGATCACCGCCTGCGACGCCGTCGCCAACGGCATCGTCGCGGCCCTCGGCCAGCTCGGCGACGAGGCCAGCAAGCCGCTGGTCGTCCGGCTCGACGGCAACAACGTGGAGGAGGGGCGGCAGATCCTCGCCGACGCCAACCACCCGCTGGTGACCGTGGTGGACACGATGGACGGTGCCGCCCGCCGGGCCGCCGAGCTCGCCGCCCTCTGACCCCCCGCTGCGAACAGGACAACTGAGATGTCGATCTTCCTCACCGAGAACAGCAAGGTCATCGTCCAGGGCATGACCGGCTCCGAGGGGCGCAAGCACACCCAGCGCATGCTCGCCTCCGGCACCGCCATCGTCGGTGGCGTCAACCCGAAGAAGGCCGGCGAGACCGTCGACTTCGACGGCGCCAGCGTCCCCGTGTTCGGCAGCGTCTCCGACGCCATGAAGGAGACCGGCGCCGACGTCAGCGTCATCTTCGTCCCGCCGGCCGGGGCGAAGAACGCCGTCATCGAGGCCGTCGACGCCCAGATCGGGCTCGCCGTCGTGATCACCGAGGGCATCCCGGTGCACGACTCCACCTACTTCTGGGCGCACGCCCAGGGCGGCACCACCCGGATCATCGGCCCGAACTGCCCGGGCCTGATCAGCCCCGGGCGGTCCAACGCCGGGATCATCCCGGCGAACATCACCAAGGCCGGCAAGATCGGCCTGGTCAGCAAGAGCGGCACGCTGACGTACCAGATGATGTACGAGCTGCGGGACATCGGCTTCTCCACCGCCGTCGGCATCGGCGGTGACCCGGTCATCGGCACCACGCACATCGACTGCCTCCAGGCGTTCCAGGACGACCCGGAGACCGAGGCGATCGTGATGATCGGCGAGATCGGTGGCGACGCCGAGGAGCGGGCCGCGGACTTCATCAAGGCCAACGTGACCAAGCCGGTCGTCGGCTACGTGGCCGGCTTCACCGCGCCCGAGGGCAAGACCATGGGCCACGCCGGTGCGATCGTCTCCGGCTCGGCCGGCACCGCCCAGGCCAAGCAGGAGGCCCTCGAGGCCGCCGGCGTCCGGGTGGGGAAGACCCCGTCGGAGACCGCGCTGCTGATGCGCGAGATCGTCGGGGGCTGACGCCGCCGCTGTTCCGCACGGCCGCTGCCCGGCACCTCCCCGGAGGTGCCGGGCAGCGGCGTTCCCGGTGGGGGACGATGCGGAGGACCCTGCCACGTACTCCGAGGAGAGCCGCCGCGATGACGTCCAGTGGTCCCGAGCAGCACCCGGCCGGGCCGGGCCCGGAGCCCGAGCGCGCGGCCGGGTCCCCGGCCGCGCACCCTCCCGCCCCGGCGCCCCGCCGCCGGCCCGGGCTGCGGGTGCTGGGCTGGGCCGACCTCGTCGTCCCGGCCGGGGCCCTGCTCTACCTGGTCTTCCTGAGCGTGCCCTGGTTCAGCGTGCCGGGGTACGACCTGGGCTTCGGCTACAGCGCGCCCGGCATGTCGGTCAACGGCTTCCAGTCGCCGTTGCTGACCCTCGCGCTGCTGCTGGTGCTGGTGGCCGCGGTGTGGAGCGTCCTGCCGGCGTTCCGCGAGGTCCGGGTCCCGTTCCCGCGCGCCGTCGTCCCGGCCGGCCTGGCGGCGCTGGCCTTCCTGCTGACCCTCACCGAGTGGCTGACCACCTTCGACGCCGGCTTCACGCTGATGGGGCTGCTCGCCTTCCTCACCGCGACGGCGCTGCTGGTGGTCACGCTCTCCCGGCTGCTCGCCGACCTGCGGGCGGCCGGCGCCGCGCCCGTCGGCTGGGCCGGCGCACCGCAACCGCCTCCCGGCGCCCCGGGCTGGGGTGTGCCGCCGTACGCGCCGCCCGGGTACGGCGCCGGCCCCTACGAGGCCGCGCCGCCGTACGGGAGCTGGGGGCACGGGGTGCACCCGCAGTACGCGCCGCCTGCTCACCACCCGCAGCCCCCGGAGTCCGGCTGGTACCAGGGCCCGCCCACCTGGAGCCCGCCCCCGGCGCCGGCTCCCGCTCCCGAGCGCGGTCCCGAACAGCCCGGCGGCAGCACCGCCGCCGGGGGCGGCTGACCGCTGGCCTGTGAGATGACCGGACCCGGCGCGTGCACCGCTGATCCGGCGACGCCGCTTGCGAGAGTGGTGAGGTGACGTCCCTGCTGTCCCGCCTGCCCCTCGGGTCGCACGGCACCGGCGGACGGCGTGGCCCCGCCACCGGCTGGCTCGCGGTGGCCACCGCCCTCGCGGTGTCGGTCACCGGGCTGCTCGGGCTCTGGCTCGCGCTGCTCGTGGTGCAGGCCCTCGACCCCGACGGCGGGCTGCCGGCGGGCTCGTCGGCGCGGGTGGCCGGCCAGCTGTGGTCGCTCGCGCACGGCGCGGCGGTCGAGCTCCCCTCCGGACCGCTCCGGATCGCGCCCCTGCTGGTCACCGCGGGCACCGCCTGGGGCCTGGCCCGGGCGGCCGGGTCGGTGGTGGCGGTGCGCGAGCTGGACTCGCCCCGGTCGGTCGCCGGGGTGCTGGGTGCCGTGGTCGCGGCGCACGCCGTCACGACGGCGTTGGTCGCCGTGCTGGTCAGCACGCCGGACGCCGAGGTGGGGGTGGGCCGGCCGCTGGTGGGGGCGGTGGTGCTGGCGCTGCTCGCCGGTGGCGCCGGGGTGCTGCGCGACTCACCGCTGGGCGGGGAGCTGCTGGACCGGTTCCCCGGTCCGGGGCGGGCCGTGCTGCGCGCCGTGGCCGCGGGCACCCTGGCGCTGGCCGCCGGCTGTGCCGCGGTCCTCGCCGTCGCCCTGGCGTCCGACGCCGACGGCGCCGCCGCCATGGTCACCGGGCTCGGTGGCGCGAGCGCCGGGGCCGCCGGGCTGACCGGGCTGAGCGTGCTGCTGCTGCCCAACGCCCTCGCCGCGGTCGCCGGGCTGGCCGCCGGGCCGGGGTTCGTCGTCGGGGCGGGCACCTTCGTCTCGGTGGGCGGCGTGACGCTCGGACCGGTGCCGGCGTTGCCGCTGCTGGCCGCCCTGCCCGACACCCAGGCCGTGCCGCTGGTCGCGTTCCTGTCCCAGGCGCTGCCCGCGCTCGCCGGGCTGGTCGCCGGGATCGCGCTGGGGCGCCGGCTGGAGGACGCCGACGGCGGCGCGGTCACCGCCGCGTTGTGGGGCGTCGTCGCCGCGGTCGGCGTCGGCGCCGTCACCGGGCTGTGGGTGCTCGTCGCCGGTGGTTCGCTGGGCGATGCCGCCCTGGCCGAGGTGGGCGCACCGGCGCTGGCCACCGGGCTGGCGGTGGCCGTGCAGGCCGGGATCGCCGCCGTCCCCGGCGCCGCCGTCGCCCGCTGGCGCAGCCGTCCCTGACCCGTCGGCACCGGACCCGTCGGCACCGGCCCCTGGGCCCGGACACTAGGGTCTGCGGACGTGCCCGCCGACGCATCCGCCGTCCCGGGGACGCCGGGTGCCCGCGCGCGCGTGGTGGTCCTGCTGTCCGGAGCCGGTTCGCTGTGCGCGGCCCTGCTCGCCGCGACCGACGAGCCCGGCTATCCGGCGGAGGTCGTCGCCGTCGGCGCGGACCGCCCGGACGCCGCCGGGCTGGCCCTCGCCGCCGACCGCGGGATCGACACCTTCGTCGTCGCCCTGCGCGAGCACCCCGACCGGGCGTCCTGGGACCGGGCGCTGGCCGCTGCGCTGGCCGAGCGCCGTCCCGACTGGGTGGTCTCCGCCGGGTTCATGAAGCTGCTGGGCCCGGCCGTGCTGGCCGCCCTCGACGGCCGGGTGGTCAACACCCACCCGGCGCTGCTGCCCGCCTTCCCCGGCGCGCACGCCGTCCGCGACGCCCTGGCCGCCGGCGTGGCCACCACCGGCGCGACCGTGCACCTGGTGGACGCCGGCCTGGACACCGGCCCGGTGCTGACCCAGCGCCCCGTCCCGGTGCACGCCGACGACGACGAGGCGAGCCTGCACGAACGGATCAAGACCGTCGAGCGCGAGCTCCTGGTGGACACCGTGGCCGCGCTGGCCACCGGCGCCCCGATCCCCTCCCTACCGACTCCTGCCATCCCGACCGAGGAGAGCCCCCGATGACCGAGCGCATCCCTGTCCGCCGCGCGCTGCTGGGCGTCTACGACAAGACCGGCATCGACGAGCTCGCCCGCGGCCTCGTCGACGCCGGTGTCGAGCTGGTCAGCACCGGCGCCACCGCGGCCCGGATCGCCGCCGCCGGGCTGCCGGTCACCCCCGTCGAGGAGGTCACCGGCTTCCCCGAGTGCCTCGACGGCCGGGTGAAGACGCTGCACCCGGCCGTGCACGCCGGGATCCTGGCCGACCGGCGCAAGCCGTCGCACGTGGCCCAGCTGGACGAGCTGGGCATCGCCGCCTTCGACCTGGTCGTGGTGAACCTCTACCCGTTCAGCGACACGGTGGCCTCCGGCGCCTCGCCGGACGAGTGCATCGAGCAGATCGACATCGGCGGACCGGCGATGGTCCGCGCGGCGGGCAAGAACCACCCGTCCGTCGCCGTCGTCGTCGACCCGGGCCGGTACGACGAGGTCGTCGAGGCGGTCGCCGCCGGCGGCTTCACCCTGGCCCAGCGCCAGCAGCTGGCCGCGGAGGCGTTCCGGCACACCGCCGCCTACGACGTCGCGGTCGCCTCCTGGATGGGCAACGTGCTCTCCCCGGACGACGAGAGCGGCTTCCCCGAGTGGGTCGGCGGCAGCTGGGAGCGCACCGACGTCCTGCGCTACGGGGAGAACCCGCACCAGGGGGCGGCCCTCTACCGCAGTGGGCAGCCCGGGCTGGCCGACGCCGAGCAGCTGCACGGCAAGCAGATGTCCTACAACAACTACGTCGACACCGACGCCGCCTGGCGGGCCGCGCACGACCACACCGACCCGTGCGTGGCGATCATCAAGCACGCCAACCCCTGCGGGATCGCCGTCGGCGCGGACATCGCCTCGGCCCACCGCAAGGCGCACGCGTGCGACCCGGTCTCGGCCTTCGGCGGGGTGATCGCCGCCAACCGCGAGGTGGACCTGACCCTGGCCGAGCAGATCTCGGAGGTGTTCACCGAGGTCGTCGTCGCCCCCTCGTTCACCGAGGACGCCCTCGGGCTGCTCACCCAGAAGAAGAACGTCCGGCTGCTCCGGATGCCCGAGGCGCCGCGGCTGACCGTCGAGCTGCGCCCGGTCAGCGGCGGGTTGCTGCTGCAGACCGCCGACCGGATCGACGCCGCCGGCGACGACCCGACCAGCTGGACCCTGGCCACCGGCCAGCCGCTGGACGCCGCCGGCCTGGACGACCTGGTCTTCGCCTGGCGGGCGGTGCGCGCGGTGAAGAGCAACGCCATCCTGCTGGCCAGCGACCGGGCCACCGTGGGCGTGGGCATGGGGCAGGTCAACCGGGTCGACTCCGCCCGGCTCGCCGTGGCGCGGGCGGGGGAGCGGGCCGCCGGGTCGGTGGCCGCCTCCGACGCGTTCTTCCCGTTCGCCGACGGGCTCCAGGTGCTGCTGGACGCCGGGGTGCGTGCCGTGGTGCAGCCGGGCGGTTCGGTGCGCGACGACGAGGTGATCGCCGCCGCGGCGGCCGCCGGGGTGACGCTGTACCTGACCGGCACCCGCCACTTCGCCCACTGAGGAAGGACCCTCTCCTCCTCACCCCTCGCAGGCTCGGGGCGAGCCTCTGGAGAGGCCGTAGGGTGCTGTGGTGATCGACAAGGAACCGCCGGAGCCGGACACCGTCTGGGAGGGCGAGGACCTGGCCCGCGTCGAGTGGGACTGGGCCCGGCTGGAGCGGGTCACCTTCGTCGACTGCCGCTTCGACGACGCCTCGTTCGCCGAGCTGGTCACGGTGCGCTGCGTCTTCGACCAGTGCGTGCTCACCGGCGTGGCGATGTCCGGTGCCCGGCACGAGGGGACGGCGTTCCTCTCCTGCCGGTTCGACCGCGCGCGCCTGTCCGGCAGCACCTGGTCCGGCTGCAAGCTCACCGGCTCGCAGTTCCCGGGTGCGACGCTGCGCCCGATGACCAGTGCGGACTCCGACTGGAGCTACACGTCGCTGCGGGGGGTCGACCTGTCCGGGGTCGACCTGTCGGGGCAGAAGCTGGTCGAGGCCGACCTGACCGACACCGACCTGCGGGAGTCCGACCTCACCCGCGCCGACCTGCGGCACGCCCGGCTGCAGACCACCCGGCTGCGGGGGGCCGACCTGCGCGGCGCGGACACCGACGGGGTGAACTGGCACGGCTTCGACGTCACCGGGGTGCGGCTGGACGTCGTGCAGGCGGTGACGTTCGCCCGCGCCCACGGGGCGCTGGTCGCCGACTGACCCGTCACGGCCCCGTCCGGAGGCTCGCCCCGAGCCTGCGAGGGGTGCGGAGGACGGGGTCCTTCACCAGCGGGTGCGCTCTCCGGTGACCAGCGCCTTGAGGCCGCCGAGCACGCCGAGCGCCGCGGCGGCGACGGCGAACCAGGCGCCGACCGCCCACCGCTCCAGGTCCCAGTCGGCGTCGGCCAGCGGCACCAGCACGCCGGCCGCGACCACGAGCGCCACCACCAGCGCGAGCGCACCGAGGAACCGGTGGGTGCGGGCCGGCACGAACAGCAGCAGGCCCAGCAGGAAGAGCACCGCACCCCCGCCCGCCACGGCCGGGACCGCCCAGTCGAGGTGGCCGGCCAGCCCGCCCGGACCCTCCGCGAGGTCGTCCAGGCTCCGCTGCACCAGCACCAGGCCCCGGTCGCCGCCGTCGACCCACACGACGAGCAGGCTGAGCCCGGCCGCCACCCCGGCCAGCAGGAGCAGCAGGCCGGCCAGGGTGTCCGGTCGCCGGCAGACGGCCGGCCGGCCCCCGGCGTCGTCGGCCGGCTGCCGGACGGCGACCGGCGCGGTCGGTGGCCAGGACGTCGCCGGGCTGCTCTCCGGAGTGGGGTCCCAGCGCGCCTCGGTGTGCACCACCTCGGTGGGCTGGTCGGCCAGCGGCTGCGCGGGCAGACGCCCGCCCGTCCACGCGGAGCTGCCGTGGGGAGTGGGGTCGCCGTCCCACGACGACTGCCGGGAGAGGCGGTCGGGCTCGCTCATCGGTCCTCCTCGCGCGCGGGCCGGCCCACGGAGCTGCCGGTGTCCGGGAGCCTAGGGGGAGCGGGCGTGCGGCAGACTGGTCCCGTGGCGGCGACGACTCTGGACGGCAAGGCGACGGCGGCGGCGATCCGGGCGGAGCTGACCGAGCGGGTGGCCTCGCTCGCGGCGGCCGGGCGGCGCCCGGGGCTGGGCACGCTGCTGGTCGGTGACGACCCGGGCAGCCGGTGGTACGTCTCGGCGAAGCACTCCGACTGCGCCGAGGTGGGCATCGCCAGCATCCAGCGCGAGCTGCCGGCCAGCGCCACGCTCACCGACGTGCTGGCCGTCGTCGACGAGCTCAACGCCGACCCGGCGTGCACCGGCTACATCGTCCAGCTCCCGCTGCCGCGGGGCATCGACGAGAGCGAGGTGCTGGAGCGGATGGACCCGGCCAAGGACGCCGACGGGCTGCACCCGGTGAACCTGGGCCGGTTGGTGCTCGGCGTGCCCGGCCCGCTGCCGTGCACCCCGGTCGGCATCGTGGAGCTGCTGCGCCGGTACGACGTACCGCTGGCCGGTGCCGAGGTCGTCGTCGTCGGGCGGGGGATCACCGTCGGCCGGCCGCTGGGCCTGCTGCTGACCCGGCGCACCGAGAACGCGACCGTGACCCTCTGCCACACCGGCACCCGCGACCTGGCGGCGCACACCCTGGGCGCCGACGTCGTGATCGCCGCCGCCGGGGTGCCCGGGCTGATCACCGGGGACATGGTCAAGCCCGGTGCCGCGGTCCTGGACGTCGGCGTCAGCCGGGTCGACGGGAAGATCGCCGGCGACGTCGCCGCCGACGTCCGCGAGGTCGCCGGCTTCGTCGCGCCGAACCCCGGCGGGGTCGGGCCGATGACCCGGGCGATGCTGCTGGCCAACGTCGTTCTCGCCGCCGAGCAGGCCACCGGGGCCGAGGTGCTCTCGGCGTGACCCGGCCGGCACCGGCCCCCGAGCCGCTGTACCGGCGGCGGCCGCTGCTGGCCGGCTTCGTGCGGCAGTGGCCGCTGCTGCTGGTCATCGTGCTGGTCGCGGCCGGCCTGGCGCTGGTGGCGCTCGAGCAGTGGCGCCGCGGCCTGGTCGTCATGGGGCTGGCCACGGTCTGTGCGGCGCTCCTGCGCCTGCTCCTGCCGGCCCGCCGGATCGGCTTCCTGGCGGTGCGCAGCCGCCGGGTCGACGTCGGGCTCAGCCTCGTGGTGGGCCTGGCGGTCGCCGGCACCGCGCTCGCCGTCCCGGCCGACTGACCCGTGCGGGGCGCCCCGCATGGCCGCGGGGGCGGGTCCGGGGCTAGGTTGGCGGGCATGGCGGAGCGGGACCGGCAGGGCAAGGTGACCGTCGTCGGCGCCGGCTTCTACGGCTCGACCACAGCGCTGCGGTTGGCGGAGTACGACCTGTTCGAGACCGTGGTGCTCACCGACATCGTCGAGGGCAAGCCCGAGGGCCTCGCGCTGGACATCAACCAGTCACGGCCGATCGAGGGCTTCGAGACCCGCGTCGTGGGCGTCGGCGGTGGGTCCTACGAGGGCACCGAGGGCTCCGACATCGTGGTCATCACCGCCGGTCTGCCGCGCAAGCCCGGCATGAGCCGGATGGACCTGATCGAGACCAACGCCGGCATCGTCCGCTCGGTCGCGGAGAACGTCGCCCGCACCTCACCGGAGGCCGTCGTCATCGTCGTCTCCAACCCGCTCGACGAGATGACCGCGCTGGCGCAGCTGGCCACCGGCTTCCCGAAGGCGCGGGTCATGGGGCAGGCGGGGATGCTCGACACGGCCCGGTTCACCGACAACGTGGCCCAGGAGTGCGGCGTCCCGGTCGGCTCGGTGCGCACCCTGACGCTCGGGTCGCACGGCGACACGATGGTCCCGGTGCCCTCGCGCTGCACCGTCGACGGCCGCCCGCTGGCCGAGGTGCTGCCGGCCGACCGGATCGCGCACCTGGTCGACCGCACCCGCAACGGCGGGGCCGAGGTCGTCGCGCTGCTGAAGACCGGTTCGGCGTACTACGCGCCGTCCGCCGCGGCCGCCCGGATGGCCCGCGCGGTGCGCGAGGACGCCGGGGCGGTCATGCCGGTGTGCGCCTGGGTCGACGGCGAGTACGGCATCTCCGGGGTCTACCTGGGGGTCGAGGCCGAGATCGGCCGGACAGGAGTGCGGCGGGTCGTGCAGAGCGACCTGACCGACAGTGAGCTGGCGGGCCTGCGCGAGGCCGCCGAGGCCGTGCGTGCCAAGCAGGCCGATGTAGCCGACCTCTGACCACGACGGTCAGAGCTGCAGAGAGGGATACCAACCACGTGAGCAAGATCAAGGTCGAGGGCAAGGTCGTCGAGCTCGACGGCGACGAGATGACCCGGATCATCTGGCAGTTCATCAAGGACCAGCTGATCCTCCCGTACCTGGACGTCGACCTCGAGTACTACGACCTCGGCATCGAGGCGCGCGACGCCACCGACGACCAGATCACCGTCGACGCCGCGAACGCCATCAAGCAGCACGGCGTCGGCGTCAAGTGCGCCACCATCACCCCGGACGAGGCGCGGGTCGAGGAGTTCGGCCTCAAGCGGATGTACCGCTCGCCCAACGGCACGATCCGCAACATCCTCGGCGGCGTCATCTTCCGCGAGCCGATCATCATGGCCAACGTGCCGCGGCTGGTGCCCGGCTGGACCAAGCCGATCATCGTCGGCCGGCACGCCTACGGTGACCAGTACCGGGCCACCGACTTCCGGTTCCCCGGCGAGGGCACCCTGACGCTGACCTACACCCCGAAGGACGGCTCCGCGCCGATCGAGCACGAGGTGTTCCAGACCCCCGGCCCCGGCGTCGTGATGGGCATGTACAACCTCGACGAGTCGATCCGCGACTTCGCCCGCGCCTCGCTGAACTACGGCCTGGCCCGTAACTACCCGGTGTACCTGTCCACGAAGAACACGATCCTGAAGGCCTACGACGGCCGGTTCAAGGACATCTTCGAGGAGACGTTCCAGGCGGAGTTCGCCGACAAGTTCAAGGAAGCCGGCATCACCTACGAGCACCGGCTCATCGACGACATGGTCGCCGCCTCGCTGAAGTGGGAGGGCGGTTACGTCTGGGCGTGCAAGAACTACGACGGTGACGTCCAGTCCGACACCGTGGCGCAGGGCTTCGGCTCGCTGGGCCTGATGACCTCGGTGCTCGCCAGCCCCGACGGCCGCACGGTCGAGGCCGAGGCGGCGCACGGCACGGTCACCCGGCACTTCCGCGCGCACCAGCGCGGTGAGGCCACCTCGACCAACCCGATCGCCTCGATCTTCGCCTGGACCCGTGGCCTGGCCCACCGCGGCAAGCTGGACAACACCCCCGAGGTGACCCGGTTCGCCGAGACCCTGGAGAAGGTCTGCATCGACACCGTCGAGAGCGGCCAGATGACCAAGGACCTGGCGCTGCTGATCAGCAAGGACAGCCCGTGGCTGAACACCCAGGACTTCCTGGCGGCCATCGACGCCAACCTGCAGAAGGCCATGGTCTGAGCACCGCCTGACGCCTGCGTTGCACGGACGGCCCCCGCGACCACTGGTCGCGGGGGCCGTCCCGCGTCCGGGGGTGTGACCGGCGCATCGAGATCGGGCTCAGGGCGGTCATCCTGCTCGGGAGACAGCGCTCAGCCCGTGGTGATCATGCCTGTGGGCGACGGCAGCAGCCGGGGCGACGTCTCCGGCAGGCTCCTGGCGTGCCACGGCCGCCGCACCGCCCACCCCCGTGCTGCGAGGGCGGGTCTTCCGCGGCACCTGGGCGGTCGAGCAGGGCCTGCTCACGAAGGCGCAGCTGCGCAGCAGCGCGTGGCGGCGCCTCCGCGCGGACGTCTACGCCGACGCTGCCGAGCCCTGCGTCCACCGGCTGCACGCCCGCGGGGTGGCGCTGGTGATGCCCCGCGCCGCGGCCCTGGCCGGGCGGACGGCGGCCGACCTGCTGGGCGTGCCCGGTGCCGCCGGCCCCGGGGACCCGGTGGAGGTGACCCTGCGGCCTGGGACCCGTTGGGACCCCCAGCCGGGGATCGTGGTGCGCACCGCGCCGCTGGCGGGGGACGTCGTCGCCCGGGGCCCGTTCCTGCGCTGGACCTCCGGGCTGCGCACCGCCGTCGACGTGGCCCGGTTCGCGCCACCGGACGATGCCGTGGTGCTGCTCGACCAGCTGGTGCACGCCGGCGCGGTGCAGCTCGACGCGGTGCGCGCCGCCGTCGCCGCGCTGCCCACGTGCCGCGGCGTCGCTCGCGCCCGCCGAGCCGTGGCGGCGGCCGACGGGCGGGCCGAGTCGCCGCAGGAGACCCGGCTGCGGCTCTTCCTGGCGGCGCACGGGCTGCCCGCACCGGTGTCCCAGTTCGAGGTCCGCGTGGCGGGCCGGTTCGTGGCCCGGGTCGACTTCGCCTGGCCCGAGCGACGGGTCGCGCTGGAGTACGACGGCGCCTGGCACGCCGAGCCGGGCCAGTTCGGCCGGGACCGCCAGCGCCTCACCGCACTCGCCGCGGCCGGCTGGCGGGTGCTGTTCGTGACCGCCGTCGACCTGCGCCGTCCGGTCCTGCTGCTCGCCCGGCTGGCGGACGCGCTGGCGTGATCACCTCGGGCGGAGCGCGGTCATCCTGCGTGGGAGACAGCGCTCAGCCCGATCTCGGCAGTCAGCCCTTCCCGGTGGGCGGGCGAGAGCGCTCAGGCGCCGAACAACTGGGTCCACCAGGGGCCGCCGGGCCCCTGGGCCACGCCGACGCCGAGGGTGCCCAGCTGGCAGTCGAGGATGTTCGCCCGGTGGCCGGGGCTGTTCATCCAGGCGGTCATGACCGCGGCGGCGTCCGGCTGGCCGTAGGCGATGTTCTCCGCTCGCGCGTGCTGGATCCCGGCGGCCCGGGCCCGGGCGAACGGGTCACGACCGTCGGGGTCGACGTGGGAGAAGAACCCGCGGTCGCGCATGTCCTCGCTGTGGGCGCGGGCGACACCGGCGAGGCCTGGATCGGCCGCGACCGCCGGGCAGCCGGCCGCTGCGCGCTCGGCGTTGACCAGGTCCAGCACCTGCTGCTCGGTGCTCGACCCGGCGGCCGCCGCGGCCACCGGGGCCGGGTCGGGTGCCGGCGCCGGGGCGGGAGCCGACGCCGGGGAGGCCGGCGCCTCGGGCTCGGGGGCCGGCGTGGACTCGGCGGCCGGCGGCGCGGCGGCCTCGACTGCGGAGGTCCCGGCCGCGACGGTCTCGGGCGCGGGGCTCTCCGGAGCCGGGCTCAGCGGTGCGTTGCTGCTCGGGGCGGTGCTGTCCGGGGCGGTGCTGCCCGGGGCGGCGGTCTCGGTGACCGCCTCGGCCGGTGCGGCGCCGGCTGCCGGCGGGCGGGGCTGCGGACCCCCGGCGGCGGTCTCGGCGAGGTGGGTGCGCACCACGCCGTGCACGACGGTCACGGTGGCGGCGAGCAGCACCAGGACGGCGGCCAGCATCAGCGGCGCCCAGAGCGGCCGGCCACGCCAGCTGAGCGGGCGGGACAGCGCGGCGTCCAGGCGCCGGAGCGTGGACGGGCGGGACGGGTGGGAGGGCACGGCTCGTCCTCAGCAGCAGATCGCGGACATCACCCGGTCGAGGGTAGACGGAGACGGAGAGTCACCAGCGTGTCGTCGTCCGGAACACCCGGGGGAGGAGAGCGGGTTCTCGGGAGGACCCGTCACGGGTCCGGCCACTACCGTGGTCCGCTGACGCCGGCAGAGCACTGCCGAGCACTGCATACGGAGGAACACGCCGCTCGTGAGCGACGTCTGGCTCAACATCGTCATGGTCGTCGGCTTCGTCCTGATCGGCGGTGCGTTCTCGGGAGCCGAGATCGCCCTGGTCTCCCTCCGGGAGTCGCAGGTCCGTGCGCTGGCCGACACCGGCCGCCGCGGGCAGGCGCTGAACAAGCTGCTCGGCGACCCGAACCGCTTCCTCGCCGCGGTGCAGGTCGGGGTCACCCTGGCCGGCTTCTTCTCCGCCGCCTTCGGGGCCAGCACCCTGTCCGGGCCGCTCGGTGACCTCCTGGTCGATCGGGGCGTGCGGGCCAGCGTGGCCGAGCCGCTGGCCTTCGTGCTGGTCACCATCGCGATCAGCTACCTGTCGCTGGTCGTCGGTGAGCTGACCCCCAAGCGGTTGGCCCTCCAGCGGGCCGAGGGGTTCTCCCTGGTCGTCGCCGCGCCGCTGAACGCCATCGCCAAGCTCTTCCGGCCGGTGATCTGGCTGCTGTCGAAGAGCACCGACCTGCTCGTCCGGCTGCTCGGCGGCGACCCGAAGGTGAGCGGGGAGTCGATCAGCCAGGAGGAGCTGCGCGACCTGGTCGCGGCGCACGAGTCGCTCTCCAGCGACGAGCGGCGGCTGATCGACGAGGTGTTCCGCGCCGGCGACCGGGAGGTGCGCGAGGTGATGACCCCGCGGACCGAGGTGCACTTCCTGGACGGGTCGACCACCGCGAGCCGGGCGGCCAAGCAGGTCGCCGACTCCAACTGGTCCCGCTACCCGGTGATCGGCCGGGGGGAGGACGACGTCGTCGGTTTCGTGCACGTCCGCGACCTGTTCCTGCCCAACCACCCCGCCGGGCGGGCGGCGACCGTGGCCGACCTGGCCCGGGAGGTCAAGCAGCTGCCCGGCACGGCGAAGGTGCTCAACGCGATGTCGGAGATGCGCCGGGAGAACCGGCACTTCGCGATCGTCGTCGACGAGTACGGCGGCACCGACGGCATCGTCACCCTGGAGGACCTCATCGAGGAGGTCATCGGGGACATCTACGACGAGTACGACGCCGACGTCGCCGCGGAGGAGGACGAGCCGACCGGCGGCCCGCAGGAGCTCGACGGGCTGCTGAACCTCGACGACTTCGCCGAGGCGACCGGCCTCGAGCTGCCCGAGGGGCCCTACGAGACGGCCGCCGGCTACCTGCTGGCGGCGCTGGGCCGGCTGCCGGTGGTGGGCGACGTCGTCGACGTCGAGGGCCGCCAGCTCACCGTGCTGGAGCTGGACGGACGGCGGATCGCGCGCATCGAGGTCAGCCCCGCACCCGAACCGGACGACGCCGAGGACGCCGCCGCCGAGTCCGACGCCCGCTAGCGCTGCTGCTGCACGAAGGCCCAGGCGTCGCCGACGATCTCCCGCAGGTCGGTGTGCACCGGCTGCCAGCCCAGGTCGTCGTGGATGCGGGCGGAGCTGGCCACCAGGCGGGCCGGGTCGCCGGCGCGGCGGGGGCCCACGACCACCGGCAGGGGGTGCCCGGTCACCTCGCGGACGGCGTCGACCATCTCCTGCACGGAGAAGCCGCTGCCGCTGCCCAGGTTGTAGACCCGGTGCTCGCCGGGCGCCGGCGCGGGGAGGGCGAGCAGGTGCGCGGCGGCGAGGTCCTCGACGTGGACGTAGTCGCGGATGCAGGTGCCGTCGGGCGTCGGGTAGTCGTCGCCGTAGACGGTGAGCGCCTCGCGGGAGCCGGCGGCGACCTGCAGCGCGATCGGGATGAGGTGCGTCTCCGTGGCGTGCCGCTCGCCCCGGCCGTACGCGGCGCCGCCGACGTTGAAGTAGCGCAGGCTCACCGCGGCGAAGTCGTACGCCACCGCGTAGCTGGTCAGCATCGCGTCGACGGCCAGCTTGCTGGCGCCGTAGGTGTTGGTCGGCCGGGTGGGCGCGGTCTCCGGGATCGGCACCTCGTCGGGCTCCCCGTAGGTGGCCGCGGTGGAGGAGAAGACGATCCGGCGGCAGTCCGCGGCGCGCATCGCCTCCAGCAGCGCGAGCGAGCCGCCGACGTTGTTCTCCCAGTACCGCTCCGGCGCCTGCTGGCTCTCCCCGACCAGGCTCTTGGCGGCGAAGTGCAGCACCGCCTCCGGGCGCACCTCGGCGAGCACCGGGGCGGAGTCGTGCAGCGACGCCTGCACCAGACGGGCGCCGTCGGGGACGGCGTCCCGGTGCCCGGTGGAGAGGTCGTCGAGCACCGTGACCTCGTGCCCCTCGGCCAGCAGCGCAGCGGTGACTACGCTGCCGATGTACCCGGCTCCGCCGGTGACGAGAACGCGCATGCCCGGGAGCCTAGACACGCGCACGCCGGGAAGCCTGGACAGGTGCGGCGCCCGCACCGGTACGAGGAGGAGTCCCGTGGTCAGCGCACGTCCCGCGGTGGCCGCGATGCCGGCCTACCGGCCCGGCCGCAACCCCGCTGACCTGGCCCGCGAGATCGGGGTCCCGCGCGCGGTGAAGCTGGCCAGCAACGAGGTGGCCTTCCCGCCGCTGCCCGCCGTCGTCCAGGCCATCGCGGCGACGGCGGGGGAGTGCAACCGCTACCCCGACAACGGCGCGACGGTGCTCACCGCGGCGCTGGCGGAGCGGTACGGCGTCACCCCCGGCCAGGTGGCCACCGGCTGCGGCGCGGTCACCGTGCTGCAGCAGCTGACCCAGGCCTACAACGACCCGGGCACCGGCATCGCGTTCGCCTGGCGGTCGTTCGAGATGTACCCGCTGCTGGCCCAGGTGGCCGGCGCCCGTGCCCGGCAGGTGCCGCTGGTCCCCGGCACGCCGGGCGGCGCCGCCGACACCCACGACCTGGACGCCCTCGCCGCGGCGATCGACGAGACCACCCGGCTGGTGTTCGTCTGCAACCCGAACAACCCCACCGGGACGGCGGTGCGCCGGGCCGAGCTGGAGCGGTTCCTCGACGCCGTGCCCGAGACGGCGCTGGTGGTGCTGGACGAGGCCTACCGCGAGTTCGTCACCGACGCCGACGTCCCCGACGGGGTCGAGCTGATGCGCGGGCGGCCCAACGTGGCCGTGCTGCGCACCTTCTCCAAGGCGTGGGGGCTGGCCGGGCTGCGGGTGGGCTACCTGCTGGCCGAGGACCCGGCCGTCACCGACGCGGTGCGCCGCACCCACGTGCCCTTCAGCGTCTCCAGCCTCGCCCAGGCCGCGGCGGTGGCCGCCCTCTCCGCGGAGGACGAGGTGCGGCAGCGGTGCGCCGCCGTCGTCGCCGAGCGCGACCGGCTGACCGCGGCGCTGCGGGAGCGGGGCCTGCCGGTCGCCGACAGCCAGGCCAACTTCGTCTGGCTGCCGCTGGGTGAGCGCACCGCCGAGGTCGCCGCCGCCCTGGAGGGGCGGGCGGTGATCACCCGGCCGTTCGCCGGCGAGGGGCTCCGGGTGACGGTCGGGACCCCGGAGGAGGACGACGTCTTCCTCGGCGCGCTGGACGCCGTCCTGACCAGCGCCGGGGTCGCGGGCGCGGACACCTGACCGGAGACCACCGGGGCGCGTGGTTCGATGAGGGACGTGCCTGCTCCCCGCGTGCTGTCCGGCATCCAGCCGACGGCTGACTCGTTCCACCTCGGCAACTACCTGGGTGCGCTGCGGCAGTGGGTGGCGCTCCAGGACGACCACGACGCCTTCTACTGCGTCGTCGACCTGCACGCGATCACCATGGAGCAGCCCGACCCGGCGGTGCTGCGCCGGCGCACGCTGGTCTCCGCCGCGCAGCTGGTCGCCCTCGGCGTCGACCCGGAGCGCAGCACGCTGTTCGTGCAGAGCCACGTGCCCGAGCACGCCCAGCTCGCCTGGGTGCTGCAGTGCCTGACCGGGTTCGGCGAGGCCAGCCGGATGACCCAGTTCAAGGACAAGAGCACCCGCGAGGGCGCCGGGGCGACGTCGGTCGGGCTGTTCACCTACCCGGTGCTGCAGGCCGCCGACATCCTGCTCTACCAGGCCGCCCGGGTGCCGGTCGGCGAGGACCAGCGGCAGCACCTGGAGCTCACCCGCGACCTGGCCACCCGGTTCAACGGCCGGTACGGCGACACGTTCGCGCTGCCGGAGGCCTACGTGCCGCCGGGTGCGGCGAAGGTGCTGGACCTGCAGTCGCCGGACAAGAAGATGAGCAAGAGCCTGCCGCCGGCCGGCTGCGTGAACCTGCTCGACGACCCGAAGGCGACGGCGAAGAAGATCCGCTCGGCGGTCACCGACACCGGCCGCGAGGTCGTCGCCGACCCGGTGGAGAAGCCGGGCGTGACCAACCTGCTGGCCATCCACTCGGCGCTGTCCGGGCAGAGCGTGGCCCAGCTGGAGGAGCACTTCGCCGGTCGCGGCTACGGCGACCTGAAGAAGGAGCTCGCCGACGTGGTCACCGAGGCGTTCGCCCCGGTGCAGCAGCGCACCGCCGAGCTGCTGGCCGACACCGCCGAGCTGGAGCGCGTCCTGGCCGCCGGCGCTGCGCGTGCCCGCGAGGTCGCGGCCCCCACCCTGGCCACCGTCTACGAGCGGGTGGGCTTCCTGGCCCCGGTCGGGGGCACGCCGGCGTGACCGACCGACCGCTGCGCGCCGACGACACGTTCGTGCACCGCCCCTCGGCGGAGCGCGAGGTGCCGGCCGACACCGCCGTGCTGGGCGTGGTGGTGTCGATCCCGGAGCCGTGGGCGCAGCTGCTGGTCGAGTGGCGGGGCAAGTGCGGGGACCCGCAGGCCAGCCTGGTGCCGCCGCACGTCACCCTGCTGCCGCCCACCGAGGTCGCGGTGGGTGACCGACCGGCGATCAGCGCCCACCTGGCGCAGGTCGCGGCCTCCCACCCGCCGTTCGACATGCGCCTGTCGGGCACCGGCACGTTCCGGCCGGTCTCGGAGGTCGTCTTCGTCGCCGTCGAGCGGGGCATCGCCGACTGCGAGCTGATCGCCACCGACGTCCGCACCGGTCCGCTGGCCCGGCCGCTGGCGTTCCCGTACCACCCGCACGTGACGGTTGCGCACGACGTGCCGGGCGAGATGCTGGACCTGGCGCACGCCGGTCTGGCGGAGGTGCACGCGGAGTTCCGGGTGACCTCGTTCACCGAGTTCGAGCAGCTCCCCGACGGCGCCTGGGCCGTCGCCCGCGAGTACCCGCTCACCGGCACACCGCGCTGACCTGCGGCGCGACCGGGCCGGGAGCCCGCCGGTCGACGCGCGCGGCAGATCGTCAGACCGCACACTCGGTCCGGTGACCGCGCCCCGGACGACGCCCGACCGCGCCGACGGTCCGGGCAATCCCGTCACCCGGCTGGTCGCCGCGGCCCGCCGCCTGCTGCGCCGGGGGCGCGACCGGTGGGGGTGGCTGGACCACCTGGTGCACGCCGGCGGTCACTACAACCGGGTGCAGGCCGACCTGCTCGCCTCCGGGGTCACCTACTACGTCTTCCTCGCCCTGTTCCCGGTGCTGCTGCTGGTCGCCGCCGTCGCCGGGCTGGTGCTGCGCGGCAACCCGCTGCTGGAGGAGCGGCTGGTCTCCGGCATCCGGGACGCGGTGCCCGGCTCGACCGGCGCCGACCTCGCCGACCAGGCCGCCGCGGCGATCGACAGCGCCACCACCTTCGGCCTCGTCGGCCTGCTGGGCTTCCTGGTCATCGGGCTGCGCGCGATGGACAAGATCCGGGTGGGCATGGACGTCGTCTGGCGCGGGCAGCCGGACCCGCCGGACTTCCTCACCGACCGGGTCAGGGACGTCGCCGGCCTGCTGGGGTTCGGGGTGGCCGGGGCGCTGAGCATCGCGCTGACCACCAGTGCGACGTCGGCCTCCACCCGGCTGCTGGACCTGCTGGGCCTGGACACCGTGCCGGGCTTCGGGCTGGTCACCGCGGTGGTGGCCGTCCTGCTGGCCCTGCTCGGCGACACCCTGGTCTTCCTGTGGCTGCTGCGGGGCGTGCCGGACAACCCGTTCGGCTGGCGTCGGCTGCTGCCCGGCGCGGTGTTCGGGGCGGTCGGCTTCGAGCTGCTCAAGCTGGCCGGCACCATCTACCTGGCGGTCATCGGCGGGAACGTGACCGCGCAGACGTTCGGCGGGATCGTCGGCCTGATCGTCTGGCTGAACGTGGTCTTCCGGTTCGCCTTCTACACCGCCGCGTGGACCGCGACGATCCCGTCGATCGAGGCGGACCGGATCGCCGCCGGCCACGTGCGGCCGGGCCTCAGCGCACCGGACCCGGCGCCTGTGGCCCCGGAGCGTCCGGGTGGTCCGGCGGTGGCGTCCCCGCCGGTGCGTCCGGCGGTGTCCCCGGTGCGGACCGCGGTCGGGCTGCTGGGGGCCGGTGCCCTGGCGGGGGCGCTGGGGGCCCGGCTGCTGGCCCGCCGTCGCCGGGACCGCCGGGCCGGCTGACCGGACGCCGGGCCCGGCGGCGGCCGACGACGGTGGCGAGCACCACCAGGACCGCCGCGACGGCCAGGGCGACGGGCAGCAGCGGGCTGCCCTGCTCCTGGGCCGGGGCGGCGGTGACCTCCGGAGCCGCGGCGGGCCGGGCCGCTGACGCCGGCCGGGTGGCCCGGGCCGAGGTCGGGGCCGCCGTCGGCTCGGGCTCGTCCGGGTCGACCAGCCGGCCGGGAGCCTCGACCGTGGCCGGGGTGGCGAAGCCCCAGTCCAGCAGCCGGGTCGCCTGCTCCTGCTCGTGCACCGGGCGGCGCTCGGCCTGCATGAGGCTCACCACCAGGCGGCGGCCGTCGCGCTCGGCCGCGGCCACGAAGGTGTGCCGCGCGGCGTCGGTGAACCCGGTCTTGCCGCCCAGCGTCCCCGGGTAGTCCGACAGCAGCCCGTTCTGCGACTGGATCTGGAACCCCTCGTACCCGGGCGCCGGGGGCATCTGCGCGATCCGGGTCTGCAGCACGTCGAGGGTGTAGGGGTCGGCGACCAGCTCGCGCATGAACAGCGCCAGGTCGTAGGGGGACGACGACTGGCCGGCGACGTCGAGCCCGGAGGGCGTCCCCACGACGGTGTCCGAGGCCCCCAGCCGGGCGGCGGTGGCGTTCATCGCCGCGACCGTGGGCGCCACGCCCCCGGCGACGCGGGCCAGGGCGTTGGCCGCGTCGTTGCCCGACTGCATGACCAGCGCCCGGAACAGCAGGTCGACGGTGTACTGCCCGTCGCGCACCAGCCCCACCCGGCTGCCCTCGATCGCCTCGTCCTCGACGGTGGCGACCACGACCTGCGCCGGGTCCAGCTGCGGCGCCAGGGTGAGCAGGGTCAGCGTCTTGATCGTGCTCGCCGGGTAGTAGCGGCCGTGCGGGTCGCGGGCGCCCAGCACCTGACCGGTGCCGGCGTCGGCCACCAGCCAGCCGTGCGCGTCGATCCCCTCCGGCAGCGGCGGGGCGCCCTCGGCGGTGACCACCCCGCGGGTGTCCAGCCCCTCCCCACCCACGGTGCTGCCGTCGGCGGCGCTGCCCTGCGGCGGGCCGGCGGCGTACGGCGCGGTCGGCGTGGGGGCGGTCGGGTCGACGGTGGGCCGGGCGGTCTCGGCGTGGGCGGGGGAACCGGCCGTGCCGAGCACCGCGACCGCGACCGTGGCCGTGACCAGGGCGTGGACGGCGGCGGACCGGACGGCGGCGCCGGCGCGCAGCCGGGCCGGGGACGTCGGGTGGCGCATGACGGGCACGCTAACCCGGCCGGGCGGCGGGTCCCGCTGTGGGCGCCGTCTCACCGCGACCGCCGGGTGTGTGCCCGGTGTTGCCCGTAGGCAACGATCCCATCTCTATCCGCTGCCTGGCGGCCGCACCCGCGTCACCCGGAGTTAGCGTGCCGGGGGCGTCGTCGCCCCGCCCGGTCACCGGGTCGGGGCCGGCGGCGGAGCACGGAACACCACCAGGCACCGGGGTCCGCCGATCAGATCGGCCGGGCCCATGAGAGAGGAGACCGTCTTGCGCCGAGTGCGTGGGATGAAGGCCGGCATCCAGGCCACGGCACTGCTGCTGGCCGGCAGCATGGCCCTGGCGGCCTGCGCCAGCGACGAGAGCGACGGCGGCTCGGGCGGGAGCGGCGACGACGAGCTCATGATCGGCCTCGCGTTCGACACCGGTGGCCGGGGCGACAAGTCGTTCAACGACTCCGCCTACGCCGGGGTCGAGGCCGCCGTCGAGGAGCTCGGCCTGTCGATGGAGGAGAACGTCCAGACGCTCTCGCCGAACGACGACGCCTCCAACCGGGGGGAGCTGCTCACCCAGCTGGCCGAGCAGGGCTACGACCCGGTGATCGCCGTCGGCTTCAACTACGACGAGATCATCGGCGAGGTGGCCGCGGACTTCCCGGACGTCACGTTCGCCCAGGTCGACGGCTCCAACGAGGACGGCGCCAAGGGTGACAACGTCACCGGCCTGGTGTTCGCCGAGGAGCAGGGCGCCTTCCTGGCCGGCGTGGCCGCGGCGTCGAAGACCGAGACCGACCACATCGGCTTCGTCGGCGGCGTGCAGAGCCCGCTGATCGAGAAGTTCCAGGCCGGCTACGAGGCCGGGGCCCGCGCGGTCAACCCGGACATCCAGATCGACAGCCAGTACCTGTCGCCGGCCGGTGACTTCAGCGGCTTCGGCGCCCCGGACCGCGGCTACAGCGTGGCCCAGGGCTTCTACCAGAACGGCGCGGACATCGTCTTCCACGCCGCCGGTGGCTCGGGTGAGGGCGTCTTCCAGGCGGCCGTCGAGGCCGGCAAGCGCGCGATCGGCGTCGACTCCGACCAGTGGCAGCTGGCCTCCCCCGAGCAGCAGGCCGTGATCATGACCTCGATGCTCAAGCGGGTCGACAACGCCGTGCAGGAGTTCATCCTCAGCTTCGCCGAGGGCGAGGTCGAGGGCGGCACCAACGAGGTCTACGACCTGGAGTCCGACGGCGTCGGCCTGTCCACCTCGGGTGGCTACATCGACGACATCTCCGACGTCGTCGAGGACTACCGCCAGCAGATCGTCGACGGCGAGATCACGGTGCCCACCACCCCGTGACGCGTGCGGCCTGAGCAGCACGGGCGGCGGCGGGCTCGGGGGCGGTACACGCCCCCGAGCCCGCCGTTTTCCGTGTGTACCGTCTCCGCGTCGGACGACGACGCCTGAGAACCACCTCCCGGCCGCAAGACCTGCGGCCGGGTACGTCCCTGCGCCACCACGCCGGTCCCCCGAGGAGTTCCCGTTGACCGAGTCGGCACCGCTCGCGGTCGAGCTCCGCGGCATCACCAAGCGCTTCCCCGGCGTGGTGGCCAACTCCGACATCCAGCTGCGCGTCCGCCGCGGCGAGGTGCACGCCATCGTGGGCGAGAACGGCGCCGGCAAGTCGACGCTGATGAAGACCCTGTACGGCATGCACCGCCCGGACGAGGGGGAGATCCTCGTCGACGGCCGCCCGGTCACCTTCCGCAGCCCGGCCGATGCGATCGCCGCCGGGATCGGCATGGTCCACCAGCACTTCATGCTGGCCGACAACTTCACCGTGCTGGAGAACGTCGTCCTGGGGAGCGAGCCCACCAAGGGCGGCCGGCTGGACCGCACGGAGGCCCGGCGCCGGATCCGGGAGATCTCCGACGCCTATGCGCTCGGTCTCGACCCCGACACCATGGTCGAGGACCTCGGCGTCGGTGACCGGCAGCGGGTGGAGATCGCCAAGGTGCTCTACCGCGGCGCCCGCACGCTGATCCTGGACGAGCCGACCGCCGTCCTGGTGCCGCAGGAGGTCGACGAGCTGTTCGGCAACCTCGCCGAGCTCAAGCGCGAGGGCCTCACCGTCATCTTCATCTCGCACAAGCTGGACGAGGTCCGGAAGGTCGCCGACGCGATCACCGTGATCCGCCGGGGGACCACCGTCGGCGAGGCCGACCCGCGGACGACGACGGCCAAGCAGCTCGCGGAGCTGATGGTCGGCGCCGAGCTGCCCACCGCCCAGCGGCGCGACTCGACCGTGCGGGAGACCCCGGTGCTGCAGCTGCGCGGGATCACCGTCGCCACGCCGGGCGGGCGCCCGGCGGTGGACGACGTCTCGCTCACCGTCCGTGAGGGGGAGGTCGTGGGCATCGCCGGCGTCGAGGGCAACGGCCAGGCCGAGCTCGTCGACGCGATCATGGGGCTGCGGCCGCTCACCGCCGGCACGGTCCTGCTCGGCGCCGACGACATCACCGCCTGGTCCACCCGGCAGCGGCGCGAGCAGGGGCTGGGCTTCATCCCGGAGGACCGGCACCGGCAGGGCATGCTGCTGGAGGCGCCGCTCTGGGAGAACCGGATCCTCGGCCACCAGACCCGCCCGCCCGCGGTGAAGGGCCCCTTCATCGACCGGAAGGGCGCCCGCGCCGACACCGCCCGGATCATGCGCGAGTACGACGTCCGGGCGCCCGGTCCGGACACCGCCGCCATGGCGCTGTCCGGCGGCAACCAGCAGAAGCTGATCGTCGGGCGGGAGATGAGCGCCCGGCCGCGGCTGCTCATCGCCGCCCACCCGACCCGCGGCGTCGACGTCGGCGCCCAGTCGGTCATCTGGGAACTGCTCAAGGACGCCCGCGCGGAGGGGATGGGGATCGTGCTGGTCTCGGCGGACCTCGACGAGCTCATCGGCCTGTCGGACACGCTGCACGTCATGCTCCGCGGGCGCCTGGTCGCCTCGCTGGACCCGGCGCGCCTGACCCCGGAGGAGCTCGGGAGCCACATGACCGGCGCCGCCGACACCTCGGTGGGTGCCGCGTGAGCACGCTGCGCCGCCTGGGCACCGCGCTGCTGGCGCCGGTGCTGGCCATCGTCGTCGCGCTGGTCATCTCCGCGCTGGTCATCGTCCTGATCGGGGAGAACCCGCTCAGCGCGCTCGAGGTCATGCTCGACTTCGGCGACAGCCCGTCTCAGCAGACCCAGGCGATGGTGGTCATCCTCAACCGGGCCGTGCCGCTGTTCCTGGCCGGCCTCGCCGTCTCCGTCGCCTTCCGGATGGGGCTGTTCAACATCGGGGTGGAGGGCCAGTACCGGCTCGCCACCATCCTGTCCGCCGCGGCCGGCGCCGCCGTCGCGCTGCCGGCCCCGCTGCACGTGCTGCTGATCATCGTCGTCGCCATGCTGGTGGGCGCCTTCTGGGCGGGGATCGTCGCCGTCCTGAAGGTCACCCGGGGCGTGAGCGAGGTGATCAGCTCGATCATGCTGAACTTCATCGCGCTCGGGCTGGCGTCCTACCTGCTCACCGGGCCGCTGCGGGGCAGCGAGCCGGGCGCGTCGATCATCACCACCGCGGAGATCCCCGAGTCCGGGTGGTTCCCCGGGCTCAACGGCGTCTTCGGGGCGCTGGGGCTGGCGCAACCGCGGTCGGAGCTGTACGGCTTCCTGCTGGTGGCGGCCGTCGCCGGGATCGTCATCGCGGTGCTGGTGCGGCGCACCCGGTTCGGCTTCGACCTGCGCGCCACCGGCATGTCGGCGTCGGCGGCCACCGCCAGCGGCGTCGACGCGCGCGGCATGGTGCTCAAGACGATGCTCATCTCCGGCGCGGTGGCCGGGCTCATCGGCCTGCCCGACCTGCTGGGCAGCTCCCACCACTACGGCACGGAGTTCACCACCGGGCTGGGCTTCCTCGGCATCGCGGTGGCGCTGCTGGGGCGCAACAACCCGATCGGCATCGCCCTGGGTGCGCTGCTGTTCGGCTTCCTCGACCGCGCCGCGATCCCGCTGCAGTTCGAGGGCATCCCCGCCTCGGTGGTCACGATCATCCAGGGCACGATCGTGCTCGCCGTCGTCGTCGCGAACGAGATCGCCCGCCGGATCTCCCGGCGCCAGGCCGAGCGCGGCGGCAGCCAGGCGGCCCCGCCGACCAGCGGCGACGGCAGCACCGACGGCGGGCAGGGGCCTGGCGGCCCGCCGCCGGACCCCGGCTCCGCCATCGGGACCGGCACCGGCCCGGGCGTGCGCAGCGGCGCTGCCGACGGCACCCGAGGAGGGACCCTGTGAGCACCGCCGCAACCACCGCGAGGACGTCGGGGCGCGGGCCGGTGACCGAGCTGCTGCTGGGCGGCGGCCGGGCCCGGCGGATCACCTGGCTGCTGGTCGGGCTGCTGGTGCTCGTCTCGGCGGTCCGGGTCGTCTCCGGTGAGCAGGCGCTCACCTCGTCCTCGACGTTCGCCGCCGCGCTGCTGCTCGCCGTCCCGCTGGGGCTGGTCGCGCTCGGCGGTCTGTTCTCCGAGCGGGCCGGCGTGGTCAACATCGGCCTCGAGGGCATGATGATCCTCGGCACCTGGGGGGCCGGCTGGGCCGGATACCAGTGGGGCTGGGCCGGTGCGCTGATCGGCGGCGCGGTCTTCGGCGCCGCCGGCGGTCTGCTGCACGCCGTCGCGACGGTCACCTTCGGGGTCGACCACGTGGTCTCCGGCGTGGCGATCAACATCCTGGCCGGCGGCGTCGTCCGGTTCCTCTCCGAGCTGCTCTACAGCGACAACCCGGCCGGCGGTGGGGTGACCCAGTCGCCCGCGCTGTCCAGCCGCCCGCCGAGCTTCTCGCTGCCGGTGCTCTCCTCCGGGCCGGACCTGCTGGGTGACCTGGAGAGCCGGCACTGGTTCCTGGTCTCGGACCTGGCCGGCGTCCTGCGCGGGTTCACCAGCGGCGTGGGGGTGCTGACCGTGCTCGCCGTGCTGCTGGTGCCGGCCACCTACCTGCTGCTGTGGCGCACGGCGTTCGGGCTGCGGCTGCGCTCCTGCGGGGAGAACCCGGCGGCCGCGGACTCCCTCGGCGTGCCGGTCTACCGGCTCAAGTACACCGCCGTGATCATCTCCGGCGCGCTCGCCGGGCTCGGTGGCGTCTTCCTGGTGTTCGTCGCCAACATCTACCGCGAGGGCCAGACCGGCGGCCGCGGCTTCATCGGCCTGGCCGCGCTGATCTTCGGCAACTGGCGGCCCGGCGGGCTGGCCGCGGGTGCGGGGCTGTTCGGGTTCTCCGACGCGCTCCAGCTGCGCAGCCCGACCGCCGTCGTCGCGCTGCTGCTGCTCATCGCCGTGCTGCTGGTCGGGGTGGCGATCTGGCAGGCCACCCGGCGCCGGTACGTGCAGGCGGTGATCGCGGCGGCGTTCGGTGCCGCGGCGCTGGCCGGCTTCCTGACCATCGACGAGCTGCCCGAGGGGATCGTCTCCTTCACCCCGCACCTGACCACGCTGCTGGTGCTCTCGCTGGCCTCGCAGCGGCTGCGGATGCCCAGGGCCGACGGGCTGGTCTACCGACGAGGAGAGCACTGATGGACGTCGACTGGGATGCGCTGCGCGCCGCGGCGCGGGAGGCGATGACCCACGCCTACGCGCCCTACTCGCAGTTCCCCGTGGGGGTGGCCGGGCTGGTCGACGACGGCCGGGTGGTCACCGGCTGCAACGTGGAGAACGCCTCCTACGGCCTGGGGCTGTGCGCCGAGTGCGGGATGGTCAGCGACCTGGCCCGCTCCGGCGGCGGCCGGCTGGTCGCGGTCGCCTGCGTGGGCGGCGACGGGCAGCCGCTGATGCCCTGCGGGCGCTGCCGGCAGCTGCTGTGGGAGCACGGCGGGCGGGACATGCTGATCGAGACGGTGTCGCTGGGCATCGTGCCGATGAGCGAGGTGCTGCCCGACGCGTTCGGCCCGGACGACCTGGTGAAGGCGGCCTCCCGATGACCCAGCCCTTCGACGCGATCGACGTCATCCGGGCCAAGCGCGACGGCCGGCCGCTGACGGCGGACCAGATCCGCTGGGTCATCCGCGCCTACACCGACGGGGTGGTGCCCGACGAGCAGATGAGCGCGCTGCTCATGGCGGTGTTCTTCCGGGGGATGTCCGGCGACGAGCTCGCCGCGTGGACGCAGGCGATGATCGACTCCGGCGTCCGCAAGGACCTCTCCTCGCTGGGGCGGCCGACCGCCGACAAGCACTCCACCGGCGGCGTCGGCGACAAGATCACCCTGCCGCTGGCGCCGCTCGTGGCCGCCTGCGGGGTGGCCGTGCCGCAGCTGTCCGGCCGCGGGCTGGGCCACACCGGGGGCACGCTGGACAAGCTGGAGTCGGTCCCCGGCTGGCGGGCCTCGCTCACCGACGCCGAGTACGTGCAGCAGCTGCGCGATGTCGGCGCGGTGATCTGCGCCGCCGGCGCCGACCTCGCGCCGGCAGACAAGGTGCTCTACGCGCTGCGTGACGTCACCGGCACCGTCGAGTCGATCCCGCTGATCGCCAGCTCGATCATGAGCAAGAAGATCGCCGAGGGCGCGGACGCGCTGGTGCTCGACGTGAAGACCGGCTCGGGTGCGTTCATGCGCGACCCCGACGACGCCCGCACCCTGGCCCGCACCATGGTCGGCCTCGGCGAGGCAGCCGGGGTGCGCACCGTCGCCCTGGTCACCGCCATGGACCGGCCGCTGGGCCGCTCGGCCGGCAACGCCGTCGAGGTCGCCGAGTCGGTGGAGGTGCTCGCCGGGGGCGGGCCGGCCGACGTCGTCGAGCTGACCCTGGCGCTGGCCCGGGAGATGCTCGCCGGGGTCGGGCGCGACGACGTCGACCCCGCCGACGCGCTCGCCGACGGCCGGGCGATGGACGCCTGGCGCCGGATGATCTCCGCCCAGGGCGGCGACCCGGACGCTGCTCTGCCGCAGCCCGCCGAGCGGCACGTGGTGACCGCACCGGCGACCGGCACCCTCACCCGGCTGGACGCCTACGCCCTCGGGGTCGCCGCCTGGCGCCTGGGTGCCGGGCGGGCCCGCAAGGAGGACCCGGTGTCGGCCGCGGCCGGCGTCGTCTGGCACGCGGGCGTGGGGGAGCAGGTGACCGCCGGGCAGCCGCTGCTGGAGCTGCAGACCGACGACGCCGCCCGGATCCCGCGCGCCCTGGAGGCGCTGGAGGGCGCCGTCGGCGTCGACACCGACGACCGGCCGCTCCCGCTGCTCATCGAGCGCATCTAGAAGGACCCCCTCGCCCCCCACCGCTCGCGAGCTCGCGGCGGGGCCCTGCGAGGGGGCCACAGGTGCGTGGAGGACACTGTCGCCTCGTGCAGCAGGACTCGCTCCCCACCACCGGCGCGGGCGCGGCCGTCGCCCCGGGCACGCCGCTGGACCCCGATGCCGCCATCTCGGTGCGCGGCCTGGTCAAGCGCTACGGCGAGCGCACGGCCGTGGACGGACTGGACCTGGACATCCGGCGCGGGGAGATCTTCGCGCTGCTCGGCCCCAACGGCGCCGGCAAGACCACCACCGTCGAGGTGCTGGAGGGCTACCGCCGGCGCGACGGCGGCGAGGTCCGCGTGCTCGGCGTCGACCCGGCGGCCGGGGGGCGGGCCTGGAAGGCCGACCTGGGCATCGTGCTGCAGTCCGGCGCGGGCGACAGCCAGCTGACCTGCCGGGAGCTGCTGCGCGCCCAGGCGTCCTACTACGCCGACCCCCGCGACGCCGACGAGGTCCTCGAGCTGGTCGGCCTCACCGAGAAGGCCGGCTCCCGGGGCCGCACCCTCTCCGGCGGCCAGCGCCGCCGGCTCGACGTCGCGCTCGGCATCGTCGGCCGCCCCCGGTTGCTGTTCCTGGACGAGCCGACCACCGGCTTCGACCCGGAGGCCCGCCGGCAGTTCTGGTCGCTGATCCGCTCGCTCCGCGACCTCGGCACCACGATGCTGCTCACCACCCACTACCTGGACGAGGCCGAGGAGCTGGCCGACCGGGTCGGCGTGATCGCCCGCGGCCGGCTGGCCGAGGTCGCCGTCCCCGCCGAGCTCGGCGGGCGGGGCACCGCCCCCGCCGTCGTCAGCTGGACCGAGGGCGGCGCCCGCCGGGTGGCCGAGACCGCCACACCGACGGCGTTCGTCGCCGGGCTCGCCGCCCGGTTCCCCGGCGAGGTGCCGGACCTGGCCGTCGCCCGGCCCACGCTCGAGGACGTCTACCTGCGGATGATCGGAGAGGGCCAGTGACCGCCACCCGTGAGCGGGCCCTGCCGTCGGTCGGCGCGGTGTGCCGCACGCGGGCCGGGGTGGAGCTCAAGGAGTTCTTCCGGCAGCGCGAGTCCGTCGTCTTCACGCTGATGTTCCCGGTGATCCTGCTGCTCGTCTTCGGGGCGGTGCTCGACTACGACCTCGGCGCGGGGGTCAGCTTCACCCAGTACTTCATGGCCGGGGTGATCGCCGCAGGCATCCTCGGCGCCAGCCTGCAGAACATGGCGATCAGCATCGCCACCGAGCGCTCCGACGGCACGCTCAAGGGCCTGGCGGGCACCCCGATGCCCAAGAGCGCCTACTTCGTCGGCAAGGTGGTGCAGGTCCTCGTCGTCACCGTGGCGATCGTGGCGATCCTGCTGGTCATCGGGGTCGCGTTCTACGACGTCGGGCTGCCCTCGGGTGCGGACTGGCTGACCTTCCTCTGGGTCGCCGGGCTCGGCTCGGCGGCCTGCACGCTGCTGGGCATCGCGGTCTCCAGCCTGGCCCGCAACGGCCGGTCGGCGTCGGCCACGGTCACCCCGATCGCGCTGGTGCTGCAGTTCATCTCCGGGGTGTTCTTCCAGTTCAGCGAGGTGCCCACCTGGCTGCAGACGATCGCCGCGGTCTTCCCGCTCAAGTGGATGGCGCAGGGCCTGCGCTCGGTGTTCCTGCCCGACGCGCTCGCCGCCGCCGAACCGGCCGGCACGTGGGAGCTCGGGCGGGTCGCGCTGGTGCTGGGCATCTGGTGCGCCGTCGGGCTGGTGCTGTGCGTGCGCACCTTCCGCTGGCAGGACCGCGAGAGCCGCTGAGCCGGTGCTCCCGGTACCGAGAGCACCGGTAGCGTTTCCGGCGTGCCTGCCGAGCTGAACGCCGAGAACCTCGCCCGCGCGCCGAAGGTGCTGCTGCACGACCACCTGGACGGCGGGCTGCGGCCGCAGACGGTGCTGGAGCTGGCCGACGAGGCCGGCTACCGCGACCTCCCGGCGGACGAGCCCGCGACGCTGGGCCGCTGGTTCCGGCAGGCCGCGGACTCCGGGTCGCTGCCGCGCTACCTGGAGACCTTCGCGCACACCGTCGCGGTGATGCAGCGGCCCGAGGCGGTGCACCGGGTCGCCCGCGAGGCCGCCCTCGACCTGGCCGCCGACGGTGTCGTCTACGCCGAGGTGCGGATGGCGCCGGAGCTGCTCACCGAGCAGGGGACGGCGCTGCAGGCGGTGGTCGAGGCGATGCTCGACGGCTACGCCCAGGGCAGCCGGGAGGCCGCGTCGGCCGGGACGCCGATCGTCGTCGGCACCCTGCTGTGCGCGATGCGCCAGGCCGACCGGTGGGTGGAGGTCGCCGAGCAGGTGGTCCGGTTCGCCGGCGCCGGCGTGGTCGGCTTCGACCTGGCCGGCCCCGAGGACGGCTTCCCGCCGGACCGCATCCCGGAGGCGATCGCCGTCCTGGACCGCGCCGGAGCGCACCGCACCGTGCACGCCGGGGAGGCCGCCGGCATCGGCTCGATCGTCGCCGCGCTGGACGGCGCCGGCGCCGAGCGGCTGGGCCACGGGGTGCGGATCGCCGACGAGGTGCCCGACGGCGGCCCGCTCGGGCCGGTCGCGGAGCGGGTGCGCGCGGAGCAGATCGCGCTGGAGGTCGCGCCGTCGTCCAACGTGCAGACCGGCGCCTACCCGTCGCTGGCCGAGCACCCGGTCGACCGGCTGCACCGGGCCGGCTTCGCGGTGACGCTCAACACCGACAACCGGCTGATGAGCGGGGTCTCGGCGAGCAGTGAGCTGACCGCGGTGGTGGACACCTTCGGCTGGGGCTGGGACGACGTGCAGGCGGTGACCGAGCGGGCGTTGCGCGCCGGGTTCGCCGACGACGCGGTGCGCGCCCGGATCACCACCGAGGTGGTCCGCCCGGCCTACGACCACCTGCGCGCGGGCGGCTGAGGCACCCCGGGGAGGAGGGTCACCCGGCTGCGGGAATCAATCCGGGCGCTGCGCTGCTAACCTGATCGTGCCGGCGCGTGCCGGTCATCCTCCCGGACGGTCCTGTCCGGGCACAGCGCATCCGTGCAGATCACGCGTCACAGAAGACGGCCGCGATCACCAGTGTGGACGCCGGACCCCCGGCGATCAGCATCACCACGGGACGCGCACCGATCTGTATCGGAGTCCCCGCTTGTCCTCGTTCGACTCTGTCGACACCCAGAACACCCAGAACACCCAGGACGCCGCGGCTGTGGCCGTCCTCGAGACGCCCGCAGCCGAGACCCCCGCGGTCGAGGTCGCTCCCGAGCCCACCGGCCCGACCTTCGCCCAGCTGGGCCTGCCCCAGCCGCTGGTCACCGCGCTCGAGCGCAAGGGCATCCGCCACCCGTTCGCCATCCAGACCTCCGCCCTGCCGGACGCCCTCGCCGGGCGCGACGTGCTCGGCAAGGCCGCCACCGGCTCGGGCAAGACGCTGGCCTTCGGCCTGCCGCTGCTCTCCCGTCTCGGTGCCGAGCCGGGTCAGGGACGCCGCGCACCGCGCGGGCTCATCCTGGTCCCGACCCGCGAGCTGGCCCAGCAGGTGCACGACAACCTGGCCCCCCTCGGCCAGTCGATCGGCGTCCAGCTGGCCGCCGTCTACGGCGGCGCCTCGATGTACCGCCAGATCCAGCAGCTCCGCCGCGGCGTGGACGTGCTCATCGCCACCCCCGGCCGGCTGCAGGACCTGATCAACCAGGGCGAGACCACGCTGTCCGAGGTCGTCGTCTCGGTGATCGACGAGGCGGACTTCATGTCCGACCTCGGCTTCCTCCCGGTGGTCAAGGAGCTCCTCGACCAGACCCGCACCGACGGTCAGCGGCTGCTCTTCTCGGCCACGCTGGACGGCGAGGTCGACACCCTGGTCCGCCGGTACCTCAAGGACCCGGCCCGGCACGAGGTCGTCAAGGCCGAGGACAGCGGCCCCAAGGCCGAGCACCTGGCCTACAGCGTGTCCTTCCCGGACAAGCTGAAGGTCACCGAGGCGATGGCCGCCCGTCCGGGTCGGATCATCATCTTCGTGCGCACCCAGCACGGCGCCGACCGGCTGGCCGACAACCTGAAGCACGTCGGCATCGCCGCCGAGCCCATCCACGGTGGGCTGCCGCAGGCGGCCCGCCGCCGGGCCCTGGAGGCGTTCACCGACGCCCGCAGCCCGGTGCTGGTGGCCACTGACGTCGCCGCGCGTGGCATCCACGTCGACGACGTCTCGCTGGTCCTGCACTACGACCCGCCGGCAGACCACAAGACCTACCTGCACCGCTCCGGCCGCACCGCGCGCGCCGGTGCCGCGGGTGTCGTGGTCTCCCTGCTGCTGCCCGACCAGGTGGGGCAGTCCAAGCGCCGCTTCCGCCAGGCCAAGGTCGACCCGCAGGTCACCCGGATCCGTCCGGGCGACGCTGCGATCGCCGACCTCGTCGCCGGTGGCACGTTCGTCGAGCCGATCGTCCGTCCGGTGCGCGAGTCGCGCCGTCCGGCCGGCGGTGCGGGCGGGCGTCGTCCCTCCGGTGAGCGTCCCGGCGGCTACCGCGGTGGCCCCCGTCGTCCCTCCGGCGACCGCGAGCGCACGTACGGAGACCGCCCCTCGGGCGAGCGCTCCTACGGCGATCGGGATCGTTCCGGCGGCCGCCCCTCGGGTGACCGCGACCGTTCGTACGGAGACCGCCCCTCGGGCGAGCGCTCCTACGGCGATCGGGATCGCTCCGGTGGCGGCGAGCGTCGCACCGGTGGCTACCGCGGCTCCAGCGAGGGGCACCGCTCCGGCGGCCGCCCCTCGCGCCCGGCCCGCTCCTACTGAGGTCAGGCCCGTCCCGCGAGGGACGGGTGAGCAACGGCAACGGCCGGCTCCCGCACTGCGGGGGCCGGCCGTTGCCGTTCGGTGCTGGTCGCCGTTCGGTGCTAGTCGCGGAAGCGCAGGGCCCCGCTGACCTCGGTGACGACCTCGTCCCAGGTGCTCGCCAGCGCGGCGGCGTCCTGCGCGGGCAGCGGCGCGGTCGGGTCGGACTCGCTGCGGGCGACGGCGCGGCCCAGCGGGGTGTCCCCGGTGAGCAGTTCCTCGACCCGGGTCAGCCCGGCGTACTCGGCGACGTCGCGCACGCCCTCCACCGGCTGCTCCAGCGCCTCGTGCCGGGCCAGCCCGCCCGCGCCGTCGGCCACCTCGCGCAGCACCTCGGCGAGCACGGTGAGGTCGTAGCGGTCCTGGTCGGCCGGCAGCGGCAGGACGTCGGTGTCGGCCACCTCCGGCCAGGATGCGATGCCGGTGAGGTCGTGGCGCTCGTCGGAGGCGCAGAAGCGGGCCAGCTCGACCGGGGACGGGAACAGGAAGACCTGCCCGTCCCGGCCGAGGAACCGGGCGCGGTCCTCGACGTAGCAGCGCAGCGTCAGACCGGCGCCCTCGGGGACGACGAGCTCGACGGGCAGGATGCCGACCGCCTCCCAGAACTCCTGGGCGGCGGCGACCGCGGCCGGGCTGGCGGTCAGCCGGCTGCCGCCGCGGATCGCCCGCGTGCCGGTGGTGACCACGCCGGGCTCGGCGGCGGTGGAGCCGGCCGGCTGGCGCTGGGCGCTCGCCCGGGCCACGGCCGGGCGGGCGTCGTCCTCGTCGTCGAGCAGGTCGACGTCCTCGTCCTCGTCCTCGTCGTCCGGGTCCGCCGCGCGGGCCTCGGCCTCCTCGGCGGCCGACGGGTAGTCGTCCGGGGAGACCCGGCCGGCGCCGGTCCAGTCCAGGTGGTCGTCGAGCTCCTCGAGGACGTCCTCCCAGAGCTCGTCGATCGCGGTGCCCAGCCGCCCCCAGGACTCCTCGCCGGTGCGGCCGAGGAACGCCTGCACACCGAGGGGCAGCGCGGCCACCTCGGGGCGGGAGACCAGCTCGGCGACGGACTCGAACTCGGTCTCGTCGTCGTCCAGCAGGTCGTCGTCGTCATCGGTGGTGTCGCAGCACTCGGCGATGCGGCCGACCACGTCGATGACGGCGGCCAGCTCGTCGACGGCCCAGCGGTCCGGGTTCTCCGCGACCACGTCGTAGACGCCGTCGAGGTCGAACCGGTGGTCCTCGTCGGGGGTCAGGTCACCGGCGTCCAGCCCGGCCACGACCGGCCAGACCGGGTGGTCGGCGAGATCGTGGTCGGTGTTGGTGCGGCAGAACGCGGCCAGCGCGGCGGGGGAGGGGAACAGGTGGACGACGGCCTTGGTGACGCCGTCCTCCGGGTCGTCGTCGTTCAGGTCGGCGGGCACGTCGACCGTGCTGCCGAGGAACGCCTGCCACTCCTCGCCGTCCTCCTCCCAGGGAGGCGCCCAGAGCGTGTAGCCGGTGCGGTCGTCGAGGGTGAGGGCGATGGGGACGATGCTGGGCCTGGCCACCAGCCCATCCTGCCCGGTCGAGCGCAGCTGCGCTCACACCCCCATCGGATGCCAGACGCTCTTGGTCTCCAGGAACGGCGTCAGCCGGCTCAGACCGGGGTCCGCGGTCCAGTCCGGCTCCTCCGCGGGCGCCCGCAGCACCCGCTTGATCGTGCCGGCCGCCGAGCGCTCCAGCTCCATCGCCAGGGGGCCGGGCGCACCGGCCAGGTCGATCGCGTCGACGTCGGCGTGCTCGGCCAGCCAGGGCCCGATCTCCGCGGCGTCGCCGGTGAGCAGGTTGACCACCCCACCGGGGACATCGGAGGTGGCCAGGACCTCGCCGAGGGTGATCGCCGGCAGCGGGCGCTCCCTGGCCGAGACGACGACGGCGGTGTTCCCGCCGGCGAGCACCGGCGCGAGCACGCTGACCAGGCCGAGCAGGCTCGACCGCTGCGGAGCGAGGACCGCCACGACGCCGGTCGGCTCCGGGGTGGAGAAGCCGAAGTACGGGCCGGCGACCGGGTTGCTGCTGCCCAGCACGGCGGCCAGCTTGTCGGTCCACCCGGCGTACCAGACCCAGCGGTCGATCGCGGCGTCGACGGCGGCCCGGGCCTTGGCGGTGCTCAGTCCCTCGCCGGCGGCGACCTCCTCGGCGAACTGGGCCGCGCGGCCCTCCATCACCTCCGCGACCCGGTAGAGCACCTGGCCGCGGTTGTAGGCGGTGGCGCCCGACCACTTGGCGAAGGCGCCCCGGGCGGCGACCACGGCGTCCCGGGCGTCCTTGCGGGAGGCCCAGGCGGCGTTGGCCAGGAAGTGGCCCTTGGCGTCGCGCACCTCGTAGGTGCGCCCGGACTCCGAGCGGGGGAACGCCCCGCCCAGGTAGAGCTTGTACGTCTTGCGCACGGCGAGCCGGTCGGTCACTTGGAAGCCTCCAGGTACGCGGCCAGGCCCTGCCGGCCGCCCTCCCGGCCGTAGCCGGACTGCTTGTAGCCGCCGAACGGCGAGGTCGGGTCGAACTCGTTGAAGGTGTTGGCCCACACGACGCCGGCGCGCAGCTGGTCGGCGATCTTCAGGATGCGCGAGCCCTTCTCCGACCAGATGCCGGCCGACAGCCCGTAGGTCGAGTTGTTGGCCTTCGCGACCGCCTCGTCGGGGGTGCGGAAGGTGAGCACGGACAGCACCGGCCCGAAGACCTCGTCGCGCGCGATCCGGTGCGCCGCGGACACGCCGGTGAAGACCGTCGGGGGGAACCAGTACCCGCGGTCGGGGAGGTCGCAGGCCGGCTGCCAGCGCTGCGCGCCCTCGGCCTCGCCGATCGCCGACAGCTCCCGGATCCGGGCCAGCTGCTCCGCGGAGTTGATCGCACCCAGGTCGGTGTTCTTGTCCAGCGGGTCGCCGACGCGCAGGGTGCCGATCCGCCGCTGCAGCGCCGCCACCACCTCGTCGTGCACCGACTCCTGGACCAGCAGCCGGGAGCCGGCGCAGCAGACGTGGCCCTGGTTGAAGAAGATGCCGCGGACGATCCCCTCGACGGCCTGGTCGACCGGGGCGTCGTCGAAGACGATGTTCGCGGCCTTGCCGCCCAGCTCCAGCGTCAGCCGCTTCTCGGTGCCGGCGACCGAGCGGGCGATCTCCCGGCCGACCTCGGTGGAGCCGGTGAAGGCCACCTTGTCGACGTCGGGGTGGGCGACGACCGCACGGCCGGTGGCGCCGGCGCCGGTCACGATGTTGACCACGCCCGGGGGCAGGTCGGCCTGCTGGCACACCTCGGCGAACAGCAGCGCGGTCAGCGGGGTCGTCTCGGCGGGCTTGAGGACGACGGTGTTGCCGGCCGCCAGCGCCGGGGCGACCTTCCACGCCAGCATCAACAGCGGGAAGTTCCACGGGATGACCTGGCCGGCCACGCCCAGGGGGCGCGGGGCCGGACCGAGGCCCGCGTGCTCGAGCTTGTCGGCCCAGCCCGCGTGGTAGAAGAAGTGCGCCGCGGCCAGCGGGACGTCGACGTCGCGGCTCTCCCGGATCGGCTTGCCGTTGTCCAGGCTCTCCAGGACGGCGAACTCCCGCGCCCGCTCCTGCAGCAGCCGGGCGATGCGGAACAGGTACTTGCCGCGGTCGGCCGGGCGCATCGGCCCCCAGACGCGGGTGAAGGCGCGGCGGGCGGCGCGGACGGCGCGGTCGACGTCCTCCTCCGTGCCGACGGCGACCTCGCTGAGCACCTCCTCCGTGGCCGGGTTGACGGTCTTCAGCGGGGTGCCGCCGCCGTCGGTGAACTCGCCGTCGACGAACAGGCCGTAGCTGGGCTTGAGGTCGACGATCGACCGCGACTCGGGCGCGGGCGCGTACTCGAACAAGCTGGTCATCAGTCCACGCTCACGTGGTCGGGGCCGGAGTAGTGGCCGGTGCGGAGCTTCTGGCGCTGCAGGAGCAGGTCGTTGAGCAGGCTGGAGGCGCCGATGCGGAACCAGTCGGGGGAGAGCCAGTCGGCGCCGGCGGTCTCGTTGACCAGCACCAGGTGCTTGACGGCGTCCTTCGTCGTCCGGATGCCGCCCGCGGGCTTGACGCCGACCTGGCGGCCGGTGGCGGCCCGGAAGTCGCGGACCGCCTCCATCATCACCAGGCAGACCGGCAGCGTGGCGGCGGGGGAGATCTTCCCGGTGGAGGTCTTGATGAAGTCGCCGCCGGCGAGCATCGCCAGCCAGGACGCGCGGCGCACGTTGTCCAGCGTGACCAGCTCGCCGGTCTCCAGGATGACCTTGAGGTGTGCGGTGCCGCAGGCCTCCTTGACCGCGACGATCTCCTCGAAGACGTCGAGGTAGCGGCCGGTCAGGAAGGCGCCGCGGTCGATGACCATGTCGATCTCGTCGGCGCCGTTCGCGACCGCGTCCCGGACGTCGGCGAGCTTGACCGCCCGGCTGGCCCGGCCGCTGGGGAAGGCGGTGGCGACGGCGGCGACGTTGATGTCGGTGCCGGCCAGCGCCTCCTTGGCCACGCCCGCGAGGTCGCCGTAGACGCAGACCGCGGCGACGGCCGGGCAGGTGAGGTCCTCGGGGTCGGGGCGCCGGGCCTTCGCGGCCAGGCTGCGCACCTTGCCGGGGGTGTCGGCCCCCTCGAGGGTGGTCAGGTCGACCATCGAGATCGCGGTGTCGATGGCCCAGGCCTTCGCGGTGCTCTTGATCGAGCGGGAGCCGAGGACGGTGACCCGCTGCTGCGCGCCCACCTGGTCGACGCCGGGCAGCCCGTGCAGGAAGGCGCGGAAGGCGTCGTCCGAGCGGGTCACGTCGGCGAAGGGGTCCGGCGGGGTGCCCGGGGCGCCGCCGGACCCGGCCAGGGCGTTCGGGTCGAGCACGTGGGTCATGCCGGGCATTCTCCACTGCCCGGCTCCGGGGCCGGAGGGTGCTGCCCCCCGGTGGGGAGGCTCAGCGAGCGGCGGCCAGCAGGTCGTCCCCCAGCGGCGAACGCCGGTACAGCACGGCGCGGCCGTAGCGGGCGGAGAGCAGCAACCCCGCCGCCCGCAGCGCCCGCAGGTGCTGATTGACCGCAGCGGGGGTGACCCCGGCCCGCGCCGCGAGCTCGGTCGAGGACGCCGGTGTGCCGAGCTGCTGCAGCAGCTCCGCGCGCACCCGGCCGATGACCCCGGCCAGCGCGCCGGCGGCGGGTGAGCGGTCGCGCTCCCAGAGGGTGCCGAGCCCCCGGACGCCGTACATGAGCAGGGGTGGCTCGGCGGGGGAGATGGGGGCGGAGGCGCTGCGGGTGAACATCGTCGGGGTGAGGGTGAGCCCGTCCCCCTGCGTGGACCGGGCGTAGGTGACGCCGGTGTGCATCCGCACCCGGACCACGCCGTCCGCGAACGACACCCCCTCGGCCAGGCCGGCGAACATGTGCGCGAGCCCGTGGCGGGCCATCTCGCGGCCACGGTGCATCACGTCGGCCTCCAGCAGGGCGCGCATCCGCGGCCAGTCGTCGGCGAAGCAGCGGTCCCAGTACCGGGCCAGGGCGTCGACGATCCGATCGAGCACCTGGGGCGCCGGGCCGCGCAGGACCTCGGGGAGGTCGGCGGGGTCGGTGACCGCGTGCACCGCCATCACGTCCGGGATCACCCGCTCCTCCGGCGTTCCCCGGAGGGCGGTCAGCTCGTCCTCGATCCGGGTCAACGGTGAACCGGGGCGTGGGGTCAGGAAGTCCGGTGTCCACAGCCGGGCGTCGGTCAGCGCGAGCAGCAGGGGGGCGTCGAGCTCGGACCTCGCCTCCGTGACGCGCCGGAGCCAGGGCAGGTGCAGCGGGTGCCGGCCCGGGTCGCGCCAGGCGCGCAGCGAGAGGACCAGTTCGTTGAGCGGCGAGATGGCGAAGCGCACGTCGGCCAGGTCCATCCCGGCCAGCTCGTAGCGGATCATCAAGCACAACGCTATCTCCGTGTGCCTGCCGCGCCCCGGGTGGCAGGAAGACCACGTGCAGACGGTGAACGTTCACGGCGGACCCCTGGCCGGCATGCGGGAGACGCTGGCGCCGCACGACCCGGTGGCCCGCGCGCTGACCTGGGCCACCATGGCCACCTCGCTGAGCAGTGGCGTCTTCTACACGGTGAGCGCGCTGTTCTTCACCCGGGTGCTGGGCATGTCCGCCACGACCGTCGGGGCCGGCCTCACGGTCGCCGGGGCAGCTGGCGTCGCGGGCTCGCTGGGGGCGGGGTTCCTCGCCGACCGGCTCGGCGCCCGGCGACTCCTCCTCCTGGCGACGCTGGGTCAGGGGCTGGCTCTGGTGGCCTACGTGGGTGCCAGGACGACGGCCTTGTTCATCGCCGTTGCCTGCTGCGCCGTGGGCCTGCGCTACACCCAGTCGACGGCGCGGCAGGCCGTGCTCGCCCGCAGCTTCACCGGCGCTGACCGGGTCGTCGTCCGAGCCCGGCTGCGGGTGGTGACCAACGTGTTCATCGGGCTGGGGACGGTCCTGGCGGGGGTGGCGCTGCTGGTGGACACCGGCGTCGCCTACCGGGCGGCGATGCTCGTCTCCGGGCTGTTCGTGCTGGTGTCCTGCCCGCCGCTGCGCCGCCTGGCCCGGCAGGGGGAGCCGGTCGGGAGTGACGGGCTGCCGGATCCGCTGGCCGCGGGGACCCGGGGCCCCTCACCGCTGCGGGACCGCCGGTACCTGGCGGTGACCGGGCTGAGCGCCGTGATGGCGATGCACTTCGGGCTGCAGACCGTCGGGGTGCCGCTGTGGGTGGCGTCGCACACCGACGCGCCGGCGGTGACGGTCTCGGCGTTGCTCGTGCTCAACACGGTGGTGGTCGCGCTCTTCCAGGTGCGGGCCGCCCGCGGGACCGACGATGTCAGGGTCGCCGGTCGCGTGGTTGCCCGGGCGGGGCTGTTGCTGGCGCTTGCCTGCGCGTTCTACGCGGTGGCGGGTGCCGGGGGAGCGGCCGTCGCCGTGGCGGTGCTGGTGCTGGCGGTGCTGGCTCATTCGGGTGCGGAGATGTGGGCGGAGGCGGGCAACTGGGGCCTCGCCTTCGAGCTCGCCGACCCGCGCAGCGCCGGCGCCTATCAGGGGGTGAGCCAGACCGGCTACTCCCTGGGCGCCATGCTCGCCCCGCTGGTGGTCACTGCGACCGCCATCGAGCACGGTGTCGTCGGGTGGGGGGTGCTGGCGGCGGTGTTCGCCGCCGCCGGAGGCGTCACCTGGGTCATCGCCCGGCGGGTGCCGTCGGGGCTGGGTCCGGCCGCCGGGCCGTCGGGTGATTGAGCGGTGGCTCAACCGATCGAGCCGGGTGTCAAGGCTCCCAGCTGATCTGTGGACAGGTCGTTGACCTGCGGATTCGACTGGTGAGGCTGCCCATTCGTCGATAGAGTTCGAACACACATTCGAATGGCGGGGGGGTGTCCGTGGGCGGCTCGGTGACGCTGGACGCCCCTGCGCCGAACGTGGTCGCGGAGCTCCCCACGGACGACCTGTCGGGGTTGGGCGTGCTGTCGGCGTTGGACTCTCGGGTGGGCGAGGAACTGCACGGGCTCCGCGATGGTGCAGTGCTGGAGCGGACGGCGTTGCTGGTGGCCGCGCGGAACCGGCTGGACGCCGAGCTGGCCCGCACGGTGCGGCACGCGGAGCTGACCCAGGCCGCGGAGCGTGATGGGCTGAAGTCGATGCGGTCGTGGCTGCTCGGGCACGCCCGCCTGTCGGTTGGTGAGGCGTCGCGGGTGGTGCGGGCTGGCCGGGTGCTGGAGTCCTTCCCGGCGCTGGCAGCCGGGTTCGAGCGCGGTGAGGTCACCGCGGCGCAGGTCGACGTGGTCGCCGGCGCGGTCGGCCCGGGCGAGGTGGCCCGAGCCGAGGAGCAGGGGATCGACCTGGCCGCGTTCGACTCCGCATGGGCGGATGTCGCGCGGGGGGCGCCGCATGCGTCGCTGGTCGTGGCGGTGCGGGCGTTCGAGGACGCACTGGACCCCGACGGGCCGGAGCCGGATCCCACGGAGGGGCGGCGGCTGAGCATCGCCACGCACGCCGACGGGAGCATCACCGCGCGGCTGGATGCCGATGCCGTGGGTGGGGAGAAGTTCAAGGCGGCGGTCGAGTCGATGCTGCAGGCAGACCGGCCGAAGGGCGACACCCGCACCCGCGCGCAGCAGCAGGCCGATGCGCTCGTGCAGCTGTGCGACAACGCCCTCGCGTCCGGCGGCTTGCCGACGCTGCGCACGGAGAAGCCGCACGTGGTCCTCGGTCTGGACGTGGAGGACCTGGCCGCCCCGGGGACCGGTGCCGGTGCGGCGCAGACCGGTTTCGGGGCGGTGATCTCCGCCGCGCGGGCCCGGTGGCTGGCCTGTGACGCGGTGGTCTCCCGGATCGTGCTGGGCCCGGACGGGGAACCGCTGGAGCTGGGCCGCAAGCACCGGGTGGTCACCCCCGGGCTGCGCCGGGCGGTGGTGGCGCGGGACAAGAGCTGCGTGTTCGCCGGGTGCGGGGCGCCGCACTGGTGGGCCGACGTGCACCACCTGGTCCACTGGATCAACGGTGGTGAGACGTCGTTGAGCAACTCGGCGTTGCTGTGCGAACGGCACCACACCAAGGTCCACCACGGGTTCCGGATCGAGCGACAACCCGACGGACGATGGCGCACGTGGCGGCCCGACGGCACCGAGATCCTGATCGGGCCCCTGCTCACCTGATCCCGGCGGAGCCCGCCTCAGGTGGCTGCTCGAGGGCCGGACGTCGGGCGTGGTCGACTGCTCACGTGCACCACGTCGTCACCGGGGCGCTCCTCCAGGATGGACGGGTCCTGCTCACCCACCGGTCACCGCACCGCCGCTGGTACCCCGACGTCTGGGACCTGCCCGGTGGACACGTCGACGACGGCGAGACGGAGCTCGATGCGCTCCGCCGCGAGCTGCGCGAGGAACTCGGGGTCGAGGCGCTGGCCATCGACCCCGAGCCGGTGGCGCGCATCAGTGACCCGGCCGCGGACCTGAGCCTGGGCGTCTGGGCGGTGCGCGCCTGGCGCGGGACGCCCACCAACGCCTGCCCTGACGAGCACGACGAGATCCGGTGGGCCGACGGAGCCGGCCTGCCGTCGCTGGAGCTCGCCCACCCCGGCTACCTGCACCTGCTGAGCGCGCTGCTCACCGCGAGCGCGGACGCCGGCTGACGCACGGCTGCGACCCGTCAGGCGATGGCCCGCCAGCCGATGGCCCGGGCCGTCCCGATCCGATCAGTCGGCCGTTCGGTGCGGCCCGGGCACGGGCGGGTGGGGCAGGGCGACGGCGGACCGGATCCCCGACGGTGGCGTCCGGCGGGGGCCTAGCGCGAAGCGGCGCTGTCGGGCGTCCTCGATGAGCTGTCGCGCCGCCAGGACGCTGGCTGGTTCGGCCTCGGGCCGCAGCCGGTTCACGCCGGCGGGGGGATCGGGGTGGCGAACGACGTCGTGGAGCTGCTCCCGAAGTCGCCCCAGGAGCCGATCTGCCCGGAGCTGATCGGCTCCGCCGGGGTCAGCCGGCCGTTCCGGTCGACCACCTGGACGGCGGACGCACCCGCCGGGAAGGGCAGGCTCGTGACGCCTTCCTCGAGGGGCACCCGTACCTGCTGCGCGCCGTCAGCGTCGAGGACCACCGCCTCGGTGGCACCCCGCGGTCCGCTGATGACCAGGGTCCGGATGCCCACCTCCATGTCGATGGCGACGACGTCGCCCTCGACCGGGTCGTCCGCCGGGCGGACGTCCAGGTAGCTCACCGCCTGGTCCGGCGTGCGCCCGGCGGGTGCGGGTTCCCCGGGCGTGCGGGTGTGCCCGCCGACGAGCAGGCGAGCGCCCGAGGGCATCCGGATGCTGTACACCGTGATCAGCGGTGCCGATCCGGTCGCCGGCGAACCCGCGTCCGGTCCCTGGAACACCTGCACGAGCTCGGGGGCGCCGCCGTCCGCGAGGTCCGTCAGCTCCGTCCCGAACGGCCCCAATGCGGTCGTCAGCGCCTGGTCCAGGTAGTCGTGGCCGGGGTCGACCGTGCCGGCGAAGCGGCTCTGGATCCCCACCGGCCACCCCCGCGCGTCGTCCGGGTCGATCCCGGCGGCCGGTCCGGCGACGCTGGGCGCGGTGCGCCAGATGTCCTCGCCACCCCGGAGGACGCGGACGCTGGCGGGGACGCCGAACCGGGTGGAGCTCTCCAGCGCGGTTACGACCACGCCGTCCCGGTCCTCGTCGGCGACGGGCTCGAAGGAGCGGCGAACGGTGCCGTCGGCGTCCAGCACCGCCCGGTCGGACACCTGCACCTGGTCACCGGGAGCGGTCACGACCACCAGGGAGCGCTGGGGGTCACGGAGGTCGACGTGCGCGAGCGGCTCGTCGCCGACCCGGGTCTGCGGGGTCCCGGAGATGCTCATCTCGTCCGCGCCGGCACCGGCCGGGCCGGTGAACCAGGCCACCGTGTCCCCGCCGGCAGCGCGCAGGGCGACCAGGGCCCATCGGCCTCCGGGCACGTCGCCGGCGAACAGGACCTCCCGCTGGTCGGGGCGGTAGGCGGCGGCCAGGTCCACCGTCACCGACGTCCAGTCCTCGGCCGGCTGGGGCTGCGGGTCGATGGTGAACCCGGTGCCGTCGGGTGAGCGCCACTGCTGGTAGGTCCACGGCAGCTCGCGCAGGGCCGCGAGGAACGCCGGGTCCTCGGCCAGCGAGCCACGGGTGCCGGCGGCCGAGGCGCCGCCGACCGCCTCGGCCGCCTGCCCGCCGGGGACGTCGCGGAGGCTGCCGACGACGGGCACCAGAGCGACCACCAGGACGACGGCCAGTCCGGTGCCCACGGTCGTGAGCCGGCGGTTGCGCTGGGTGCGGCGTCGCGCCAGGACGTCGTCGGCGAGCCGGGGTGACGGGGCGGCGGCCTGGTCCGCCAGGTGGTCGAGGTCGATCCGGAGCTGGTCGGTGTTCACGGTCGCCTCCTGGGGGTGACGCCGGCGTCGTCCATCGGTCGTGCCGGCTGGGCAGCGGCGTCGCTGGCCGCGAGGTGCTCCCGCATCCGGGTCAGGGCGCGGGAGGTCTGGCTCTTGACGTTGCCCACCGAGCACCCCAGGACCCGGGCGGTGTCGGCCTCGGAGAGGTCCTCGTGGAACCGGAGCACCAGCACGGCCCGCATCCCCGGGGACAGGGACTGCAGTGCGGCTGTCGTCCGGTCGGCCGGGGTGAAGTGCTCGTGCGCCGGCGGCAACGCCTCGTCGTGGTCGGCGATGAGGCGCTCGGGCACGCGGCGGCGACGACGCCAGCTGGTGTGGGTGTTCACCAGCGCGGTACGTGCGTAGCCGTAGGCGAGCTCCGGGTCGGACAACCGCGCCCAGCGCCGGGACACCTGCATCAGTGCCGTCTGCAGCAGGTCCTCGGCGTGCCCGTGGTCCCCGGTCAGCAGGAAGGCCGTGCGCATCAGACCTGGCGACCAGGTCCGCACGAACGCGTGGAAGGACACGTCGTCCGGCTCCACTGCACCTCCGTCTCCCGGGTCACCGTGGAGTCCGCACCCCACTACCTGAAGACACGCTCAGGAGTCCCTCAGAGGTTGCACGGGACCGAGGAACACCGTCCCCACCGCCCGGCTCAGCGCCTGACCGGCCACGGGGGGCCGATACGGTGTGCGCCGTGCAGCTGACCGTCGTCGACCACCCGATCGCCCGCGCCCGCCTGTCCCGGATGCGCGACGAGCGCACGGACAACGCCGCGTTCCGCGCCGCCCTGCGCGAGCTGACCCAGATGCTGGTCTACGAGGCCACCCGTGACCTCGAGGTCGTCGAGGAGTCGATCACCACCCCGGTCACCGGCACCATCGGCTACCGGCTGGCCGGCCCGCCGCTGATCGTCCCGGTGCTCCGCGCCGGCCTCGGCATGGCCGACACCGCGCACGGCATGCTGCCGGAGTCGCAGATGGGCTTCGTCGGCCTCGCCCGCAACGAGGTCACCTTCCAGCCCGAGGCCTACATGGCCTCGCTGCCGGAGTCGCTGGTCGGCCGGGCGGTCTTCGTGCTCGACCCGATGCTGGCCACCGGTGGATCGCTGGTGCACTGCTGCACGCTCCTCACCGACCGCGGCTGCACCGACATCACCGTGCTCTGCGTGCTCGCCGCGCCCGAGGGGATCGAGCGCCTGGAGAACAGCGGCCTGCCGCTGCGCGTCTTCACCGCCAGCATCGACCAGGGCCTGGACGAGAACGCCTACATCGTCCCCGGCCTCGGTGACGCCGGGGACCGCCAGTTCGGCGCCGTCTGACATGCGGTTCGGGGTGCTCGGCACCGGGTTCTGGGCCACCGAGGTGCACGCCGCCTCGCTGGCGGCGCACCCGGACGCGGAGCTGGTCGGCGTGTGGGGCCGGGACCTGGCCAAGGCGAAGGCGGCCGGGGCGCGGTTCGAGGTCCCGGGCACCGTCGACCTCGACGCGCTCCTCGCCGACGTCGACGCGGTGAGCTTCGCGCTGCCGCCGGACGTGCAGGCCCCGCTGGCCGAGCGGGCCGCAGCAGCCGGCAAGCACCTGCTGCTGGAGAAGCCGGTCGCACTGTCGGTCGACGCCGCCGACCGGGTGGTCGCCGCCGTGGAGTCCGCCGGCGTCGCCTCGGTCGTCTTCTTCACCAACCGCTTCCGGACGGCGACGTCCACGTGGCTCGAGCAGGCGTCCCGCACCCGCCTGGCCGGTGGCGCGGTCACCTGGCTCGGCCGGCTGACCGGCTCGCCGTTCGACACCCCCTGGCGGCGGGAGCACGGCGCGCTCTGGGACGTCGGACCGCACGCGCTCTCCCTCCTCGTCCCGGCGCTCGGTCCGGTCAGCGCCGTCCAGGCGGGTGCGGGGCAGGGGGACACGGTGCACCTGGTGCTCACCCACCCCGAGGGCCGCGCGAGCACGGTGACCGTCTCCAGCACGGTGGCCGGGCTGGCCACCGGCATCGACATCGGGGTGCACGGGGACGCCGGTCGGCTCGTGCTGCTCCCGGAGTCCGGCACGGCGGTCGAGGCGCACGGCGTGGCCGTCGACGAGCTGCAGGCGGCCGCGCTCACCGGCGGTGCGCACCCGTGCGACGTGGCGTTCGGCCGGGACGTCGTCCGGGTGCTCGAGGCCGCGCAGCGGGCCCTGGCCAGTGGCTGCCGGGAGGCCGTCACGCCGTGACCGGCAACGACGGCCGGGTCGGCCCCGTCGCCTGGTACGTCCCGACCGGGCGGATCCAGCGCAGCGACTGGTGGCTGCGCTACGTGCTCGTCATCCTGTTCATCGGGGTGCTGGCCTCGCTGGTCGACGCATCGACCTTCCCGGACGCCTTCCCGCGCTTCGAGGACCGGGAGAACGCCCTGGACGTCGCCGACCTGCTGTGGGCCTTCCCCAGCCAGGGCGGCCCGGTGACCGTGCTGGCCGCGCTCGTGCTGGTCGTGCCGAACGTCGCGGCCACCGTGACCCGGCTGCACGACCGCGACCACTCGGCCTGGTGGCTCCTGTGGGCGCTGCTGCCGGGGGTCGGCTGGCTGGTGCTGCTGGTGACCGCCGGGTTCCTCGGCACCCAGCCGCACGCCAACCGGTACGGCTCGCCACCGACCTGACCGTCCACCGTGTCACCCGGCCGGGGGACAGACGCCACCCTGCGTGACCGCCACGATGAGCCGCCGGCCGTCCGGACGGCGCCCAACCGCAACGACGACGAGGTCCCGTGAGCATCGCCCAGTGGTACGTGTCCCGCGGGCGGATCTCCCGCCGCACCTTCTGGCTGCACTACGTGCTGCCGATCCTGCTGCTCAACGCCCTGGCCGTCGCCGCCGACCTGGCCCTCGGCTTCAGCGAGGTGACCGGCACGACGGCCACGACCACCAGCGCCAGCCTGCAGACGACGCTCGGTGTGCTGTCGCCGATCGTCGGGCTGCTGACGCTGGTGCCGTCCTTCTCCTCCAACGTCACCCGCCTGCACGACCGCGGGCACTCGGCCTGGTGGCTGCTCATCGGTCTGATCCCGCTGGTGGGCGGCCTGGTCCTGCTGGTCCAGCTCGGGTTCCTGCCCGGGGAGGACCACGCCAACGACTACGGCCCGCCCCCGGCCGCTGAGCACGTGCCCGAGCCGGGCTACCCGCAGAGCTACCGCTGACCGGTCCGCGGGCACGCGCCGGCTTCGCCTGCGGGTTCAGGCGTCCAGTGGCGGCCGGGCCACGAGTCCCCGGAGCAGCCGGTCGGCGGCCTCGCGGAAGGCCCCCGACCCACCGGCAGCCGACGTGACGTAGCCGGCCACGTGTCGGACCTCGGGGACGGCGTCCGCGGGGCAGGCGGACCAGCCGACGCTCGCCAGCAGCTGGGCGTCGTGGACGTCGTCGCCGATGTAGGCGATCTCCCGCAGGCTGAGCCCTCGCCGCTGGGCGATCGCCACCACGTCGGAGAGCTTGTCGGTGGAGGCGAGGCAGACCTCGTCCAGCCGCAGCTTCGCCGCTCGCTCGGTCAGGCTGGGGCCGGCCTCGGAGGTGATGATCCCGGTGGCGACGCCGGCCTCGCGCAGCAGCTGGAAGCCCTTGCCGTCACGGGCGGAGAACACCTTGCCCTCCCGGCCGGCCTCGCCGTAGAGCAGACCGTTGTCGGTCAGCACCCCGTCGACGTCGGTGAGGACCAGGCGGATCGGCGACCGCAGCACCTCCGGCCGGTGCCCGTGCACGCGCAGCAGGGCGTCCACCACCACCAGGTCGGCAGGGTCGTCGATCTCGTGGCCGGCCGCGCGGGGGGTCTCCACCAGGGCGACCGCACCGCTGAGGCGCGATCCCGTCGCCAGCAGCGCGGTGCGGTGGGTGGCGTAGACGGCTCCGGACTCGACGAGGTCACCGGACCAGTCCTGCCGCCTCGGCCGGCGCACCGGGTCGTAGTTCACGGGCAGGCCGGTCCCGCCCTCTCCGGCCTGCCACCGGAAGGCGTGCGTCCGCACGACGGTCAGCGCACTGTCGGCGCCGGCCTCGAGCGCCCGGACGCACCGGTCGACGTGCTCCGGGGTGGTCAGCGGGCTCGTCGCCTGGAGGAGGACGACCACGTCGCACTCGGCACCGCTGGCCCACTCGAGCATCGCCGACTCCGTCGAGGCGGTGTCGGTCGCCGTCGCCGGGTCACGCCGGTGCACGGTGACCCGGTCACCGAACGCCTCGGCCACCGCGGCGATGACCGGGGAGTCGGTCGACACCACGACCTCGTCCACCGTGCCGGCCTGCAACGCCGCCCGGATCGACCACGCCACCAACGGACGGTCCCCGACGAGTGCGACGTTCTTGAGCGGGATGCCCTTGCTGCCGCCGCGGACGGGGATGAACGCGACTACACGCCGTCGGTCCACTTGAGCTTCTCCCGGGTGGCCTTCTCGACCTCGAGCAGGTCGTCGGACTTGTAGGTCAGGGCCTGGGCCACGTTGCGCGTGTCGCGCTTCAGCTTGCGCAGGCCGTCGGGCTCCAGCGAGGCGGCGTGGTCGGTGCCCTTGGCGGTGCGGTCGAGCGTGAAGTGCCGCTCGATCGTCCGGGCACCGAGCGCCAGCGCGGCGACGTCGGCCGCGATGCCGAGGTGGTGCCCGGAGAAGCCGATCTCCTTCACCACGTCACCGAGGTCCGCGCGCAGCCGGGTGATCTCCAGCAGCGCCAACTGGTCGAACGGCACGGGGTAACCGGAGGTGCAGGCGTACAGCACGACGTCGGCGGCCCGGCCGCGGGAGACCAGGAACTCGACGATCCGCTCCTCCTCGGCCCGCGTCGTCATGCCCAGCGAGATGTGGATCTCCCCGCCGAACCGGTCACACAGCGTGCCGAGGACGGAGAAGTTCAGGTTGGTCGCCGACGGCACCTTGATGAACTCGGGGGCGAGGTCGGTGATCGCCTCCGCCGAGGGCACGTCCCAGACCGACGTGGAGTAGACGACGCCGTTGTCCTCGCAGTGCTGCTTGAGCTCCCGGTGCTGGTCCACGGAGAACTCCAGGTACTCCCGGTGCTCGCCGTAGGTCCGGCCGAAGCTGTGCATCGGGTTGGGGTGCGGCCGGTCGTACTCCTCCTGCGTGAAGAGGACCCGGTTGTCCCGCTTCTGGAACTTGACCGCGTCGACCTCGCAGAAGGTGGCGGCGATGGAGATCATCCGCTTGGCGAGGTCCAGGTCGCCGGCGTGGTTCCCGCCGATCTCGGCGATGACCCGCGGCGCCGCGGGTGGGTTGGTCGTCGAAGTCACGTGTGTCCTCTTGGGGTGTCGGGCGCCGTGGGACGGCGCCGGGTGAGCGGTGCCCGCGCTGGTCGCGGGCGCGTCGGATCAGCGATCGGCCGGGGTGGAGAGCCCCAGTGCGGTGGTCATCTCGGTGCGCAGCCGGGTCAGCTCCGCGGTCGCCCGCTCGCGGGCGGCGGGCACCGCGGCGGCGTCGGCCACCGGGACGACCGTCTCCAGGTAGGCCTTCAGCTTGGGCTCGGTGCCGCTGGGCCGCACGACCACCCGGACGCCGTCCCCGGTCAGCCGCACCCCGTCGACCGGCGGTTCGGCGTGCGCCAGGTCGGTGGCCTCGACGTCCCGGCCCAGCAGCTGCGCCGGGGGCCGGGCGCGCAACCGGGCCATCGCCCCGGTGATGACCGAGAGGTCCTCCACCCGCACCGACAGCGGTCCGGTGGCGAAGAGCCCGTGCTCCACCGCCAGCTCGTCGAGCCGGTCGGTGAGCGTCCGGCCGTCGGCGTGCAGCTCGGCCGCGAGCAGCGCGACCGCCAGGGCCGCGGAGATGCCGTCCTTGTCGTGCGCGACGCCGGGCGTCACGGCGTAGCCCAGCGCCTCCTCGTAGCCGAACACCAGCGGCGCCGCGGCCGAGCCGGCCCGGATGATCCACTTGAAGCCGGTCGGGGTCTGCTCGAACCGTGCGCCGTGCGCCCGGGTCAGCTCGCCCAGCAGGGAGCCGCTCACCAGCGAGCAGGCGTAGGTTCCGCGCACCCCCCGGCGCAGCAGCCAGTCGGCCAGCAGCACACCCACCTCGTCGCCGGTCAGCTGCCGCCCGCCCACGACCACCGAGCAGCGGTCGGCGTCCGGGTCCTCGGCGATCGCGACGTGGGCACCGGCCTGCTCGGCGCGGGCCACCAGGAGGTCGACCGCTCCCGGTTCCTCGGGGTTGGGGAAGGCGACGGTCGGGAACGCCGGGTCCGGCCGGTCCTGCTGCGGCACGGTGTGCAGCGGCCCGAAGCCGGCCGCCTCGAACACCCGGCGGGTGGTGGCCGAGCCGACGCCGTGCATCGCGGTGTAGGCGACGGTGAGCCGCTGCCGGTCGGCCAGCGCCACCCGGCCGGGCTCCAGCGCGTCGACGACGGCGGTCACGTAGTCGGCCTCGACGTCGTCGGAGCAGGTGACCCAGTCGTCGCTGCGCGGCAGCGACCGCAGCGACCCCACGGCGGCGATCGCCGCCTCGATCTCCCGGTCGGCCGGCGGCACCAGCTGGGCGCCGTCGCCCAGGTAGACCTTGTAGCCGTTGTCCTGCGGCGGGTTGTGGCTCGCGGTGACCATCACCCCGGCGACCGCGCCCAGGTGCCGGACGGCGAAGGACAGCACCGGGGTGGGCAGCGGCCGGGGCAGCACCTGGACGGCGAAACCGGCTCCGGCCAGCACCTCGGCGGAGAGCCGGGCGAACTCGTCGGAGCGGTGGCGGGCGTCGTAGCCGATGACGACGCCGCCCCCGGCGTGCCCGGCGCCGCGCAGCCAGGCGCCCAGGCCGGCCGCGGCCCGGGTCACGACAGCGGCGTTCATCCCGGCCGGCCCGGCGCGCAGCGGGCCGCGCAGGCCAGCGGTGCCGAAGGTCAGCGGACCGGCGAAACGACGCGCCAGCTCCTCGGTGTCCTGCGCCTCGATCAGCGCCGCGATCTCGGCCCGGTCGCCGTCGTGCGGGTCGTCCTCGGCCCAGGTGCGGGCGGTGGTCAGCACGTCGGTCACTGCTGCTGCCCCTCGATCTCCTCGGCGTCGAAGGAGGCGAGCGTGTACTCCCCGCCGACCAGGGTGTGCACCGGGTCGGTCGGGTCGGGCTCGCCGTGCGCGGCGATGAGTGCGGCGGCGTGGCGCTCGGCGTCGTCCACGGGGCGGTAGCCCAGCGCACGGGCCGCGGTGAGGTCCCACCAGTTGCGGGTGTTGTCCGACACGCCCCACACCACGGCGAAGCCGGGGGAGGGGGTGCGCAGCGCGGCGTCGACGAGACCCACCTGGTCGGTGGGGGACAGCCAGGTGGCCAGCTGGCGCAGGGTGGTCGGCTCGGGGAAGGCGCTGCCGATCCGCAGGCAGACGACGTCCATGCCGTACCGGTCGACGTACAGGGCTCCCAGGCCCTCCATCGCCACCTTGGAGACGCCGTAGTAGGTGTCCGGGCGGTGCGGCGCATCCTCCTCGCGGAGCAGCCCCTGCCCCGGCCGGGGCGTGTACCCGGTGGCGTGGTTGCTGCTGGCGAGCACGACCCGCCGGACACCGGCGCGGCGGGCGGCCTCCAGTGCGCAGTAGGTGCCCTCGATGTTGGCCGAGCGGATCGCCGGCCAGGTCGACTCCCCGGAGATGCCGGCCAGGTGCACGACGGCGCCGGCGCCCGCGGTCGCCTCGACCATCGCATCGAGGTCGGTGACGTCCGCGACCACGGTCTCCTCACCTGCGCGGGGCTCGGTGATCGGGGCGACGTCGAGGCTCCGCAGCGACCAGCCGCGCTCGGGCAGGCCGCCGCGCAGGACCGTGCCGATCCGCCCGGCGGCACCGGTCACCAGGACCGGACCGGGCCTCCCCGGTGTCTCGGGCACGTCGTTGCTGGGTCGGTCCACGGGTCCCCCTCGTCGGTGGTCGGCCGCGTCCGACCGTACGGGTGCGGCCGGGGCGGACGGCCACCCCGGCCGGGTGAGCGGTCGCCGGACCGCTCGCTCAGTGCGTCTCGAGGCGGCGGAGTCGTTCCTCGTAGGCCGCCACGGTGCTCAGCCGGGCGCGCACCTGGGCGTGCTCCCGCCGGATCTGGGCCAGCAGCCTGCGCGCGTCGTCCGCCTCCTGGGCGGGGACGTCGGCGACGGGGGACACGGTGTCGTCGCCCTGCCGGAGCCGCTCGACCCGCTCCTCGAGCCCGGCGAGGGCCGGCGCGATCCGGTCCACGTCGAAACGCAGCCCGTCCACGGCTGCCCGCAGCTCCGCCACCTCGGCGGCCACGGCACCGATGCGCGCCCAGTGCTCGTGCCGGGAGCGTTCGTGCTCGTCCAGCAGTGCCTGGGCAGCGCCGAGCCGGTCGTGCAGGTGGGCGATGTCGGGCTCGACCCGGTCCCGCACGAAGCGGTGGCCGATCCGGCGCAGCCGGCCGGCGCCGGGGAGGGCCGCGGCCAGGCGACGGGCGTTCACGGGAGCACCTCGACGCGGCCGGCCGCGGTCATCCGCCGGAGGAGGGCGGCCTCGGCCCGCAGGTCGTGTTCGTCGTTGACCGGGGACGGCGCCCCGTAGGCGTGGGCCCAGCTCCGCTGCTCCGTGTCCTCGAGCATGGAGAACCCGGTGACCCGGACCACTGCGTCCGGGAAGGCGTGCGCTGCCAGCACGACCGCGGTCGTCCCGGTGGTGGCCCACTGCGGCCGCTCGGCCCGGTCCAGGCCGAGCTCGGTGACCAGCGGCAGGGTGACCTCACGGTTGGGGATCGGCACGAGTCCCAGGTCCGCGGGCCACCACGGAGGGACCACCTCGACGTCCCAGTGGACCCGGCCGGGCTCGTTGAGCAGGTACAGCCGGTGGCTGTAGTCCTCGAACAGCCACGGGGTGGCCCGCACCGCCCACTGGAGCACGACGACGTCGGCCCGGCGACCGACGGTCGGGGCTCCTCCGGGCTCGTCGAGGGCGAACCCGTTGACCCGGATCACGAGGTCGGCGTCGTCGATCGAGGCAGCCCGGCGGGCGTCGGGGAGCAGCGGCGCGTTGCCGACCACGGCGACGGTCCGCACCGGCAGCCGGACGGCGTAGGCGGACAGCAGCGCGACGAGCGGCCCGGTCGTCCTCGGTGGCCCGGCCTCGGCGGCGAGCGCACCCGCTGCTGGGGTGGTCATCAGGTCGGTCATCCACTCGACGCTAACAAGGGAGCAGCTGTGGAGCCGACATCCGGACGTGGCCGGCGCAACGCCGGCCACACCCGTCCCGGCAGTGTCGCGGGCGTCAGTCCATGCGACCGATCAGCTGGACCAGGAACTCCCCGAGCCGGCCGGCGGCGGCCTTGCCTGCCTCGAGCACCTCGAGGTGGTCCAGCGCCTCCCCGGTGATCCCGGCCGCGGCGTTGGTGACCATCGACAGCCCGAACACCTCCAGGCCCGCGGCCCGGGCGGCGATCGCCTCCAGCGCCGTCGACATGCCGACCAGGTCGGCGCCGAGGGTGGTCAGCATCCGGATCTCGGCCGGGGTCTCGAAGTGCGGGCCGGGCAGGGCGGCGTAGACGCCCTCGGCCAGAGACGGGTCGATCTCCTTGGCCAGCGCGCGCAGCCGGGCGGAGTACAGGTCGGTGAGGTCGACGAAGGTGGCGCCGACCAGCGGGGAGCGGGCAGTGAGGTTCAGGTGGTCGCTGATCAGCACCGCCTGGCCGACCCGGTGCTCCGGCCGCAGCCCGCCGGCGGCGTTGGTCAGCACGACGGTGCGGACACCCGCGGCGGCGGCGGTGCGGATGCCGTGCACCACCGGCTCGACGCCGCGGCCCTCGTAGAGGTGGGTGCGGCCCAGGAACAGCAGCACCTTGCGGTCGCCCACCCGGACGGAGCGGATCTGCCCGCCGTGGCCGGTGACGGTGGGGGCGGTGAAGCCGGGGAGGTCGCCGATGGCGACGGTGGCCAGCGTCTCGCCGAACGCGTCGGCGGCCGGCGCCCAGCCCGAGCCCATGACGACGGCGACGTCGTGGTCCCCGCCGACGGCGGCGGTCAGCTGCTCGGCGGCCTGGGCGGCCAGCGCGGTGGGATCGGACGGAGGTGCTGCGGTGGGCTCGCTCACCTGCGCGAGCATAGGGATCCGGTCGGACACCGCACCCGCTCGCACGACCGGCGGCCCGCCTCCGCCGCTCCTAGACTCGCGGGGTGCAGATCCCCTTCCACTCGTCCGAGCGTGCCTCCCTGGGAGTGGAGTGGGAGCTCCAGCTGGTCGACCGGGAGACCGGTGAGCTGACCTCCGGCGCCACCGAGATCCTGGCCGAGCTCACCCCCGACGGGCTCGAGGAGCACCCGAAGGCCAAGCACGAGCTGCTGCAGTCGACCGTCGAGGTCATCACCGGGATCTGCACCACCGTCGCCGAGGCCAAGGCCGACCTCGCGGGCACCCTCGCCGAGGTCGTCGCGGCGGCCGACCGGCGCGGCCTGGACCTGATGTGCGCCGGCAGCCACCCGTACACCCGCTGGGACACCCAGGAGATCTCGCCGAAGGAGCGGTACGCCGAGCTGGTCGAGCGGATGCAGTGGCCGGCCCGGCGGCTGCAGATCTTCGGGGTCCACGTGCACGTGGGCGTCCGCTCGCCGGACAAGGCGATGCCGATCGTCAACGCCCTGCTGCAGTACGTGCCGCACTTCCTGGCGCTGTCGGCGTCCTCTCCGTTCTGGTCCGGCTGCGACACCGGGCTGGCCTCGGTGCGCACCAAGGTCTTCGAGGGGATGCCGACCGCCGGCCTGCCCTACCAGCTCACCGACTGGGCCGGGTTCGAGGAGTACATGGGCACGCTGATCGCGGCCGGGGCGATCGAGAGCGTCCGCGAGGTGTGGTGGGACGTGCGTCCACACCCGGACTTCGGCACCGTCGAGCTGCGCATCTGCGACGGCCTGCCCACCCTCGACGAGATCGGCGCGGTCGCCGCCCTGGCCCAGTGCCTGGTCGAGCAGCTCGACACCCAGCTCGACCGCGGCTACACCCTGCCCACGCCGGCCGGCTGGATCGTCCGGGAGAACAAGTGGCGCGCGGTGCGGTACGGCCTGGACGCCCGGATCGTCGTCGACGAGCAGGGCACCGTCGCCCCCGTCCGGGAGGCGCTGGCCGAGCTGATCGAGGAGCTGCTGCCCACGGCCCGCAAGCTGGGCTGCGAGGCCGAGCTGCTCGACGTCCGGCGGGTGCTCGCCGTCGGAGGCTCCTACCAGCGGCAGCGCGCGGTCGCGGCGGCACACGACGGCGACCTGCGCCCGGTCGTCGGCAGCCTGGTCGCCGAGCTGCGCGACGGCCTGACCGACGTCGACAGCGCCGCCGGGGAGCCGCGGTGAGCGACGAACGCCCCCGGGACGGCGCCGGCGCGGAGCTGGACGACTGGACCCGGGACCACCAGGCCGAGCTGGTCGCCGTCCGCCGGCACCTGCACGCCCACCCCGAGCTGGGGTTCGCCGAGCACGAGACGACCGCCCACCTCGAGCAGCGGCTGTCCGCGGCCGGGCTGCGGCCCCGTCGGCTGCGCTCGGGCACGGGCCTGGTCTGCGACGTGACCGGCGACCCCGACGGCCCCGTCGTGGTGCTGCGGGCCGACATCGACGCCCTGCCGCTGGCCGACCTCAAGGACGTGCCCTACCGCTCCACCCGGGAGGGCCTCTGCCACGCCTGCGGGCACGACGTGCACACCACCGTGCTGCTCGGCGTCGCGCTCGCCCTCGCCGCGCAGGAGCACCTGCCCGGCACCGTCCGCTGCGTCTTCCAGCCGGCCGAGGAGCAGGTGCCCGGCGGGGGGCTGGCGGTCGTCGACGAGGGGGTGCTGGCCGGCGCCACCCGGGCGTTCGCGCTGCACTGCGACCCGTCGCTGCCGGTCGGCCGGGTAGGGCTGCGCACCGGGGCGATCACCGCCGCCTGCGACCGGGTGGAGGTCACCCTGACCGGGCCCGGTGGGCACACCGCCCGCCCGCAGCTCACCGTCGACCTGGTGCACGCGCTGGGCCGGGTGGTCACCGAGGTGCCCGGACTGCTCTCCCGGGTCGTCGACCCGCGGTCGAGCCTGTCGCTGGTGTGGGGGTCGGTCAGCGCCGGCGTCGCGGCCAACGCGATCCCGCAGACCGGCACGCTGCGCGGCACGCTGCGGGTGCTGGACCGCTCGGTGTGGAACGAGGCGGAGGAGCTGGTCCGGCGGCTGGTCACCGAGGTCGCGACCGGGTCCGGGGCCGGGGTGTCGATCGAGTACGTGCGCGGCGTCCCCCCGGTGGTCAACGACCCGCGCAGCGTCGCCCTGCTGCGCGGGGCGGCGATCGAGACCGTCGGTGGGGACGGCGTGGTCCAGTCCCCGCAGAGCATGGGCGGGGAGGACTTCGGCTGGTTCGCCGAGGTGCTGCCCATCGCGCTGGCCCGGCTGGGCACGGCGGGGGACGGCCCGCCGCTGGACCTGCACCGGGGCACCTTCGACGTCGACGAGCAGGCGATCGGCGTCGGCGTCCGGCTGCTGGCCCGCGCCGCGCTGCAGGCGCTCGCCGCCGACGCGGTCGTCCCCGTGGGTGACCCCGCCCGGTAGATCGTGTAGAGCTTGGGCCCACGAGCCGAGTGGCACCGAGAGGCGGGGACCCGACGATGAGCTCCACCGACCAGCAGGCGGGGCGCCCGACCGGGCCGCCTCCTGCCGAGCCGGCCACTCCGGACGACCTCGCGCTGGCCGCGGGCTTCCCGGCCGCCACCCGGGAGCAGTGGCGGGAGCTGGTGGCCGGGGTGCTGCGCAAGGCCGGGCGCGACGACCTGCCCGACCCGGTCGAGGACGCGCTGCGGCAGACGGTGGCCACCGGGGTCGCGGTCGCGCCGCTGTACACCGCCGAGGACGTCGCCGACCTGCCCGCCGCCGTCGGCGTGCCCGGGCTGCCGCCGTACGTCCGCGGGTCCCGGGTCGCGTCGGTGCCCGCCGTCGACGGGGAGCTGACCGTGCCCGGCGGCTGGGACGTCCGGCAGCGGCACAGCGATCCCGACGTGGCGCGCACCCGGGAGGCGATCGCCGCCGACCTGGAGAACGGCGTCACCTCGCTGTGGCTGGTGCTCGGCGAGGGGGCGGTCCCGGTCGAGGCGCTCGGCGAGGTGCTCGCCGACGTGTACCTCGACCTCGCGCCGGTGACCGTCGACGGGGGTGTGGCCGCGGCCGAGGCGCTCCTCGCGCTCGTCGAGGGGCGGAGCGACCTCGCGCCCGGCGGCTGCCTGGGCCTGGACCCGCTCGGCGTGCAGGCGGCCACGGGGGAGGAGCAGGACCTGGCGGGGCTGGCCGGCGTGGCCCGCCGCGCCCCCGCGGGCTGGCGCACCGTCGTCGTCGGCGGCACCGTGTTCGCCGACGCCGGTGGCTCGGTCGTCGAGGAGCTCGGCTGCGCGGTCGCCGCGGGGGTGGCGTACCTGCGGGCGCTCACCGATGGCGGCCTGAGCACGGAGGAGGCGTTCGGGCAGCTGGAGTTCCGGCTCTCCGCCGGGGTCGACCAGTTCACCACCATCGCCGCGCTGCGCGCCGCGCGCCGGCTGTGGGACCGGGTGGGCGAGGCCAGCGGGGTCGCTCCGGAGCACCGGGCCATGCGCCAGCACGCGGTCACCTCCTCGGCGATGGTCACCCGGCACGGCGCGGCGGTGAACATGCTGCGGACGACGGTCGCCTGCTTCGCCGCGGGCGTCGGCGGCGCCGACGTCGTCACGGTGCAGCCCTTCGACGCCGCCCTGGGCCTGCCCGACGCGTTCGCCCGCCGGATCGCCCGCAACACCCAGACCCTGCTGCTCGAGGAGGGGTCCGTGGGTCGGGTGCTCGACCCGGCCGGTGGCTCCTGGTACGTCGAGGCGCTCACCGAGTCGATCGCCCAGGAGGCGTGGGCCTGGTTCACCGAGGTCGAGCGGGCCGGTGGGCTGCCCGCCGCGCTGGCGTCCGGGCTGGTCGGTGAGCGGATCGCCGCCGCCCGGTCGGTCCGGGAGGAGCGGGTCGCGCACCGCACCGACCCGGTCACCGGCGTCACCGAGTTCCCGGACGCCGCGGAGGTGCTGCCCACCCGCCGGCCGGACCCGTGGCGTCCGCCGTCCGGGCCGGGCGGGCTGCCGCGGGTGCGCACCGCCGAGCGGTTCGAGGCGCTGCGCGACCGGGTCGAGGCCACCGACCCGCGTCCGGCCGTCTACCTGGCCACGCTGGGCCCGGTCGCCCGGCACACCGCCCGCGCCGGCTTCGCCGCCAACCTCTTCGCCGCCGGTGGGCTGCGGACGCCGTCCGGCGACGGCGCCTCCGGGTTCGCCGCCGCGGGGACGACGGTGGCCTGCCTGTGCGGCACCGACCGCGACTACGCCGCCGACGGGGCCGCGCTGGCCGCGGAGCTCCGGGCCGCCGGCGCGACCCAGGTGTGGCTGGCCGGCACCGCGGACGTCGAGGGCGTCGACGGGCACCTGTTCACCGGCTGCGACGCCCTCGCGGTGCTGACCACGGTGGTGGAGGAGTGGGCATGAGCGGGATCCCCGACTTCGGCGACCTGGAGCTCGGTGCACCGCAGGCCGGGGCCACCGGCGCGGACTGGGCGACGGCCTTCGAGCAGGCCACCGGCCGCACCCCGGCCGAGGCGGCGTGGCAGACCCCCGAGGGGATCGTCGTCCCGCCGCTGTACACCCCGGCCGACCTCGCCGGGCTCGACTCGCTGGCCACGTACCCGGGCATCGCGCCCTACCTGCGCGGGCCCTACCCGACGATGTACACCACCCAGCCGTGGACCATCCGGCAGTACGCCGGCTTCTCCACCGCGGCCGCGTCGAACGCGTTCTACCGGCGCAACCTGGCCGCCGGGCAGAAGGGCCTGTCGGTCGCCTTCGACCTGCCCACGCACCGCGGCTACGACTCCGACCACCCGCGCGTGGTCGGCGACGTCGGCATGGCCGGGGTGGCGATCGACTCGATCCTGGACATGCGGCAGCTCTTCGACGGCATCCCGCTGGACCGGATGAGCGTGTCGATGACGATGAACGGCGCGGTGCTGCCGGTGCTGGCGCTCTACGTCGTCGCGGCGGAGGAGCAGGGGGTGAGCCCGGACCAGCTCACGGGGACGATCCAGAACGACATCCTCAAGGAGTTCATGGTCCGCAACACCTACATCTACCCGCCGCAGCCCTCGATGCAGATCATCAGCGACATCTTCGCGTTCACCTCGCAGCGGATGCCGCGGTTCAACTCGATCTCCATCTCCGGCTACCACATCCAGGAGGCCGGGGCGACGGCCGACCTGGAGCTGGCCTACACCCTCGCCGACGGGGTCGAGTACCTGCAGGCGGGCAAGGGCGCGGGCCTGGACGTCGACGCCTTCGCCCCGCGGCTGAGCTTCTTCTGGGCGATCGGCATGAACTTCTTCATGGAGGTCGCCAAGCTGCGGGCCGGGCGGCTGCTCTGGGCCCGGCTGGTGCGCGAGGCCGGCGCGCAGAACCCGAAGTCGATGTCGCTGCGCACCCACTCGCAGACCTCCGGCTGGTCGCTCACCGCGCAGGACGTCTACAACAACGTCGTCCGCACCTGCCTGGAGGCGATGGCCGCCACCCAGGGGCACACCCAGTCGCTGCACACCAACGCCCTGGACGAGGCGCTGGCGCTGCCCACCGACGCCTCGGCCCGGATCGCCCGCAACACCCAGCTGCTGCTGCAGCAGGAGGCCGGGACGACGCGGGTGATCGACCCGTGGGGCGGCTCGGCGTACGTGGAGAAGCTCACCGCCGACCTGGCCCGCCGCGCGTGGGCGCACATCCAGGAGGTCGCCGAGCACGGCGGCATGGCGCAGGCGATCGACGACGGCATCCCGAAGCTGCGGATCGAGGAGGCCGCGGCCCGCACCCAGGCGCGCATCGACGCAGGCACCCAGCCGGTCATCGGCGTCAACAAGTACCGGGTCGACGCCGACGAGGCGGTCGAGGTGCTGCGGGTGGACAACGCCGACGTCCTCGCCCAGCAGAAGGCGAAGCTCGCCGAGCTGCGGGCGACCCGCGACGAGGCCGCGACCACCGACGCGCTGGCCCGGCTGACCGCCGCCGCCCGCGCCGCCGCCGAGGGCAGTCGGGGCCCCGGGCTCGAGCAGAACCTGCTCGCGCTGTCCATCGACGCGGCCCGGGCGCGGGCCACGGTCGGGGAGATCTCCGACGCGCTGGAGGCGGTGTACGGGCGGCACGCCGGTCAGGTGCGCACCATCTCCGGTGTGTACCGGGACGAGGCAGGAGACTCCGGGGCGGTGGCGGAGACCCGCGCGCTGACCGACCGGTTCGCCGAGGCCGAGGGCCGCCGGCCGCGGATCCTGGTGGCCAAGATGGGCCAGGACGGGCACGACCGCGGGCAGAAGGTGATCGCCACCGCCTTCGCCGACCTCGGCTTCGACGTCGACGTCGGCCCGCTGTTCCAGACCCCGGACGAGGTCGCCCGCCAGGCGGTGGAGGCCGACGTGCACGTCGTCGGCGTCTCCTCGCTGGCCGCCGGCCACCTGACCCTGGTGCCCGCGCTGCGGGACGCGCTCGCCGAGCTCGGCGCCGACGACGTGCTGGTCGTCGTCGGCGGGGTGATCCCGCCCGACGACGTGCCGACGCTGCGGGAGATGGGCGCCGCCGCGGTCTTCCCGCCCGGAACGGTCATCGCCCAGGCCGCGCAGGAGCTGCTGCGCACGCTCTCGTCCCGGCTCGGCCACCCGTGACCGAGCCACCTCCCCGGGCTCTCGGTACAGAAAGCCCGGGGCCTTCTGTACCGAGAGCCCGGGAGGTCGACGTCCCGGCGCTGGTGGACGGCGTGCTGGCCGGCCAGCGCCGGGCGGTGGCCCGGGCCATCACGCTCGTCGAGTCACGCCGGGCCGACCACCGGGAGCGGGCGCAGGAGCTGCTGGTGCAGCTGCTGCCGCACGCCGGGGGCGCCCGCCGGGTCGGCATCAGCGGCGTGCCCGGGGTCGGCAAGTCCACGTTCATCGACGCCCTCGGCGTCCAGCTCACCGCCGCCGGGTCGCGGGTCGCGGTGCTCGCGGTCGACCCGTCGTCGGCGCGCTCGGGCGGGTCCGTGCTGGGGGACAAGACCCGGATGAGCCGGCTGGCCGTCGACCCGGCCGCGTTCATCCGGCCTGCGCCGACCGCCGGCACCCTCGGCGGGGTGGCCCAGGCGACCCGCGAGTCGATGGTCGTGGTCGAGGCCGCCGGGCACGACGTCGTCCTGGTGGAGACCGTCGGCGTCGGGCAGTCCGAGACCGCCGTGGCCGAGATGGTCGACTCCTTCCTCTTCCTCACCCTGGCCCGCACCGGCGACCAACTGCAGGGGATCAAGCGCGGCATCCTGGAGATCGCCGACGTCGTCGCGGTGAACAAGGCCGACGGCCCCGGGGAGGCCGACGCCCGGCGGGCCGCCCGCGAGCTGGGCGGGGCGATGCGGATGCTGCGCGGCGCGGCAGTGCCGGTGCTGACCTGCGCCGGGCTCACCGGGGCGGGGCTGGCCGAGGTGTGGGCCGCGGTGGTCGAGCACCAGGACCGGCGGCGGGCCTCCGGCGAGCTGGACCGGCGGCGGCGCGAGCAGCAGGTCCGCTGGCTGTGGCAGCTGGTCCGTGACGGCCTGGAGCACCGGCTGCGCGAGCACCCCGGCGTCCGTTCCCTCGCCCCGGAGCTGGAGCGCGAGGTGCTCGCCGGCGAGCTCACGCCCGCGCTGGCCGCCCGGCAGCTGCTGGGCACCTTCCTCGGCTGACCGGCCGAGCACCCTCCGGGGTGGCGCTCCCGCGTCGGTGGGCGACGGCGGGCGCCGCAACAGTGACAATGGGGCCGGCAGACGACGGTCCACGCTTGGAGCAGCACACCATGACCCGCATCGTGATCATCGGCGGCGGCCCGGCCGGGTACGAGGCGGCCCTGGTCGCCGCCCAGCTCGGCGCCGACGTCACCGTCGTCGAGCGCGACGGCATCGGCGGGGCGAGCGTCCTGTCCGACTGCGTCCCGTCCAAGACCTTCATCGCCTCCGCCGGCGCGATGACCGCGGTCCGGGACTCCGCCACCCTCGGCGTCACCGGCACCGAGCTCGGGCGGGCCGCCATCGACCTGGCGGCGGTGAACACCCGGATCAAGGGGCTGGCGGTCGCCCAGTCCGCCGACATCCACCACCGCCTGGCCTCCGAGGGCGTGCGGATCATCGGCGCCGCGGCGCGGCTCGCCGACGAGGTCCGCGGGCTGACCGTGCACCGGGTCGAGGTGCTGGACGCCGACGGGGGAGTCACCGAGGTCCTCGAGGGCGACGTCGTGCTGATCGCCACCGGGGCCGACCCGCGGGTGCTGCCCGGCGCCGAGCCCGACGGCGAGCGGATCCTCTCCTGGCGCGACGTCTACGACCTCACCGAGATGCCCGAGCACCTGGTCGTGGTCGGCTCCGGCGTCACCGGCGCGGAGTTCGCCTCCGGCTACCTGGAGGCCGGCGTGCCGGTCACCCTGGTCTCCTCCCGCGACCAGGTGCTGCCCGGCGAGGACGCCGACGCCGCCGCCGTGGTCGAGCAGGTCTTCCAGTCCCGCGGCGGGCGGATCGCCGAGCGCGGGCGGGCGCAGAGCGTCGTCCGCACCGAGAAGGGCGTGCGGGTCGAGCTCACCGACGGGCGGGTGGTCGAGGGCTCCCACGCGCTGATGACCGTGGGCACCGTGCCGAACACCAGCGGGCTGCAGCTGGAGGAGTGCGGCGTCGAGCTGACCGGCTCCGGGCACGTCGTCGTCGACCGGGTCTCGCGCACGACGGTCCCGGGGATCTACGCGGCCGGTGACGTGACCGGGGTGTTCCAGCTCGCCTCGGTCGCCGCGATGCAGGGCCGGATCGCCATGTGGCACGCGCTGGGGGAGGCCGTCGCGCCGATCCGGCTGAAGACGGTCTCGGCCAACGTCTTCACCCACCCGGAGATCGCCACGGTCGGCGTGCAGGAGAAGACGCTCACCGAGGACGCCGACGTCGAGGTCGTGCGCCTGCCGCTGGCCACCAACGCGCGGGCCAAGATGGGCGACCTGCACGACGGGTTCGTGAAGCTGTTCACCCGCCGCTCCACCGACGTCGTGGTGGGCGGCGTCGTGGTCGCGCCAGGGGCCTCGGAGCTGATCCTGCCGATCGCGCTCGCCGTCACCAAGGGCCTGACCGCCGCCGACCTGGCGCAGACCTTCGCGATCTACCCGTCGCTGTCGGGCTCCATCACCGAGGCCGGCCGCCGGCTGATGGGGATCGAGGACGAGCACAGCTGACCGTGCCGGTGTGACGGGCGGGGCGGCCGCGGCGCGCGGGGAGCCTGGCACGGACACGCACGCGGGATCCGGGCGCCGCTGGCCCGGATCCCGCTCGGCGCTGCCGATGCTGAGGGCGGTCCCCTCTGCCCTGGAGTACTCGTGTCCCTCGCTCTCCGCCAGGCGTCCCGCCGTCTGGTCGTCTGTGCCGCGCTGAGCGTCGCCCTGTCCACCTCGCTGCTCGCCGGGTCGGTCGTCCGCGCCGAGGCGGCGCCCGCGGCCGCCGGAGAGACCGTCGTCGGGGAGCTGGTCCAGGCCTACGCCGACCCGGAGCACCTCGTCGAGCACGCCGACGGGCACCCGGGCGAGGAGCCGGCGACGGGCGAGGACCCGGGCCTGCTGAGCTGGGTGCAGCCCGACGACGGCGACGCGGTGCGGGTGCCGACGACCGACGTCGACGAGCTCCCGGTCGGGGCGACGGTCGAGGTCACCGTCGGGCGGACCGTGCATGACGACGCGTCCGCAGAGGGGCTGGAGCCGGCCCGCGACGTCCTCGCCGCCGAGGTCGTGGCGGCGCCCGCGCCGGTGCCGACCGCCCCGGCCACCGGCCCGGTGAACCACCCGGTCACCGTGGTGATGGTGCAGCCCGCCGGGACCACCCGCACGGACAAGGACGCCACCCTGGACCAGGTGGCTGCCGTGGTCGACGGCCCGGTCGCCGAGTTCTGGTCGGAGCAGAGCGGCGGGGCCGTGCAGTTCGGCGTCACCGCGCGGGTCGACTGGATCACCACCAGCGCCACCTGCAGCCAGCCCGTGGGCATCTGGCAGGCGGCGGCCACGGCTGCCTCCTGGCAGGGGCTCCCGTCCGAGCACCTCATGGTCTACGTGCCCCAGACGGCCACCGCCTGCTCCTACGGCCTCGGGACGGTCGGCCGCTCGGTGGACGCCGGGGGCATGGTCTACGTCCGCGACACGCTCCCGTCGGTCATCGCCCACGAGTTCGGGCACAACATGGGCCTGGGGCACTCCTCGGCGCGGCAGTGCGACAGCTCCGTGGACATGGGCACGTGCCAGGTCACCCCGTACCACGACTGGTACGACGTCATGGGCATCTCCTGGGAGCAGATGGGCTCCCTGGCGAGCGTGCACGCCGCACGGATGGGGTTCCTCCCGTCCGCGTCGGTGGCCACCGCCGATCCGGCCGGCGGCACGTACACCCTGGAGCGCCTCGACCTCCGGCAGGGCGCGCACCCGCGTGCCCTGCGGGTGGTCGACGCCCAGGGAGCGGTCTACTGGTTGGAGTACCGGGCGGGCTCCACGGGGACCGGGCGGGACGCCTGGCTCAGCTCGTCGTCGGCGAACCGGATCGGTCTGCAGTCCGGGCTCCTGGTGCGCCGGGAGGCCACGGGGGACAGCACCTCCCTGCTGCTGGACGGCAGCCCGTCGGCCGCACCCAACTGGGGCGCCGACCGGGCGGCCGCACTCCCCGTGGGCACGCTGGTGCCACTGGCGGACACCCGGCTCGGCGTCACCGTGCAGAGCGTCACCGCCACGGAGCTCACCCTCGTCGTCCGGACGGGGGCGCCGATCCCGCAGGCGCACGCCGCCCTCGGCGGCAACTCGGGGCCGCTGGGTGCGCCGACGACGGCGGTCAGCTGCGCCGGTGACACCTACTGCACCAGGCAGTACGAACGCGGCACCATCGTCTGGTCGCCGGCCACCGGTGCCCGGGCGGTCAGCGGCGGCATCCGGGGGGCGTGGGCCGGGTCGGGCGGGCTGAACGGTCTGCTGCGGTACCCGACCGGGGACATGGTCTGCGGGCTGTCCGGTGGCGGGTGCGGCCAGCAGTTCCAGGGCGGGGTCGCGTACTGGTCCCCGGCGACCGGCACCCGGGTGGTGAGCGGCGGGATCCTCGGCACGTGGCGGTCGCTGGGCCTCGAGCGGGGGGCGCTGGGCTACCCGGTCAGCGAGATGGGCTGCGGGTTCGTCGCCGGCGGGTGCGGCCAGCACTTCCAGGGCGGGGCGGTGTACTGGTCGCCAGCCACCGGTGCCCGGGCGGTCAGCGGCGGCATCGGCGGGGTGTGGGCCAGGCTGGGCTGGGAGAACGGACCGCTGCGGTACCCGTCCGGAGACATGGTCTGCGGGCTGTCCGGTGGCGGGTGTGGCCAGCAGTTCGAGGGCGGGGTCGTGTACTGGTCCCCGGCGACCGGCACCCGGGTGGTGAGCGGCGGGATCCTCGGCACGTGGCGGTCGCTGGGCCTCGAGCGGGGGCCGCTGGGCTACCCGGTCAGCGAGATGGGCTGCGGGTTCGTCGCCGGCGGGTGCGGCCAGCACTTCCAGGGCGGGGCGGTGTACTGGTCGCCGGCCACCGGTGCCCGGGCGGTCAGCGGCGGCATCGGAGGGGTGTGGGCCGGGCTGGGCTGGGAGAACGGTCTGCTGCGGTACCCGTCCGGGGACATGGTCTGCGGGCTGTCCGGTGGCGGGTGTGGCCAGCAGTTCGAGGGCGGGGTCGTGTACTGGTCCCCGGCCACCGGTGCCCATGCGGTCTCCGGCGGGTTCCTGGGCACCTGGACCGGGCAGGGGCGGGAGAACGGTCAGCTGGGGTACCCGACGGTCGCCATGGCCTGCGGGTCGTCGTCCTGCCGGCAGGGGTTCCAGGGCGGAGAGCTGCTCTGGTCGCCCGAGACCGGTGTCCGGTACGCCGCGTGGCCCAAGGGGATGGGCGGCGGTCCGGTCCCCGGCTGACCCGGGGCCGGCTCAGCCGGCGGTGTCGGTGATGGTGCAGAGCACCGCGCCGCTGGTGACGGTCGCGCCCACCTCCGCGGACAGCCCGCTCACGGTGCCCGCCTTGTGTGCGGTGATCGGCTGCTCCATCTTCATCGCCTCGAGCACGACGACCAGGTCGCCCGCGGCGACCGTCGCGCCGTCGGCCACCGCCACCTTCACGATCGTGCCCTGCATCGGCGCGGTGAGGGAGTCACCCGAGGTTGCCTGGGCACCGTGACCGCCGCTGCGCCGGCGCGGCTTGGCCGCGCCGGCTGCTGCGGCACCGCCGCCGGCGGCGAGCCCGGCCGGGAGCGAGACCTCGAGGCGCCGGCCGCCGACCTCGACGACCACGGTCTGCCGGGGCTCCTCCTCGGTGCCGGCGACGGGGGTGGCGTCGTACGGGGGCACCTGGTTGTCCCACCCGGTCTCGATCCAGCGGGTGTGCACCGTGAACGGCTCGCTGGTGAACGCCTCGTCCCGGACGACGGCGCGGTGGAACGGGACGACGGTGGGCATGCCCTCGACGACCAGCTCGTCCAGCGCTCGGCGGGCACGCTGCAGCGCCTCGGTCCGGGTGGCGCCGGTGACGATCAGCTTGGCGAGCATCGAGTCGAACGCACCGGCCACCTCGCCGCCGGCCTCCACCCCGGAGTCCCAGCGGACCCCTGGGCCCTGGGGGATCTCCAGCCTGGTGACCGGGCCGGGAGCGGGCATGAAGTTGCGCCCGGCGTCCTCGGCGTTGATCCGGAACTCGATGCTGTGCCCGCGCGGGGCCGGGTCCTCGGTGATCTCCAGCGGCAGGCCCTCGGCGATCCGGAACTGCTGGCGGACCAGGTCGACGCCGCTGGTCTCCTCGGTGACCGGGTGCTCGACCTGTAGCCGGGTGTTGACCTCCAGGAAGGAGATCGAGCCGTCGGCGCCCACCAGGTACTCGACGGTGCCGGCCCCGGAGTAGCCGGCCTCCCGGCAGATCGCCTTGGCCGAGGAGTGGATCCGCTCGCGCTGTTCGTCGGTGAGGAACGGCGCGGGGGCCTCCTCCACCAGCTTCTGGTTCCGCCGCTGCAGCGAGCAGTCCCGGGTGCCGACGACGACGACGTTCCCGTGCGTGTCGGCCAGCACCTGCGCCTCGACGTGCCGCGGCTGGTCCAGGAAGCGCTCGACGAAGCACTCGCCGCGGCCGAACGCGGAGACGGCCTCCCGGACGGCGGAGTCGAACAGCTCGGGGATCTCCTCGATGGTGCGGGCCACCTTCAGCCCTCGTCCGCCACCACCGAAGGCGGCCTTGATCGCCACCGGCAGCCCGTGCTCGCGGGCGAAGGCGACCACCTCGTCGGCGTCCGCCACCGGGTCCTTGGTGCCGGGCACCAGCGGCGCCCCGGCCCGGGTGGCGATGTGCCGGGCGGCGACCTTGTCACCGAGGTCGACGATCGCCTGCGGGGAGGGGCCGATCCAGGTGAGCCCGGCGTCGATGACGGCCTGCGCGAAGTCGGCGTTCTCGGAGAGGAAGCCGTAGCCGGGGTGGACGGCGTCGGCCCCGGACCGGCGGGCGGCGTCGATGACCTTGTCGATCACCAGGTAGGAGTCGCCGGGCGTCGTCCCGCCCAGCGCGAAGGCCTCGTCGGCGGTGCGCACGTGCAGGGCGTCCCGATCTGGCTCGGCGTAGACGGCGACGCTGGTGAGCCCGGCGTCCCGGCAGGCGCGCGCCACCCGCACCGCGATCTCGCCACGGTTGGCGATCAGGACCTTCTGCACGACGCGCTCCTCTTCCCGGTGTCCGGGCGGAGCCTAGTTCTCCGGGCGTCCCCGGGTGCGGCCAGGGGAGCCGCGCAGGCACCCGCGCGCCGGTGGCGGGCGGGGGGAGTGTGCCGGGTGGTGCAGGGGTGGGCCCGGCGTGCGCGCAGACCTGGACTTCCGGCCGGCAGCGGGTTGGATGGCGCCGTGTCCCGCCGCTCGTCGCCCCGTCCCGTCACCCCTGCACACCGCCGGGGCCGTCGCCGCGCGGTGCGGTCGCTGCTGGTCCTCCTGCTGGTCGCCGGCGCCGTCCTGGTGTCCGGCGGACCGGCCGGTGCCGGCGCCCCCGCCTCGGCGGCCCAGCTGATCACCGTGGAGACCGCGTCGGCGTCGGCCACGACCGGGACGCTGCGCGCCTGGGAACGCGTGGGTGGGGGATGGCGCCTGGCGCGCGGCCCCTACCCGGTGTTCGTCGGTGGCAGCGGTGTGGGGCAGGCGCGCGAGGGCAGCTCGACCACGCCCGCGGGGACCTACCCGCTGACCGAGGCGTTCGGCCGGTTGCCGAACCCCGGCACGGCGATGCCCTGGTTCCAGAGCGACACCCAGGACTGGTGGGACGGGAACCCCTCGTCCCCGACGTACAACCTGCACGTCCGCCGGTCGAGCAGCCCGGGGGGCGCCAGCGAGAACCTGTACGGCAGCGGGCCCGTCTACGACTACGCGGTCAACATCGGCTACAACCTCGGCCGGGTGCCCGGGGCCGGGTCGGCGATCTTCCTGCACGTGAGCAACGGTCGGCCCACCGCCGGGTGCGTCTCGATGGACCGGGAGGCGCTGGCCGGCCTGCTCCGCTGGCTGCGGCCGGACGCCGAGCCGCACATCATGATCAACGTCGCGCCCGTCCGGAACGCGATCGCGGACGCCTGGTACCGCACCGGTGGGGTGGCGGGGCCGCTGGGGCTGCCCGCCGGCGGGGAGGGTGGGCTGCCCGACGGGCGCGGGATCGCCCAGTGGTTCCAGGGCGGCCCGGTCTACTGGAGCGGGGCGACCGGGGCCCACCCGGTGGTCAACGGGAACCTGCAGGCCTGGGCGCGGAAGGGCTACGAGAACGGGCCGCTGCGCTACCCCACCACCGACGAGGGCGGACTCCCCGACGGGCGCGGGATCGCCCAGTGGTTCCAGGGCGGCGCCGTCTACTGGACCGCCGCCACCGGCTCCCGGTCCGTGGTCGGCGGGAACCTGCAGGCCTGGGCACGCACCGGCTACGAGAACG